>JASLWR010000012.1 GCA_030740765.1 Thermoplasmatota archaeon
TCGTTGACAGACTTTGCTTAGAATTAACGGCACTACGCGCAAAACGCCAGCTCCTTTAGGGGCTGGTAGTTTACTTATCCGTTTGGACAAAAGTATCAATCCGACAAGTGATCCTACGACAACGACGAGTTCCAAAATTCCGATAACCCAAATGAATGAGGTTTTTTGTAATTTGTCAATCAGCTGCTCGAAATCATCGGTCAGAAAGGTTCCGTGAATGGCATATGCGAGGATTATAACGAATGCGCCTGCCAATAATGTCCACAGAAGACCAAGCAATCCCCATTGGGAATGTTTCACGTTCACATGATTCATGTTATCTTCACCTCATAAAATAATCAATACTATTACTAAAATTCCTGACAGTGTTATTGTGCATGAAATAATTTATCTAGTATGACGATTACGATAAATATAATTTGTTCCGAAAATAGAGTGACGATTCCATTTTAATGATTATGGGCACCCAATGGAACAATGGAGCCTACTCTCACGACAAAAAATACGAAATAATCGATTATCGATCACCATATTAATCTTCTTTAGAATTTGAATTTTATGTCTCTAAACCCAAATAACCCGAATTATTCATTGCGCCTCGATAACTGGCAACTGTGAATTCAAGGCTGCATAGTTAATCCCGCCCCATCTCTACGCTGTTTCATCGTCCTTGAGGTGTTTTGATCAATTTATATAGCTTATCGTTCTGATCGTCATCGCCAAGTACTATAATGATATCGTTATTTTTCAACTTCAAGGCGCTGTCAGGATTGGGCTTTAATTCCCAGTTGCTGGGGCTTTCGGTCTTCTCTCCTTTTTTAGGTTTGTATATGGCAACACCCACGAGAAGCGGCCCTGCTACCTCCGCCATCATTTCCCTGAATTTTTTAACTGTTTTACCCTTGGCGAATGAACCTTCCCCTATGGTGTACTGCTGGAGGTCATAACCCGCTGTGGCCGATGTGATATCCTCCACGAAAAGGGCTACTTCCGGTTCGAAAGCGGCGCTTGCAACCAGTCTTCCTGTCAGCTCGGCTGGTGATGAAACGTAAGTGACGCCTGCAGAGTACAGGGTTTTCTTCAATTCCTCTTCGGCTATGGATACTATCAAGCGAACATCGGGATTTAGGCTCTTGATGGTTAGCGAAGCGATCAGCGTCTCCGTGTCGTCCCCTGTTGCAACTATGACCGTTCGGGCATATTTAACGTTGGCCCGGTTGAGGACTTTCCTGTTGCTGTATTGTCCGAAGACCACGAAGAGGTTCTTTTTGCTGCCCATATCCCGTACCTTGGGAATCTCGTTCTGATCGTTCGTTATCACTACCACGTTCTGATCGGCCACCAGCAGTTCCTCGAGGCTGACCCTCGATATGCTAGTCCAGCCGCATATCACTATGTGCTTTTTGAACTTAGTGCCTTCCATGCCTAACTCCTCCCTTTTGCGAGCCTCCATCACCGCATCGCTGACCATGCCTATCATAGCTCCAAGAAATGTGAAGGTGAAGATTACCAGGAACAATGCTGCTATCTTTCCCTCGGAGGTCACGGGAAAGCGGTCTCCATAACCCACAGTTGATAGAGTGACTATCCCGAACCAGAATGAATCGTATATGCCCTCGGGACCCGAATAGCTGTCTCCACGCTCATCTTCCGGAACGTACTCGAACTGATAGAATAGTAGAGAACTAATAAGCAGGACGAATACGAAAATCGCGAGGAATTTCCATATTTTGCTGAATAGAAATCCTATCTGCATGCTATCGGGAGGACTATTATATAGCGGTTATATATATTTAGCGAAAGGATTGAACCGATGGGAAAAAATGGGAGGGTCCGGAAAAATAGTCATCACAGGTGAATCTTTTCTTTTCGAAGTTGTCCATGCGCAGTACTAAAAAAATCTTTGAATGCAATTGGAAGTATGATGTTGGATATACGCCCTTTTCTCAAATTTAATCGGTTTTGTATATTTATCAGTAAGGTTTTTATCTTAGGAACGTAATCCTAAGTAATATGTTCCTAAACTTTATCGATAGAGATTTCGAATTATCTTTCCTCCATGACCGATTCAATTCGGACCAATATGAATTGATCGTCATTTATGGGAGACGAAGAATTGGAAAAACAACTTTGCTTGAAAAATTCCTGGAAGATCATAATGGTTTTTATTTCCTATCCGATAAGGCTGGAACCGAAAGGAATGCCATAAGATTCAAAAATAAAGTTTCCCAATTCTTGGGCGAATCCGTCATCGAAAGCAATGATTTCTTCGAAATATTTGAAAATTTAATGACTAAAAATAGTTCTCGGGCGGCTATTGTAATTGATGAATTCTCATATCTCGTTGAAAAAGATAATGCAATTCCATCTGTTTTCCAGAGAATTGTAGACCAGATCGTCAGGAAATCCGATCTTATGGTAATATTATGCGGTTCGAGCATAAGTATGATGGAAATGGGAGTCCTGAGTAAAAAAAGCCCGCTGTATGGGAGAAAAACGGGTCATCTCAAAATAGAAAAGATGGGTCTACTCGATATTCAGGCATTCTTTCCCAATAACTCTCTTTTATCAAATATCAAATGTTATTCCGTAACAGGCGGAATTCCGCATTATCTGGAGAAATTTTCCGAAACAAGATCTATTGCTGAAAATATTGAAAATGAAATATTCTCAAAATCAGGTAGATTGTATGAAGAAGTGGATTTTTTACTCAAGGAAGAATTTCGAGAACCCGATATTTACAAAGCAATATTGTCTGCTATGGGTTCCGGTTGCACCAGAGTTGTTGAAATTGGAAATCGGGCTCGCATACCTGCGCACAATCTCTCAAAATACTTGAATTCTTTAATGGCAATTGGAATTATTGCGAAGGAATATTCGGGCCTGGATCATAAACGGAAAAAACCCCGCTACAGAATATGCGATAATTTTTTTAAGTTTTGGTTTACGTTCTGTGAACCTTTCAAATCAGATATGGAAATAATGGAACTTGATTACCTGCTAAATTATTTCAAAAAGAATTTCAATACTTATCTGAGTCATGCTTTTGAGCAGATCGTCAGAGAACAATTTCTCAGAAAAATAATTCCATTCAGGATAAAACAAATAAGCAGATTATGGTATGGTGAGATCGAAATAGATGCTTTGGTAAAGAATGATATTGGTGATCATTATGCCTTTGTTGAAGTGAAGTTCAGTAAAAATGTGGACGGAAAACAGATATTATCAAAATTGAGATCCAAGGTAAAGGAATTGCCCTTATACAATAAAAAGACCGACTTTTTTGTTATTGCACTAGATTTTTCAACAAAAGTTGAGGGATGTTTTTCGTTCGGAGAAATTGTTGCTCTCCATCAAAAAGGAGTCTAATGAATCATCAGAAGCTATCGACCAACTCGGCGGTTTCACGAATATGCACCCTGGCCAATCGGAATTATTGCTGAAAACTATGAGGTCGGTATCCTACCGACCCGGAGGCCGTGGCCTCCTTTTTTATTATATTCATTCTTTTTTTTTATCGGGCTTGCGTTTGCTGCAGCTCGCAAGCCCTCTTTAGTAAGAATTTCTCAACATCTAAAAAGCGTTCCTTACTGCCTTTACAATGGTATCAAGATCATCCCGTGTCAGGTCCTGGTGGATCGGAAGCGATAATACTTTCTTGATAAGCTCCTCGGTTACGGGAAGTTTCGTCGTATCATAGTTCTCGAAGGGTTTGAAGGCATACAGCGGTTTCGGATAATATATCCCGTGACCCACTTCATGCTCCTGGAGTGATTTAATAAGCTCATCACGCTTATCCGTCATAATGGTGTACTGGTGGAACACGTGGCGGTTTCCGGGTGCTATGAACGGAACTTCAACCACGTCGCTTAGCTGCTCGGAGAGGTATTTTGCGTTCGATATCCTCTTTTTGCTCCTGCCTTCCAGAAGTTTCAGTTCCTCGATACCGATGGCCGCACCGATATCGGTCAGCCTGAAGTTGAAGCCACGCAGCACATGGGAATAACGTGATTCCTGACCGTGGTTGCGAAGCAGTTTCAGCGTATCTGCCACCTCCCGGTCATTGGTGGTTATCATCCCGCCCTCCCCCGTGGTCATGTTCTTCGTTGGATAAAAACTGAAAACGCCTGCATCACCGATTGCCCCTACTTTTTTACCTTTGTACTCGGCGCCGTGCGACTGACACGCATCTTCCAGAACCGCCAAGTCGTACTTCTCAGCGATCTCCATTATGCGGCCCATCTCCGCACTTTGTCCGTACAGGTGTATCGGCATGATGGCTTTGGTCCGATCGGTGATTGCGGCTTCTATAAGCTCGGGGTCGAGATTGAATGTCTTTGGATCGATGTCCACGAATACCGGCTTGGCGTCCACGAACAGTATCGAGGTCCCGGAAGCGATGAAGGTGAAAGGTGTAGTAATAACCTCGTCGCCGCGCTCGATACCAAGAGCGAGGAGGGCCAGATGAAGCCCGGTGGTCCCATTGGAGACCGCTACCGCATGTTCCGCACCGCAGTAAGCGGCGAAATCCTCCTCGAACTTTTTAACTTTCGGTCCCTGGACCAGATACCCGGAACGCAGTACTTCGACCACGGCAGTCACCGCAGCCTCGTTTATCTTGATACTAACATTGCTGATCATTTTCATTCACCCGACTATTCCATTCACCCGACTATTTTTGGCTTTCGTATACCGCTCGCTCGATTTCCAGGAGCTTGCCGCATTTGCCGCATTCCATTTCGTTCTTTCCATCATTTATCTCTCGGGAAAATTCAGCTTTCCTGCCGCATTCACATACGAAACCTCTGACCCGCGCAGGGTTGCCCAGCACCAAAGCGTGATCGGGGACGTCCTTCGTCACAACCGCTCCCGCACCCACCATGGCGTATCTCCCGATGGTAATACCGCAGATAATGGTGGCGTTGGCGCCTATGGAAGCCCCTTTCTTCACCAGCGTCTTGGAAACTTCAAAATTATCGATGAATGACCTGGGGAACATGTCGTTGGTGAAGGTCATGGAAGGCCCCAGGAACACGTCATCCTCGATCACGACACCGTGGTAGATGTTCACCCGGTTCTGGGCCTTTACATTGTTTCCAATGACGACGTCGAGATCCACGTACACGCCCTTGCCGAAATTGCAGTTCTTACCAATGGAAACCCTCTCGCGTATCTGGCAGTAATGCCATATGCTTGTGCCTTCGCCGATAACTGCCTCGTCGGACACCTCCGCGGTCTCATGTATCCTGACGTTCTTTCTTTCCATGGTTTGCGCTACCTGAGATAAACAATTTATTCTTTGCGGTTTAAAGATAAAAAGTAAAAAAAAAATCTAAGGGACTCCCACCTCATTGTTCAAAGTGAGGACTTCGTATTTTGTTTTTAATCCGGTTCATCCAACCAATCCCATGAATCATCGGTTCCTTCTATTTTTTCCGTACTATTATCCTCTTCATATTCAATCCAAAATTCCTCTGAACCATCACCTTCTTTTGATTTTTTTCGATATTTTCCTTCACGGAACCTTCGTTTCTGCCTTTGTTGCGCAAATTCCTTCAGTCGTTTAGATGATTTATCACTTTGTTTATGTTGTGATTTACCGATTTTTCCGTATAATTTTTCGTATTCAATTTTATTCTCAACTTCATCTGCCTTTATCGATGAAACCGTTTTCGATTCTACGATTTCCTTGTGTTCTCGCTTTTTTGAAGATTTTTTCAGTATCATTAACAGTATTATGGCGGATAATATGCATATTACACCTGATACAATAGCTATTGGTAAAAAATAACTCCTTATTTCAGATTCTTCATCTTTTTCCTTATCTCCAGTTTCTTCGTCATTTTCTTGGGCCAATTCGGTATCGTTTATTGAGATTCCCATAACCCAGTGCAGATTCGTTTGGAGTTCGTTTCCGCTCCGATCAAAGGCAACTACAGCGTAATAATAGGAAACGTTGTCAGATACATTAACATCGATCCAAAAAGTATCGGTTGCCATCTTGGATACGGTAGTATGAACGGGGTACATTCCAACGGTAGAATTGAATGGGAATAGATTCCGATATATTCGGTATCCCTGGAAACGTCCGTCATTGCTGGCATTCCAGCTTATTTCAAGGCTCCCCGAGCTGTTCACACGGTCCTGGACCTTCAAATCGTCTATTGGAGCGGGAGGAACATCATCCAACGGTATTCCGCTTACAAGGGTGAAATTATGATGGTCTGCGGCACCGTCCTCATCCACACCAACTACGCAATAGTAGTATGTCACATCGTCGATAAGTTCCAGGTCATTGTAATGATTATCATTTTCCAAGATCGCGATGGGTCCATATTTTTCCAATTCGATGGTGGAATTTTCAAATCGGTAGATTTCATATTTCGCGATATCATCTTCATCCGTTGCTGTCCAGGAGATATTCAGGCCGTTTTCATAGCCTTTCAGATCTTCTACAGTCAAATTCTTCACAGGAAAAGGGGCTCTGTTCAGATAGAAGGAATAATTATACACGGGGCTGGCAGCACCATGGGAATCCTCCGCCCATAGTAAAAGAGTATAAAAACTGTGGTCCGAGAGATTCGCTCTCATTCTGTATTTTGACTGATTAAAGTACTGCCTCGAGATAATTGTCGAGTAATTACCCTCAACTTCTTCCATAAGATCGAAATAGAATGCTATCGGGTCTGAATCGGGGTCTTGAGGGGCCGTAAAACTGAATTCTGGCATCAATGGTTGGGGAAGTCGAAAGCTGAAATTGCTAATTCCCAGTGGCGGATAATTTCTCAAAGTGAAATCCAATACTGTTTCTCGAGATTTCCCGCCCTGAAGATCATCAGCATAAAGTTTTGCCGAATAAGGTATGTCGTATTCCAGCGGAGTGGCCATAGAAATTTTATCAGTACTGGTGTTTCCCTCCCAAACCGACCCTCCCGAACTATTTTCAATCTTTAGATTGTAGATTATCAGATCTCCATCGGGGGGGCCCCTGGTTCATCTTCATTATGCCGTCCTCGGCAAGATCTTCGATAAATGATACAAAAATGAACCGATCGGCATAAGGAAGGGCTTCGTAATTGATTTCGATACCGTCGAATCCCATTTTGTTTACCAGATTGCGGATCTCCAGGATATGGCTGATTCTCAGATCTGGGGTTTCCATAATATAGGTGTAGGTTTCATAATCACCGGAGTACAGTATTGGCATTACCGTCAAACCGAGTTCATGATATGTACTGGTCTTAATTAAGTAATCATTATCCGGATCGGACGTCGCCGAAACGCTTCCTACATGGTTGATCGTATACCAATAAGGATAGACATGGGTGAATGTATCGCCGTTTGCGGTTATATTTTTATGCGATTCAGGGTCCCAGAAAATAGTCCATGCCCCTATTGACTTATTACCCCCCGATCTTGAATAAGGAGACTTATTTTTCCGACCTTCTCTTTCGTTGAATGAAACCGGATCATTGTCAAGATTTCCGCCTGAGATGTTTTTTTGCGTATCTATCTGATGCGCCGGAATGAAATGGGAGCCCGAAGGATCGCCTTTACCGTTTGATCTGGGTGACGGACTCTCGACCGGGATTGGATCACTTACAGAAAGAAAGTTGTGGGAAAATAGTATTATTGCACATATGATCGAAATGACTGCAATGGATATTTCTTTTCCTTGGGATTTGTTTGAGATGGACATGAACAGCGGCCCCAATTTACTCTAACCATTTAATAACTCCTTTAATACTATTTTATGTTTTTTCCCCATGTCTCGATTTATAATATCAATTGAATAATGATATTTTAAAAAATAAAAATTTAACTGAAATGGAAATTTATTACTTGTGATAACGTTCAGAGTTCAATGGCAGTCCCCTCTCGGAATGATCGAAGACAGCTTTGGGCGATCTCAAGTGCTCGCATGCCGTCTTCGGCCGTTACGAAGGGTTTTCCACCGGTTTCAATGGCCCTAACAAAATCATTTAACTCTCTTTTCAGCGGCTCCTCGTTCTTAACAACCACTGTTTCTTTTTTATACTGAGTTGCCATTTGATAGACGTTATCAAGGTCACCATCGATATAGCTGCTAGTTGATATCTCAACGGACTGGGCAATATAATCCATTACCATGAAGCCTTTGGAGCAGGTAATATAAACTTTCCGCACCCTCATTGGGGTCAGCCAATTGGTTTCGATATGGCCGCTGATGCCCGAGCCGAACTTGAGCATAATGTTGGCATGGTCTTCGAAAAGCTCATGCTTTGTCCTGCCCGCTTGGGTGTAAACCTTCTTGACCTCGTCTCCGGTTAGATACCTAAGTGCATCAATGTCGTGTATTCCCAGATCCATGATAACACCCACGTCCCTTATTCTTGTAGGATACTGCGACACTCTTCTTGCTGAGATAGATATTATTTGACCCAGACCGCCACTTTCCAGCAGATCACGGGTGAATGAGACTACCGGATTGTGTCTCTCAATGAGACCAACGGACAGCACGAGACCTTTTTTCTCAGAAAGATCAATTAAACTATTTGCTTCCTCCACAGTGGAGCATATGGGCTTTTCGAGAAGTAGGTGTTTGCCTGTATCGAGAGCCAGTTTCCCCATTGGAAAATGGGAATTGGTGGGTGTTGCGATGATCACGGCATCGATATCAGCCTCGCCAAAGAACTCTTCAGGGTCAGTATACGCCTTTACTTCGTATAATTTTCCAATCTCTCTCGCAGCCTTTTCGTCGAGATCGCATACCGCTTTCAATAAACCTGCATTAGCCGCAACTCTTGCGTGGTTCCGACCCATTACGCCAGTACCCATAATTCCAATTTTAACCATATTTTTAAACCTCCCACTCATCGTCCTCGTCGTCCCACCCGGCTATATCCTTCACTTCCTCATCGTTCTCTTCATCATCCTTATCATCAGCCCACCCGAAATCATCTTTCCCCTTCCGTTCGTTATCTTCAACTTTATCATCCACCTCACTGTCACCATCATCCCATGAGGTGGAAGATTTCTCGCTTTCATCGCCCCAGGCAGTTTCACCGCCGCTTGTCCCGTCGTCAATTTCCTCGTGAAACTGATCGAGTTCCGCTTCAATATCCAATCCTTTCTTGCTTTCGAACTCTATTTCGTTGCTATCCACCGTCTCCTTCGGGAACCTGGAAGCCCGTCCAGCTTTCTCTCCTCTCTGGCTCCGCTGCACCTTTTTTACGCTCCTCCCGCGATGTTTCATCTCATATTTCGTCTCTTGCCGCCTCCCTTCATGGACTGGAGCTTTCCGGCGCCTGGACACCGACCGTTTTCCATCCATTTTTTCATCCGAGGCAGCGGAATACTCCTCCGAATCCAATACCTCTTTCATCCAGCTATCGTCAAGTGCATCTGCGCTCCCAGCTGCCGGTATCTCTTCACGCCTACCTCTCCGTTGAGGTTTTCTACCGGCATTCCCGTACAGGTTTTCATATTCGGATTTTTCTACGTTTCTTTTTGCTTTTCGTGCACTCTTTTTCTTGACCATTATCACTATCACTATGAGAATCACTGCCACCACAGCCGCCGCTCCGATCCCTATCAGTAGCTTATTGTTTATTCCCGCGACCCCGGACGTCCCGGAATTCGTGTCATCATCACCGGGAGTAATGTCATCGTCATCATTACCGGGAGTAATGTCATCGTCATCATCATTTTCGTCATCTCTCTTGACGTTAACCTTTACTTCGTCGCTGCCTGCCTGTCGGGCTGCATCCAGCACCGTAAGCAATACCGTGTAATTTCCCGAGATATTAAAAGTGAAATCGGGAGATGCTCCTAACAATATCTTCGTACTACCATCATAAAAGAATGACCACGTGTAATTCGTTATACCCACATTATCGCTGCTACCGTCTCCTTTGAAATGGGCTTTGTCCCCCTTGTTGACGTTTATGTCCTTTCCGGCATCCGCCTTCGGAGGAATGACGTCCCTTGAGGTCAGGTTGATGATTCCGGTGGCCTGGATGCCGGCCGCGTCGGTCAGTATGAGCGTTATCTTGTAGGTACCCACCTTGGCGAATAGAAATGAGAATTTTTGGGAATAACGAATATGTTCCTTGTTATCATACGTGAATTTCCACGTGTAGTTTACAATACCGATATTGTCATAGCACTTAGTTCCATCCAGGGACGCGTTCTTATCCTGATCAACGGTCATATCCGTGTCGATGACAAGCACCGGTGGTATTTTATCAATCACCTTTATTGTCACTGTATCATCCCCTGTGTTTCCACCGGCATCCGTCACCCGAAGTGTTACGATGTAAGTTCCAACCTCCCCGAATACGAAGGACGGTCCAGTTTCATAGAGAGTCGTGGTGACCCCCTCGTAGATGAATGTCCAAGTGTAGTTCACTATGCCCCTGTCATCACCGGAACCGGATGCATCGAAGGTGAACCGATACCCCTGTCCAATTTCGGCATCATCGCCCGCATCTGCAACGGGAGACGAAAGATCGAATGATTGGAATAGTGGGAAGTGATCCTTTTCACCGGCGCTTCCATCAATTAGATAGTCCGTTTTCCAGACGCCGCCGTCATTTGTGGCCCCGGGATACCTTGTAGTGTAATCCGACCAGTAATTTCCCTCGCCATCGCCGTCGTCCCACAGGTTACCGGAACCGTTATCGGAAGCCTGGTTTGAGCCTCCGTTATTGTCCGCGAATCTATTGTATTTTATCTCGTTGCTGCTGCCGGAGTCCAATAAGATAGCATAATTCCCGTTGTCCTCGAAATCGTTCTTTTCAACGGTATTGCCGGAACTGACTTCCGAGAACCTGAGCCCGTACATATCGTTCTTGCCAAGGGTATTGCCTGTGACGATGTTTGTGGCCGAATGCGAAAGTACCATCCCGTCATTTTCGTTTGAGTAGAATTTGTTTTCACTCACGGTGCAGTGATCCGATTCCACAAGGATAAGACCGTAACTGTTATTTTCCAGGTCATTCCCCCGGATGACAATGTTCGAGGACTTTTCCTGGAAGGAACCCACGTAGATTCCTTCTTCCTGGTTTAGGAAGCATTCATTGTCCTCAAGGGTGCTGGTGGTTGCCGTGTAGAGTGCGATTCCTTTTCCCGTATTCGAGCTGGCAAAGTTCGATCGAAGTGTATTCGCCCCCGTGTTCAGCATATAGATGCCATGCAGGTTCTCGCGGCAGGTATTGGCGGTTATCAGGTTCCCGGACGATCCCTCGTTGAACAAGATACCCTTGGCCGTATTTGCCTCGCATATGTTCGAGGATATGGAGTTGGATGACGATGATATTTCAATGCCATCGAAATTGTCCTTGCAGGAATTTCTCTTAAGGCTCTGGTCATTGGAATGATCCGCCACGAATATCCCAGCCAATTCGTTATCGTTACAGGTGTTGTCGTTCAGCTCGTTACTGAGGCAAAATTCATTCACGTAGATTCCATAGCGATTCTGATTGCAGGTATTATTGGCGATGATATTGTAATCCGAGTAACCGTACAGTAGAACGCCGTAATGGCTGTTGGAATTGAACTTGCACTCCGAGACTGTATTGTAGGAGGAATACCCGAGAATGATTCCTATGCTTCCGCCCTTTGATTCAACGTCGGTCACTGTGACCCCGGTACAGTTTGCCAGGATGACTCCCCCGTATGTAGCGCCGGAGATCACATCTCCACTTGCATCACTGACATATTTAACGGCACCGTCTTCCACCGTGTTGGATTGTGTAATAACGTGTGTGTTCCAATCTTCTAGATCATCTCCCGCCATATAGAGGCCGCAGTCTGTCATCTCGTTTTCGAACAATGAGGAATAGGGAGATGAATCGATATATATACCATAAATCAGGTTGGATGCTAGCTCGTTTTTATTCAGAACATTTGAACGAGAATTGAATAGTTGGATTCCGTATCTTTCATTGTTCTCAACTGTATTATTGCCCAAAATGTTAAAGCTGGCACCGCTGAGAAATATCCCATCATTTTTGTTGTTCTTGCATGTATTCTTTTCAACGGAATTGCGGTTCGACTGGTAAATATATAATCCGTATTCACCGTTGGAGTTACATGTATTCGAGCTTATCGAGTTGTAGTGGCAGTCTCCGTTTGCGTAAATCCCCGCGGAAAAAAAAACGTCCCGGGTGGGAGTTGACACCTCGTTGTACTTGCAAATGTTATCTGTGATTGTATTGTTGTCTGAATTCTGTATGTATATGCCGTAACTATTGTTCTCGCAACGGTTGCCTGTGAGGGTGTTCAGATCGCAACCGTCATAGAGACGTATGCCGTATTCGTTTCTGCTGCAGAGAGAATTTGTGATGGAATTATAACGACATACACCACTGAATCGTATGCCGGTAAAACTATTGTAAACCAGATGACAATTTGTTATTATATTGTTCTCGGAGGAGCTTATCTTGATGCCGTGTTCGGAATTCCGAACCCTCATATTCTCGATGCGGTTATTGCTGCTCATGAGGTTTATCCCGACACCGATCTCGTCGCCGTCTATAATGGTAGTGCTTGGATCTTCACCCTTTATGGTTAGTGATTTTCCCGTTATGATGACGTGTTCCCGATATGTTCCCGCGTCCACTTCTATAATGTCACCTGAAGCGGCAGCATCCACTGCTGCCTGTATGGTGGTAAAATCTCCTCCATCGGTCCGGTTCACACTGTGTGTTGCTCTTGTCATGGGGATTGGGGAATCGCTTTCCAAGCCGGAACTGACACTCGCTCCCATGATAGGCAATATCTGACAAAAGAACATAATTAGAACAGAGATTCCGATAATTTTTTCTCGTTTCAAAATCATTTCCCCTTCATAGTTTTTGGCTCGATTTAAGAGATATTGGTATCGGGTTATTCATTAATATGGTTTCTATTATTTTTTGCGGTAAAAGTCGGGATGATTTCCCCGAAAGGATACGGATAGTGATGAAATTCCAAGTGCCAGTATAGCTGTGATCGTGCCCGACATGAGAAGTTATATTTGCATTTCTTTTGCATCCCTTTAATACTATTGGAACCATGAAATATTCAGCGGAATCGGCCCTTCGGGCTCCGCTTCGCTCCGCAGCCCCTACGGGTATGCCTACGGTCCTCGATTCCGCGAACATTGTCAAGCTGCAAACCTCGACTTTTGTCGAGTTTTTTCCATTGACAATATCCCAGCACCGAAGAACCCCAAAAGTTATTAATATCATAATTATGATGGCACGATGCTATATTGAAACTACCGCGTTTGGGAATGTCGTATATTATTAATTTTTTTTACAAAGAATAGTACATTTGAGGGTGATGGACATGGTAAATGGAAGCGCCGATGAAGTAGATACCTTCATTCGAACGCTAATCTCTTACAGGTCTATGGACCGTACCAAGACCATAGAGATCTTGCAGTTGGTACAGCATAAGTACGGATATATTTCGAGGGATATCGTCTCCTCTATATCGCGTCATTTGAGAAAACCCGAGATCGAGATCATGGGCATAGCCACGTTCTACGAGCAGTTCAGGTTCAACAAACCCGGAGATCATACAATAAAAGTATGCGAGGGGACCGCCTGTCATGTAAAGGGCGGGGCTGCCATAGGACAGGTCCTGGAGCGTGAGTTGGACGTTGGCCACGGCGAAACCACGAAGGACGGCATGTTCAGCCTCGAGAGGGTGGCGTGTCTAGGTTGCTGTGCCCTGGCCCCGGTGTTAGTGATGGATGAGAACATTCACGGCCAGATGGATACTTCCAGGCTGACGAAACTATTGGGGAAGTACAAAAAAGGGGAGGTGTCATAGAATGGCCACTGCTACTAACATGGAATCCAAGATAACTCTGCTGGTGTGCCAGGGTACCGGATGTGTGTCGTCCAGGTCGCCGGAGATCCGGGAAGCCTTGGAGGCGGCGGTAGAAGCCCACGGCTTATCCGATATTGTGGATGTGAATTTTACAGGTTGCCATGGATTCTGTGAACAGGGCCCTCTAGTGGTGGTGGAACCGGAAGGAATTTTCTACGCACACGTCAAGCTCGAAGATGCGGAAGAGATAGTGAAAGAGCACCTAAAGGAAGGCAATCCCGTGGAGAGACTGTTCTACAAGGACCCGATGACTGAAGAGGCAATTTCTTATTACCGGGACATCCCCTTTTACAAACACCAGAAGAGAATCGTTTTACGAAACTGCGGGCATATCAACCCGGAGCGCATCGAAGAATATCTTGCAGTGGATGGCTATAAAGCCCTGGAAAAGGCGCTCTCAGAGATGACCCCTGATGACGTCATAGAAGAGGTACTGAGATCGGGTCTTCGAGGTAGAGGCGGGGCCGGGTTCCCCACCGGAATGAAGTGGAGATTTTGTCGGCAGGCAAAGGGTGATCCGAAGTATCTGATCTGCAATGCGGATGAGGGTGATCCCGGGGCCTTCATGGATAGAAGCACTCTCGAAGGCGACCCTCACGGTGTGCTGGAGGGCATGGTCATTGCCGCCTATGCGATAGGAGCAAGTCATGGATATATTTACGTCCGGGCCGAATATCCGCTTGCAGTAAGCCGATTCAGAATGGCAATGGAAAGCGCAAAGGAAAATAATTTTCTTGGAGATAACATACTGGGTACCGATTTCAGTTTCGATATCGAGGTGCTGGAGGGAGCCGGGGCGTTCGTATGCGGCGAGGAGACCGCACTGATGATATCGCTTATGGGTAAAAGAGGAATACCGAGACCGAGACCACCCTTTCCCGCAGTTTCGGGCGTGTGGGACAAACCCACCAATATAAACAATGTCAAGTCATTTGCTTCAGTCCCCGTTATCATAAACCGGGGCGCGGAGTGGTTCTCATCCATAGGGAGCGAGAAGAGCAAGGGTACTGCCGTGTTCGCCCTGACCGGAAAAATAGCGAATTCCGGTCTCGTCGAGGTTCCCATGGGGACTCCCTTGAGAGAGATAATATTCAACATCGGTGGAGGGATACCTGAGCACAAAAAATTCAAGGCGGTACAGACCGGCGGTCCTTCCGGTGGTTGTCTGCCAGGGGAAAAGCTGGACCTGCCGGCGAACTACGAGGCGTTGGGGGAAGCGGGTTCCATTATGGGTTCCGGGGGCATGGTGGTGATGGACGAGGATACCTGTGTCGTGGACATCGCCCGTTATTTCCTCAACTTCACCCAAGCCGAATCATGCGGGAAATGCACGCCCTGCCGGGACGGAACCCGGGTAATGCTCGAACTACTGACGAATATAACCGCGGGCAGGGGAAAGGAGGACGATATAGAAACACTGAAAGATCTGGCCATAGTGATAAAGGACTCGTCATTGTGCGGCCTTGGACAGACCGCTCCGAATCCGGTATTGACCACCATAAGATATTTCAGGGATGAATACGAGACCCATATTGTTGAAAAGAGATGCCCGTCCCGTGCCTGCATGGAACTGGTCAATTATGAGATAGACGGGGATGAATGTATCGGGTGCACGCTGTGTGCAAAGAACTGCCCTGTAGATGCCATTGCGGGAGAACGGAAAGAGGCGCACATTATATCGAGAGACCTGTGTATAAAATGCGGGATATGCCATACTGTCTGCCCTAGAAAGGTCCAGGCGGTAAAAAAGGTGGACAGTTTCCCCCAGGGAGGTGAGGGGTCGTGATAAGCATTAACGGGAAAGAATTTCAATACGAACCCGGCCGGACAATACTGGATGCGGCGAGAGATGCCGGGATATACATACCTACCCTCTGTTACCATTCATGTCTTCCCACTCAGAGCGCTTGCAGGCTCTGTCTCGTTGAAGTGGAAGGGGCCAGGACGCTCTGCGCCAGTTGTTCTTACCCTGTGCGCAACGGTCTGAAGATACAAACCGATACTTTTCGTGTGCTACGTGCTAGAAGAATGATACTGGAGCTGATCCTCCAGTCGCATAAACTGAATTGCGTTTTATGTGATAAGAACGGGACCTGCGAGCTGCAGAGGATCGCCTATGACATGGGCATTGAAGACTCCCGATTCGGTTCCAGATCGCGGGGAGACATATATGACGATTCCTCCTTCTCCATCGTAAGGGAGCTCGACCAATGCGTTCTGTGCGGGAGGTGCGTGGCGGCTTGCAGCGAAATGATGGTCAACGGGGCCATAGGTTTCACCGGGCGGGGTTCCGATTCCAGAGTGTCCACGGCGTTCTTCGAGCCGTTGAAGGACAGCTCTTGCGTCCAGTGCGGAGCCTGCGTGGCAGCCTGCCCCGTGACGGCGATCCGGGATAAACGGTCGGAGAGAATGGGCCGTTCTTTCGAGATGAAGAAGACCAGCGTTGTCTGTCCCTACTGCGGTGTAGGCTGCACCTTCGAGCTGAATTCTCGTGATAATAAATTCATTAGAGTGACCATGGACGAGCCGAGTTATGTGAACGGTATAATGACCTGTGTGAAGGGCAAGTTCGGACTGGATTTCATCAATCACCCCGACAGACTGACAAAGCCATTGATCAAGGAGAACGGGACATTCAGGGAAGCCTCGTGGGATGAGGCGTATGGTCTCATAGCCGAGAAATTCCTAACGATCAAGAAAGAATACGGCTCAGATGCATTGGCCGGATTCAGCTCATCGAAATGTTCCAACGAGGAAAACTTCCTGATGCAAAAATTGGTCAGGTGTGTATTTGGCACCAACAATGTGGATAACTGCGCACGGCTCTGCCATGCTTCCACGGTGGCTGGTTTGAAGCGGGCTTTCGGATCAGGTGCCATGACGAATTCCATAGATGAAGTTGAGAAATCCGACGTGATACTGGTGACCGGTTCCAATACAACTGAGACCCATCCAGTCATCGGCTCATTGATAAAACGAGCGGTCAGATATGGAAAGACCAAACTTATCGTGGTGGACCCCCGAAAGATCGAACTTGTAGACTATTCCGATATCTGGTTAAGGCAGAGGAACGGTACGGACGTTGCCTGGTTGAACGGAATGATGAATGTTATTCTAAGTGAAGGGCTTGCGGATATGGATTATATAAAAGAGAGATGTACAGGTTTCGAAGAGGTCGCCGAAATAATTAAAAGATATACTCCCGAATACGTTGAGAAAATCAGCGGTATACCCGCAGATGACCTGATAGAAGCGGCACGATTATATGCAAAGGCCGGTCGATCCGCCATATACTATTCCATGGGTATCACCCAGCATACCACGGGCACAGATAACGTTCTTTCCATTGCCAATCTCGCAATGCTCACCGGCAACGTGGGCATCGAAGGAGGTGGTGTTAATCCCTTGAGAGGTCAGAACAACGTGCAGGGGGCCTGCGATATGTGTGCGCTACCCAACGTTCTTCCCGGTTACCAGGACTTGACAAATCCCGAACTCCGAGGAAAGTTCGAGAGAGCGTGGGGCGTTACCCTGCCAGACAAGGTGGGCATGGGCGTGGTGGAGATACTGAACGCCGCAGCAAGGGGAGACGTTCGCGGGCTCTACGTCTTTGCAGAGAATCCCATGATATCGGACCCTGATACCAATCATGTGAGAGAGGCTCTCGGGAAGCTTGAATATCTCGTGGTACAGGACATTTTTCTTACCGAGACCGCGCAGCTGGCGGACGTGGTTCTACCGAGCACCTGTTTTGCTGAGAAGGACGGAACCATAACTAACACCGAAAGGCGGGTTCAGAGGACGAACAAGGCGCTGGATCCACCGGGAGAAGCGAGAGCGGACTGGAAGATATTGTGCGAGGTGGCAGGTGCTTGTGGGTATGACATGGATTACGGTCACCCATCGGAAATTATGGACGAGATAGCAACGCTAGCACCCATTTACGGGGGCATGAGCTATGACCGTCTGGGCGAGCAGGGCCTCCAGTGGCCGTGTACCGATAAGGATCACCCCGGCACGAAGTTCCTGCACAAGGGGAAGTTCTCTCACGGGAAAGGAATATTCCATAATATAGAGTACAAACCGCCCGCAGAGGTCCCGGACGAGAAATATCCCTTCGTGCTGTCTACCGGAAGAATGTTATATCATTTCCACACGGGGTCCATGACAAGGCGCTCCTTCACCCTGGATGCAACCGTTCCGGAAGGATACGTGGAATTGAATCCATTGGACGCTGATAGACTCGGCGTGAAGGAGGGAGATTACGTGAACGTGAGAAGCAGGCGTGGTGAGATAAGAACGAAGGCCCAGGTGACGGATAAGGTGGATGTAGGGTCAGTTTTCATACCCTTCCATTTCGCTGAAGCTGCTGCGAACGTTCTTACGAACCCGGTGCTCGATCCCATTGCTAAGATACCCGAGCTGAAGGTGTGCGCGGTTGCTGTGGAGAAGGCGGAGTAGTGGAGACGGGATTGGTTTTCACTTTTCCGTCTGTGTATGATTTATATTATTTTTTTCGAGGCCGGGCGCAATAAAGCCGGACCGGCCTCGTTTACGATACCAACAGAAACAACATATGATAAGTCGGCCATCGGCCGACCTCGGAAGGTGTGAGCCTTCCGGCGATATTATTTGTGATATATGTAGAATCTCAGTTTATAACTTACAATAATCAAAGTTATCTATATACGAAATCGTGCTCATACACTGCCAAAATAGGGTTTTATTTCAACCTAATTTCGCATATACGGAATTATACAAAGTGTTCGAAATCGCCATCCAATGTACACTGAAAATCTGTTGTTTATTGAAGTTATCTTTTGATGTGATTTGTGCGGGGTCTTGGGCGAATTATAAAGAAAGAAATTTGAAATAATAATTATTTGATTAATGACAGAACTCCCCATACAACTCCACCAGAAGTAAAATTCAGATTCCCATAAGCCCTTAAAGAAAAATAATTTTTATGAGGATTTGAAAAAAGTTCAATGTTTTCCGGTATTTTAAACTCTTTCAATCTCCCTTTACTGATTACACAATTTACCGTTTTAAAAAAATTTCCTGTTTCTGCTTTATAATTATTTATAAGATCAAATTTTTGTTTTATAACCAGATTTATGATTTCCTCCCGAATGCCGAGAAATAAAATTCTATTTTTAGAAATTTGAAAAACAACTCCACCTATAGGTTCATCGATCACTCGCGATTTATTATTGAACCAACTAAGATCTCTATAAAAAAGGTAGAACGTTTTATATTAAAAGGTTCATTATTACTATTAATAAGTTGTGTGTTATCCAATTCAAAAGGATTATTGATTTTATGTAGAGAGTTTATTCTTGTTGCTAATGCCGATGATATTTGTGATCTTGGAAAAATAAATGATATCCATTCTCGAAAAAAATTCAATCTCGTTAAGAGTTTATATTTGGATGGATTTATTTTAATAAAATTATTTGGTGAGTCCAATAACCAGCATTTGGCAAGACCATTATTTCGATAGTCAATTGCTGTAATTGTACCATATTTTATATTAGAATCATAAGGATAACTTCCTAATTTTTCAGCATTAGATATTTTTCTTTTTTTCTCAATAATCCTCCCATAATGGGAATAAATAGCAGCATTCTTTTTTCTATTATCTTTCACAGAACTTCCTTTGTTCTCGACATGTATTATTCTTTTCCCATCGCTTGCAGCAATTTGATAATCGAAAGTAGGATATGCCCGAGGGCCCCTCATTTCTTTAATTTTGCCCCAATCTGCTTCTATGAGATTATGAATTCTATTAATTAATGATAAACCAATACTTTCACCTATACGTTCTGATATTGCATTTACTTGATATTGTACATCTTTTGGTATATAAATCGATTTTCCATTATGTTCAACAAAATCTTCTAAATCTTTTAGTGCGCTATCAATATTCCTTTTTATGGCCTGATAATTGCTCCATTTAAGCTTAGTTTGTCGTTTTTTGTAAAAAAGATAATATGTTAAAAATTCTGAAAATGGAATTAAAATTTTTTTATTTGATATTATTTTTTCAATTTCATCAAAGTTGGGGTATTTTGATAACTTCATCTTTTCTTTATTATCATAAAAATCTACATCAACTTCTAGTTGATATTTTCTTACTTGAGTTAGATCTATCAATATACTCACTAATGCATATTATGGAACAATGATATATAATGAATTTCAATCTAAGAAAGAATGGATATAATTATCAATTGATAAAGCACTTTTTGGGCCAGTTTGAGATAATAAGCCCATGACCCTTGCCTAACGGAATTATTTGTATTCGAGATTTTCCGCTGTTGGATGGTTAAAACAAAAAAAGGATTTTTTGCTATTTCGAAATTCTGCGTCTGGCTCTTGCAGAGCCAATGGTTTACTTGCCTTCCACCGATATCCCCAATCCCCGCGAGTTGTAGAACAAGCTAGGTCTACAGCTCCATCGTTGCAAGTCGGTCGGCTCCAATTCAGACACTTATAGTATTCGCCAGCGTGTCTGAACTGCGTAAACCGCTGAGAGTTGTGGGAAATTCCCTATAAATATCTGTAATATGTGTTTTCTTTATCATCAAAGCCAATTTGTTAATATACTCTACGATGAAGTGGTAGGATCAATAACCACTTTATGATCGGCTATGGAAATGTTCAATTCATCCCCATCGTGCAGACCAACAGCATCTGCAATTTCTTTGGGAATTCTCACAGCAAGACTCCCTCCGATCTTGAAAACTTTACGTTTAAATAATGATCTGAGTCTTTCATATTCATCCTCATCAATCCATTCGTCTTCGCATTTGGAACAGATCTCTACGTCTGCATATACACCGGGCGATAATTCCCTTTTTTCTTTTATCAGTCGTTTGTTACATTCGGGACAGTTACTCATTTTATTATCCCCCTCACTTTCTAACAATATATAATATATATCTAATGTATATATTAAGGTTTCTATATTATAACGTAACGTGACATTCATGTTTACGATAAACCGGTAGAAAAGATTATAATGGTGCATTGTATTATACCTTATAGCCGAATATGGTGCAAGGTGTTAGAATTGTTGAAAGACGCATTGGTATTTTGGAACCCTTGGTGGCAGAATAGCAAAGAAATGTTTAAACATCTCAAAGATAGGAAAGCACTGGAAAAAATTAAACCGTTATTTTTCAGGAAAGAAATAACAGCAATTACCGGAGTAAGGAGAGCCGGAAAGACAAGCCTAATGCATCTACTAATACAAGATATCCTAAAAAGTCAGAAACCGGAAACAGTAATGTATGTGAATTTGGATGATCCGAGTTTCAAGGGAGCAAACCTGGATCAAATATATGAGGCATATAAGGAATTAATGCCATTTCAAGGGATGAGTAATCTCTTTCTGGATGAGGTACAAACCATCGATGACTGGGAACGATGGGTAAAGAAATCGTACGATTCTTTTCAGAATATCAAGATAGTTATATCCGGATCAAATTCTTCTCTGCTACAAACGGAATATTCAACATATCTGGTTGGAAGAAGTTTGAGCTATGAACTATTCCCATTGTCTTTTTTGGAATATCTTCAATTTAAAGGCGTAGAAATTAAGACCGAAACCGATTTGATAGCAAACAAGTCTCTAATAAAAAATCTTCTTGGGAAATATCTGAAATACGGAGGTTTTCCTGAAGTTGCGATGGAAGATAATCCAACTATGAAATATACCATATTAAAAGAGTATTTCAATGCAATTCTATCAAGAGATGTGATAGCCAGGTATGAAATCCGGGAAAGGAAAAAGATGGGGAGGCTTGGGGTATATCTTCTCACAAATATAGCAAACATGCTCAGTGCTAAATCCCTGGGAAACACGATGGATCTGAATATTCATACAGTTCAGGAGTATCTGGATGACCTTGAAGAAGCATATCTGGTATTTTTTGTTAATCATTTTTCATATTCCTTGAAATCACAATACACCTATCCAAGAAAGGTATATTGTGTAGACCCGGGAATTAGAAGCGCCTTGAGTTTCAGTTTTAGTCCGGATATTGGAAGGTTGCTGGAGAATATTGTCTTTCTCATACTCAGGAATATGGGTGACGTGTATTACTGGAAAGATGGAAAAACAGACATTGACTTCATTGTAAAGCAGGGTGAAAAGGTTACTTCTTTAATCCAGGTATGCTACTCCATCGACGATCCGAAAACAAAAAAAAGGGAAGAGCGGAGCTTACTGAAGACGATGGCTCATTTCGATTTACTTCAAGGGACCATAATTACTTGGGATCATGAAGAAACTATAAAAATGAATGAGGGTATAATTGAATATCGACCAATTTGGAAATGGGTATTTAATGAATCCCTTGACGTAAATCATTAAGTACTCCCTGCACTGCTTCGACTCAGACACCAGTATTTTCACTGCGCGCCCGTAACCAACTTTTTCACAACCGACGGATCCGCAAGGGTACTGATATCTCCCAGTTTATCGCCTTCGCCCTCGGCGATCTTTCTCAGTATACGGCGCATGATCTTCCCGGACCTGGTCTTGGGAAGCCCTTCGGTGAACTGGATCTTGTCAGGAGACGCAATTGCCCCGATCTCCCTTCTCACAGTCATCACAAGTTCACGCTTCAGCTCATCGTTGGGGGCCTCGCCGGTCTTAAGCGTAACGTAGGCATAGATCCCCTGGCCCTTGATATCGTGGGGGAAGCCTACAACCGCGGCCTCGGCCACCTTCGGATGCTTGCCAAGAGCCCCCTCCACCTCGGCAGTGCCGATCCTGTGGCCGGAAACGTTCATAACGTCGTCCACTCTTCCGGTTATCCAGTAGTAACCCTCCTCGTCGCGGCGGCAGCCGTCTCCTGTAAAGAAATATCCCGGGTACATGGAGAAGTAGGTGTGTTTGAACCTGGTATGGTCGCCGTATACGGTTCTCATTATTCCGGGCCATGCGGATTTTATAGCCAGATTCCCCGAAACGTTTTTTCCGGCCATCTCATTACCGCTGTCATCCATGACCACCGGTTCCACGCCGAAGAAAGGAACTGTGGCCGAGCCCGGTTTAAGCGGGACGGCACCTGGTATGGGCGAGATGAGGATTCCTCCGGTCTCAGTCTGCCACCAGGTGTCCACTATGGGGCACCTTCCCCCGCCGATAAGTTCGTAATACCAGAGCCATTCGGGAGATTTTATAGACTCGCCCACTGTGCCGAGCAAGCGGAGTGACGTAAGATCGTATTTCTTGGGCCACTGATCGCCCTCTTTCATCAGCGCCCTCAATGCCGTGGGAGCCGTATAGAAAATGTTTATTTTGTATTTCTCGACTATTGCCCAGAACCGGCCCCAGTCCGGATAATTGGGCACTCCCTCGTTCATAACGGTTATGGCTTTGTTCGCGAGAGGGCCGTAAACGATATAGGAATGTCCCGTGATCCATCCGATATCAGCCGTGCACCAGTACACGTCCCCATCGTGGTAATCGAATACGTATTTGTGACTAATGGCTGCGTAAACGAGATAACCTCCATTGGTATGGAGCACTCCCTTTGGCTTGCCGGTGGAGCCCGACGTGTAGAGGATGAACAGGGGATCTTCGGCATCCAATTCTTCGGGCGGGCACTTTTCTTCCGCTTTTTCCACCTCCTCGTCCCACCAGAGATCTTTCTCGCCCATTGCCACATCCTCTCCGGTCCTCCTTACGATGATGACACTTTCTATGGACTGCGTTCCTTCCACCGCCCTATCCGCCGTACTCTTCATGGGCAGCGGTTTCGCACCCCGGTAACCGCTGTTCTGGGTTACGAGAAGCTTGCATTTCGAGTCGTTGATCCGATCCCTGAGCGAATCGGCGGAAAAACCTCCGAAAACGATGGAATGTACTGCACCGATGCGGGCGCAGGCTAGCATGGATATAGCCAGTTCCGGTATCATCTGGAGGTAGATACAGACACGGTCACCCTTTTTGACGCCTCTGGATCTCAGGACATTTGCGAAGCGTTCCACCTTGGCGAGTAATTCCTTGTAGGTGAATATTTTGGATTCGGCGGGATCGTTGCCTTCCCAGATAATAGCGGTATCATCTCCGTGCCCAGCCTCAACGTGACGGTCGAGGCAGTTGTAGCTGACGTTCAGCTTTCCGCCCTCGAACCATTTTATATCCCCCGTGCGGAAATCGAATTTTCGTACTTCATTCCACTTTCGGAACCAGGAGATGGTCTCGGCCTCCTGGGCCCAGAATCCATCGGGGTCGTTCACGGACATTTCATACATTTTCCTGTATTCTTCCATGCTTTTGATATGCGCCCCCGACACGAAATCCTCGGAAGGAGCGAATATCTCGTTCTCGGTCCGGAGAGAGCTGAACTTTTTTTTACTTTCCATTATCGGTCACCCGCTATTTCATTTGCTAATATATTAGACTGCAAACACATGCTCGATTCGACAATTATACAACTATTTCTCATTTATTCAATACATTAGTTGAATAGTTAATTTAATTATTTATCATTAATCCCGAAATTCTCCCGGAATAAATATTTCGGGTATTTATATAATATGATATATTCAGTATTGCTTACGCTCTTTTGTATATTTATTCTTTTCTTATAGAGGACCTGCGAGCTCCAGCAAACGCAGTTCCGACTCCCCCAAAGACTCACACAATAATAAATTCTAATCCTGATCGTCCACGATTCCGAGCAGGCTATGGGGGTGAGGGGTCTTACAGCACGCCTGCTGGAAGCCCGCGTTGCTCCGGCGCATCGTAATGCGCCTGCTCCCTCGGTATACCTTACGGATTCCTGCGGGAGATACAGGGCCGTTTGTGTAGCAAATGGGCCAGTATGAGCCAGTGCAGAAGTCAGGATGGGGGCTTGGGACGGCGATTCCTTCACTTCACATAACGAAGTATTATACTTCTTGCTTCTCTCGATGAGGGACCTTATCTCATTCATGTGGGTATTCCTTCCCTTCGAACATTCATTATTTCTCTATGAAAAATCCTTCTATTATATTGGATTCGTACAATTGGAGATCAACGAATATTACACATAGCATTTTTCGTTTAGTTTATAACTGTTTATAGAAAAGTATATAATATATAATGGTTATAATGATGATAATGGTAAAGACTAAAGACATCGGTTACAGCATGATTGAATTCCGTACGACCACGTTGAGCATTCGCCTCGGAACAAAATACCAACTCGACGATTATCGCGAGAAGGGAGAATCCTACGATGATGCATTGATGCGATTATTGCATGAGGTAAAAGGACTTCGGGTGAAAAACAAGGAACTTGAAAATGAGATAAAAGAGAATATTGGTGAAATCCCGAACAAAATGATTACTAAGGAATTTGAGAGGGGACTTTTATCAATTAACATCCGGGACAGCCTGAGAATACTTTTCACATACAATAAACCTGCAATGATACCCGCCGCCGATGGGTATACAATGAGCATTGAAACCGGACCCGTATACGAGAGTGGAAATGAGAAATCCTTTGAAAAAAGATTTCCCGATACTAAAGAACGTGCTATGCTTCGATTGCACTTGATCGCGGAAGTTATACGAAAGAATTTTGATCCAACGTTCATTCCTTCGGGACGGAAAAATATCATTGATCCGGTATACTGGAAAACCGTTTACCGGAGAGCAGGTATACCGTGGAGCTCGTATCACGAGGACATAGAAGGAATACTTGATGATTACGAAAGAGAGATGAGGGAAATGAGGTTTTCTGATGAATAAGGGACCTGACCTGGACGTAAATATTATCGGAACCGCAATCAAGACCCTCGCTGCCGAATCCGGGAATTACAGGGTCGAGGTGAATCTGAAAAATGTAACCTATCGCTCCGTTGAATTCCACGTCAGGATCCGAATCTTGAATCAATCGGTACACCGTTCCTACCCACAAATGAAGCTCGCCCTGGAAAGGCATGATGTCGGAGAAGGACATGATTTTATCCGCAGGAAACAGCAGAAGACCCCCGTAGGGGAATGAGGCTTCTTCGGCTGTTTCCGAGGATGATACCCACATTACAAATGTGGGTTGTTCATTCATGTACAGGTTCAAATGCACAAATATGAAAATAGCATGAAAATAGGGGAGATGTATATCAAGATCGATGCGGAGACTGAAATGGAACTTCTGAATATTGCAAAAGGTTTCGTTTGTTCATTGTACGATGTTCTAAAAAGAATGTCTCCTGAAATCTCGGAGCTAGCTGAAAAAGTATTTCATCGTAAAATTATCGATAGTTGGAGAGACGCGATAAGTGTCTATCACCATGCCGTACTCGATAGTATCAATAAATATGGACTTGAGGTCGTTGATCTTGATAATCGGAAACGAATGATCCACTCTACGGAAGAACTTGAGCGATTCATGGATTCAAGGGAAGAACTATTGCCACTTATCGGTTCGATCCATTAGTAGTGTTTTTTCAGTTTTGCCATCGATGACGAGCAATCACTCCACAGTAACACTTTTCGCGAGGTTCTTTGGCTTGTCGATGGAGCAATCCCGCTCCAGGGCGCAGTAATAAGCTAAGAGCTGGAGAATGACCGTTATCGGTATGGGTGTCAGCAGAGGTTCCACCTTTGGAATTCTGAGGACGTGGTTTACAAATTTCTCCATCTCCGTATCGTCCTCCGATACTATGCATATCACCGGGGCGTCCCTGGCCAGCACCTCCCCAATATTCGAAGACATCTTTTCATACAGAAAATCATCCGGGGCGATGGCTATCACAGGTTTATCCTTGTCCAGAAGCGCCAACGGTCCGTGTTTTAGCTCTCCCGCAGGATACCCTTGCCCGTGGATGTAGGATATCTCCTTGAGTTTGAGGGCCCCTTCGAGAGCAATTGGATAATTTATGTTCCTCCCTATGAAAAAAATTGTGGATGCGCACGATATCTCATTCGCTATTTTCTTTATACTGTCCACATTTCGGATTATCTTTTCCACCGCCCGCGGCATTTTCCTCAGTGACTTGTACAGATGTCTTGCCTGGGAAGGTGTTATTGTGCTGTTGACCTGCCCCAGCTGTATACCTATCAGGTAGAAAACCACCAGTTGTGCGATGAAGGATTTGGTAGCCGCCACGCTGATCTCCGGTCCGGCGTTCGTGTATACAACGTCGTTCACCTCCCGGGTAATCGATGACCCGAGAACGTTCGTAATGGCGAGAGTGGTCAATCCCCTTCGGATCGATTCTCTTGCGGCGGCGAGCGTATCTGCGGTCTCGCCGCTCTGCGTGATAAATATTTCAAGGGGGCTGTCTCTTGTTGGCGACAGATACCGATATTCGGATGCGATCTCAACCGAGCAGGGGATCCCCGTCAGATGACTTATGATGTATTTCCCAACCAGTCCCGCATGATAGGAAGTACCGCACGCGATGATCTTTATTGATTCGATCTTTCCGTTTAATATGGGCGATACGAATACTTCCCCGTTCTTCTTCATTTTGCCTAAAATTGCTTCACGTATGGCCTGGGGCTGCTCGTATATCTCTTTCAGCATGAAATGCTCGTAACCGCCTTTCTCGGCATCATCGAGAGTCCAGTTTATACTGGTGATCTCCGCCTCCAATTTATTACCCGTTTCATCGAAAAGATCAATGGAATCGTCCCTCACCATGGCTCCCTCCCCGTCATTCAGATATATGACGCGGTTGGTATGGCCCAGTACGGCTGGAATGTCGGAGGCCACCAGATTCTCCCCTTCCCCCACTCCCAGAACCAGAGGGCTCAGGTTTCTCATAACCGCCAGCTCCTTCGGATGTTCTCTGTGCATTGCCGTTATGGCATAGGACCCTTTCAGTTTGGCTACTGCTTTTACAAGGGCATCCTTCAAGTCACCGTCGTAATGATCCTCCATCAGGTGGACGATGACCTCCGTGTCGGTATCGGAAACGAATTCGTGCCCTCTTTTTATAAGGTCTCTTTTCAGTTCAACATAATTTTCTATGATCCCGTTGTGTACAACAGCGAAATCACCCTTACAGTCAGTGTGCGGATGAGCGTTGAGCTTGGAAGGGACCCCGTAGGTGGCCCATCTCGTATGGCCGATACCGATATTTCCATGGATATCCGAAAGGCTCTTTTCAAGGTCTTTGATCCGTCCCTTGTCCTTATATATATCAATATCTTTTTGGCGGATAACGGCAATTCCGGCTGAATCGTATCCCCTGTACTCCAGCCTTTTAAGAGCCGGAAGAAGTACACCCAAAGCCTCTTTCGGACCCACATAGCCAACTATGCCGCACATAATTTATCCTCCGTTTACCTTACCACTCGGGACCCGTCCGGAACATCTTCCCTAACCTGGACGAATGCATCGATTTTGCAGCCGGAGCCAACAACTACCCCTCCGTTTATAGCCACCCCGTGTCCCAGTGTGGTATCTTCTCCCACGATGCATCCGATACTTTGGGGAAATCCCATTTTCTCCCTTATACCCTTGTCGATATTAACATTCTGGGTTGATATGTTCGGGCCGCATTTTGTACCAAACGCCAGGACTGAATTCTCGATGAGGCTACCCGGTGCCACTGCCACATCATCCATGATAATCGAATTGCTTATCTTCGTGAAGGCATCGATGGTCACGTTGTCACCGATGGACGTGGAAGGGAATATACAAGCATTGGGCCCTATGTCGCATCCCTCTCCAATCACCACCGGCCCCTGAACATAACAATTGGAACGTATCACAGTCCCTTTTCCCACTGATACGTTACCCATAAGGAACGCCCCTTTTTCCACCACTCCTTCAATACTGGATTTCAATCCCGCCAGCGCCTGGCTGTTCATGAAAAGAAGATCCCAGGGGTACACCGCATCCAGCCAGACATCGGTCTTCACCGCGTCAATATCGATTCCTGCATCGATCATGTATCCTATGAGTCCTGTCATGTTGTTCTTTTCGATTCCCTGCATCTCATCCAGGTAATCGAAGACGCGTGGTGTCATTCGGCATATACAGGTGAATATCAGATCCGACGACCTTCTTATCTCCTTTTGCCACATGGAATGGGTAAGTGTATGTTGAATACCGAAATGCCGGGGGTCCTCACTTGCCCGCGGCGTTACCTCGATCTTTCGGATATAGTTGTTCTGTAGCGTTACAACGCCGTATTTCGAGGGAGTATGGGACGAGATGACCACTACCCTGTACGGTTCCCTGCCTTCTTTGAATAACTCACTAAGTGTTTCGCTCTCTATATAATTGTCACCGGGAAGGACCACGAAATCTCCACCAAGCAAATGTTTGACCTTTCCCAAAGCGTGTGCCGTTCCCAACTGCCGTTCCTGCTCTACAAAGGTCAGATTGACATCGAAATCCCCCCCATCGCCAAAATGGCTGAGAATCTTTTCTTTTTTGTATCCGACCACCATTATAATGTCCTTTACTCCCGCGCTCTTGAGAGCGTGAATTATATGTTCGAGAATCGGTCTGTTCGCTATCGGGATCATTCCCTTGGTCATGTTATTAGTCAAAGGGCGTATTCTCAAGCCCTCCCCTGCAGTTAGTATAACGGCCTTCACGCGATCACCTTTGTGGCACAATGGAGACTCCCTATAATCTGTGGATATAATATACTTTTAGGTATAAATTGACTAATTGACGTTACTGTTTTTATAATTTCTAATATAAATCCGGACCAAAATCATAAAACCATAATCCTGCAATAACAGGTATAATGATCGATCAAAAACTGGATGACCTGAAGAGCTTCAACGCTGCCATATGCGTGGGATTGGATGAGTTGGCGAAACTCGATCCCGCTGTGGTTTCCGAAAATGCGTTGGTGGAATATGATGGGGAGAATGGAACTTACCAAGTGAGAGTATTAAGCGAAAAATTTACCCTTGATCCACAAAAAAGAATATTGTATTTTCCCTATAAAATGGGTGATCATGTCATGGGGAGTATGGCAGTACTGATACTGCATTATCTTGCCAATGCCAGGCCCGGACCGTTTCGGAACAGGCTCATCACATACCGCGAACTTCCAAACGGTATGGTGTTCTACGGTGCTTTCAGAAATATCGCAATCGAACCTATAGCACAGACATTCGGGGATGACCTTGAAACTTTTGAAAAACGTGCACTTAGCTTGGGCGGGCGAAAGGTGGCCCACGGTGAGGTAGGTTACGAATTCCCATTTTTTCCCAGAGTGGCCGTAACAATCGTGATGTGGAGCGGTGATGACGAGATCCCAGGCTCAGCGAATATCCTCTTTGACGCATCCGCTCCCGATCAATTGCATACGGAAGACCTGGCGGAGATAGGTGAGGTTATAACCCACCTGCTCGTTCATTCCAGGTAGATATTTTCTATTCGGATTTATGGAGTTTCAGAATAGACTATATTCCTCTCAACCTTAATCCTCGGCGGGAGTCTCGTCCTCTTCACCAGGAAGCTTGATCTTCATCACATCTATAACTATGAGCATGACGCCGAGCACTGCAAGGATTAAGGCCACAGCCATAGCAAGACCTCCTCTTCTCTCGATGTTTTCCGCATTATCCAGGGCGTCGGTACGGGATTCTACCAACTCGGTTGCGTCCGCTTCCGTGCCATCTCCCTTATAATGATCGATCAGTTCATCGCTTTTTTCATTATATGTATCTCTGGCATCTGCCTCTTCGCCCCACGCGTAAATGGCAGTGCCCACACCTGCTGCGGCAACTATGCATAGTACTATTCCGGCAATTAACTTTATACCCATTTTTTCACCTCTATTGCTCCTTATTATCGAATTATTGTATATTAATCATAATTTTTTCAATCAATTATACGAGGAAGTATAAATTATCTTCGGCGAACGAATCATTCAAATTAAATCTGATTTACTTGGAGGGGAGGGGAAAATAAACAAGCGCGTACCATATCCCCAATATCATTTTGATTATAGTTCTTTTCCGTTACAGGCTGAAAGAAGAGCGTCCTATTGAGAACGAACGAATATTAATATGAAAAATAAATTATACCGCTGGAGGGTTACTTGGACCTTAATTGTATCAGGTTCGGGGATAATATGACATTAAAAGTGTACAATACGTCAAGCAGGGAGATGGAGATATTCGAGCCCCTGGTTGAAGGAAAGGTCGGTATGTACGTATGCGGCCCTACCACATACGATCTAAGTCATATGGGGCATGCGAGAGCATATGTGGCATTTGATGTGATCCGTCGTTACTTGGAAAATATTGGTTACGATGTCACCTATGTACAGAATTTCACCGATGTGGACGATAAGATCATCAACCGCTCGAAAGAGAGAGGCATGCCGCCATTGGAGTTCGCTCAATTGTACGTGAATGAATACTTCAAGGATATGGATCTTCTGGGAATAAAGAGAGCAACCCATCATCCGTATGCATCTAAGACAATAGAAGATATGATTAAGCTAGTAAAGGGTTTGATCGAAAAAGGATATGCTTACAACGTCAAGGGAAATGTGTATTTTTCTATCTACAAGGCTCTCGACAAGGTAGGGCAGCTGACACATCAATCCCTGCATGAAATGCTGGACGGGGCCAGAGTAGAGGTAAATCCCGAGAAGGACCATCCCAAGGATTTTGCACTCTGGAAAAGAGCCAAAGAAGGTGAGATCTCGTGGGATTCTCCCTGGGGTGCAGGGCGTCCCGGTTGGCATATCGAATGCTCCACCATGTCCATGAAATATATTGGAGAAACGCTGGACATCCACGGCGGTGGTCAGGACCTGATTTTCCCTCACCATGAGAGCGAGATATTGCAGTCCGAATGTTTCACTGGCAAGAAGTTCTGCCGGTATTGGCTGCATAATGGATTCGTAAGGATAGACAGTGAGAAGATGTCCAAGTCTCTTGGGAACTTTTTTACCATACGTGAGGTATTGAAAAAATATTCTCCGGCAGTTGTCCGGTTCTTCTTTCTCTATACCCATTACCGACAACCCATCGATTACAGCGGGGAGCACCTGGAGGAAGCCAAGCGGAGCCTTGAGAGGATTCGAACTGCTATAATTAACGTCGAGAGATATCTTAAAGCGGAAAGCGGTGTCGGGGATTCCCCCTCCCAGGAATCAAGCATAGTCCTGGAAGCAGAAAAGGCAAAGAAAAAATTTGCGGAGTCCATGGACGATGACTTCAATACGCGGCGTGCCATCGCTGCTCTTTTCGAGCTTACCCGCGAGATCAACCGGGCAGTCCTGGAAGGGATCGATAAGGACTCAATACGTTTTGCCTATGTCATTTATAGCGGTATTCTAGATGTACTGGGGCTGCCACTTGAGATGATCAAGAACTCGCAAGCGCTTGATGCAGCTGCCGATTCCGGATTGGAGACCGGCCTGATCGAATTATTGATCGAACTGCGTTCAACTCTTAGGAAGGAAAAACAATGGGCTCTCTCAGATACCATAAGGGACCGGCTGAAAGAGATGGGCGTAATTATCGAGGACACCGATGCGGGGACTGTTTTCGAAAGAAGACAATAATTACGGTTTTTCATAAAAAGATTGATTAATCGTTATTACAATTTCCATGCTATGAGAGCCCAAGCTCAAAGGAATTTTCGACAGGACCGTCATTGTCATATCACATTGGGCCGTTCCATTGTCACAAGTCTAATGGTGATTATTGTATTCGTTCTACCTCTTTGTTTGGATCTATTACACGAAACCACCCCCCTTGTACAAGCCCAGGAAACAGAAGATGTATATTTAATTGAAAAGAACGGCTTCACTTATCTACATCTTGAGGGTAATCCGAAAACCATCGGTTTAAATCACGGTAAATACCTTTCGGGAAAGATTACGCGCTCAATGACCGCCTATGCTCATCTGACGAAGGATCGCTATGGATATACCTGGGACCAGTGCCGACTCCAGGCCCTTAATTACTGGTATTATGTACCCCAGGAACAGAGATCGGAGATCGAAGGTATCGCCGAGGGAGCAGCTTCACAGGGAGTTAACAATCCCCTTGGAACTAAGGTGGACTGGCTGGATATACTGGTACTGAACTCTATGTGGGATCTTTGGTGGAGGGCGGGTGCTTTGGGTGCTCGCATTGACGGGCCGCTTGGGATTAAGAGTGAAGCGGGAAATGATGATACCGACCTACCTTTTAACGGCAATATTCATCACTGTTCCGCTTTCGTTGCAACCGGGAGCGCTACCAAGGATGGTAAATTTGTCATTGGTCAAACGCTGTGGATGCCCTTCTACCTTTCACCGGCCCATGCGGTGTTCGTGGATATTGTCCCTGATAATGGAAACCGAATATTGATGGAGGTCACGGCAGGAATGATCTGGAGCGGTACCGAATGGTACCTGAACGGTGCGGGACTGGTGATCGGTGAGACCACGCTTGGTGCAGGACCGTATAACTGGGGCAAGGTCCCTTCGTTCATACGTCTTCGCAAAGCTGCACAATACGCAAACAGCATTGATGATTTCAAAGATATTATGCTTAGTGATACCAACGGCGCCTATTGCGGGGATTATCTTCTGGCGGATACCAAGACCAATGAGGTGGCCATTCTCGAGCTTGGGGCGAACGAATGGGAATTGGCTCGCACTAAAGACGGTTTCCTGGGATCGTGCAACTATCCATGGGACCCCGAGGTCGCTGCAGAGATGAATGCAATACAGGGGTGGGATCACGGGTCTTATCCGAGATATGTTCGGCTTGATCAACTCTACGAAGAGAACAAAGGCAATATAACCATCGAAAAGGGCATGGAGATACTGAGCGATCATTACGACACCGTGGAGGAAAAAGATTCCCCTAGTAGTTACACTCTATGCGGTCACGTGGAGAACGCTTCGGGATACCCCTGGGGCTCACTGGACGGCAAAATAACGAACCAAACCCTTGCGTCGAGGTTCGAGACCTGGGCTCGATTCGGACACACCTGCGGACAAGCTTTCCTGGTAAGCGATTTAAAAGAGGAACACCCCGAATACGCATTCGACGATCTTGTGGACATCATACCGGAACCTTGGTGCACTTTTGGGCCTGTCGATGAGGTGAAGATCACTGTACGGGATAAGGACGGGAAAGCGATCTCCGGTGCTGACGTGTCCATAATATCATCTGAAGATGGTGGTGCAATCACAGGTATTACTGACGAGAACGGGGAACTGGTCATTCCATATGTAATGCACAGCCGTTACGATATCAAAGCAACTTCGGGGAAGCTTACTGGAGTCGAAAGATTCGTGGTGCAAGAGGATTCGGAGCTAACCGTGGTGGTATCTATCGAGGAGAAAGGGGGGAGTGGATTATTCAGTGGGACCGCTGGCCTGTTTATGATACTAATACCTCTTATTCTTTTGGGAGTGGCGGTATTTGTTGTAATGAAGCGGAAGAAAAGTACCGTTGCGAAATAATTGAATATTGTTTCGGGGGAAACCATCCGCTTTTTTTCCGGACCATAATTATAATTATTCCCTGTGAAATGATGTTAACCTCTGATATCGGTGAATTGTAATGGAAAATAAATCGGGAAATGGAACTAACGATGGCCCTGCACGCAGCCCTGAAATGAATCTTTATTTTTCACAATTGCAAGAGGACTGCAAGGCATGTTATACTGTTGCCAAGGAGGCCCGAGCCAAGGGCTTCGATCCGGAGATTGACGTAGAGATACCGCCAGCCGAAGACCTGGCTTCCAGAGTGGAAAACCTCGTTGGCCCGGTGGGAATTGCTCAAAAGATAAGGGATATGACGAAAAGCCAGTCGAGTCGTGAGATGGTGGCTATCCTCATTGCGAAGGATATTGTGAAAACAGGTGATTTCAGAACCAAGGACGAGGCCATGGATCAGGCAGTGAGGACCGGTCTCGCAATAATCACCGAGGGGGTCCTTGTGGCTCCATTGGAAGGGGTGAGCGAGGTATCAATCAGGCAGAATGACGACGGTTCGGACTATCTCAAGATCGGGTTTGCAGGTCCCATACGCTCTGCAGGGGGAACGGGACAGGCCGTGGGAGTATTGATCGCGGATGTGGTTCGCCGTGAAATGGGAATTGGCAGGTTCAAGGTCAGGAAAAATGAGATAGAGAGGTACAAGGAGGAGTTCCATCTCCGCAAAACCTCGCAATACAAGCCTAAGGACGAGGAGATCGAGAATATCGTGAAGAACTGCGCCATATGCCTCGACGGGGATGGGACCGAGAAAAAAGAGGTTTCCGGCTATCGGAACCTGGAACGGGTCCAGACCAACCAGGTTCGGGGCGGGCTGTGTCTCGTGATGGCGGAAGGGTTGTGCCAGAAAGCAAAAAAGATAAAGAAACTGGTGGACGCTCTTGGCATTGAAGGGTGGGATTTCATATCGAAGTTGATCAAGAAAGAAAAGAAAATAGAAAAAAAGGGGCCCACCACCATTTTCGATTACCAGCCTTCTCCCAAGACGAAATATCTAAGGGACGTTATTGCAGGTCGCCCCGTACTATCACTGCCAAGTGCGATCGGCGGTTTTCGGCTCAGGTACGGTAGAGGGCGGACATGCGGTCTGGCCGCAATTGCCATACATCCGGCCTCCATGTTCGTTGCGGGTGAGTTCCTTGCGGTGGGGACCCAGGTAAAAATAGAATTTCCCGGCAAGGCCGGGGCCATCACTCCCTGCGATTCAATCGAAGGCCCAATAGTCGAGTTACATAATGGCTCCTTGATGCAGGTTTCCTCGGCGGACCAGGCAAAAGAGCTGAAGAAAAAGATCGCACGTATCATAGATCTGGGCGAAGTGTTGATCCCTTTTGGTGAGTTTTCCGAGAACAATCATATCCTCATGCCCCCTTCATTTGCGAACGAATGGTGGCAGCAGCTTCTTGAAATAAAGTTGATGGAGGCGGGTGTCGGATCGGAAGATACTTCCGATATCTCACGTAGAATGCTGGATACGAATTTTTCAAATTCATATTTATTGTCTAAGCATTATGGCATTCCGCTGAATCCTGCTTTCAACCTTTTCTATCACGATCTTCCCCCCGAAACACTGCATTTCCTGGGCGGTTTTATTTCAGAAAGGGGGACTATCATTGGCAGTTCTGATTTGCCGTCAACCATATTGCCTGACGCATCGGAACTTGAAAGAATGGCCGGTGAAACCGAGGAAAGCCTAAGGCTGGAGATCAAGACGGATGAGGGTGCCGGTAGTATAGCGGCAAAGGAGATATTATGCGTACTTGGCGCGCTCCATGAAACGCGAGAAAATACCATCATTCTTGCGAAATATGGTGAAGCGCTTACAAGATGTTTGGGATTGACTGTTGGTGAAAATGGCAAAATATCCAAATCCGATGAATGGGAATCTGTTTTTTCCGATAATCAGGTCAAAATAGATGATGAGAAGGTGGTAGGAGAGTGGGGGCCGAAAAAGGAGATCAAGTACGAGGATGAATCTCATTACTTGAAGGTTAATGATAACAAGTATTGGGGCGATACGCTGAAACTCATGGGGAGATTGTCCGGTATAGATATATATCCAAGGGCACCCACACGTGTGGGGGCGAGGATGGCACGCCCGGAGAAGGCCCACGAGAGGAAGATGAAACCGGCTGTCCATTGTCTCTTTCCACTGGGGGCAGCGGGAACTGACAGGCGTTCGTTGAAGAAGGCTAACGAGGTCCGCCGCTTCTCAGCGGATGTCGGCCGAAGGACCTGCCCCGAATGCGGCAAGTTCACCTTCAGATATATCTGCCCGGGCTGCAACACCCATACAATCCACAAAGGTGAAGTGGTTATAGAAAAAAAAATACTGGATTTTTATACCATATACGGCGAGGCAAGGAAAAACATCGGCATGGGCTCGCCACCGGAGGCCAAGGGTGTCAAGGGATTGATGAGCAAATTCAAGACACCCGAGCCCCTGGAAAAGGGTTTACTTCGGGCCAAGAACGAGGTTTTTGTTTTCAAGGACGGTACCATTCGGTTCGACATGACCGATGTTCCTCTCACCCATTTTCGGCCAAGGGAAATCCATACACCTTTTCAAAAGCTTCGGGAGCTGGGGTACACTCACGATATGGATGGAAGGGAACTGGAGAGTGACGAGCAACTACTGGAGCTGAAGGTTCAGGATATTTTATGTTCCCGCAGGGGCATGGACTATTTTTTCAGGGCGACACACTTCATAGACGAGCTCTTGGTGAGGTTCTACAAACTGCCGGCATTTTATAATCTCGAAAAGGCCGCCGACCTAGTGGGACATCTGGTAGTAGGTCTTGCGCCTCACACATCAGGGGGGGTACTTGGGAGAATAATCGGACACGGCAACGCTAGGGTGGGTTACGCACATCCCTTCTACCACGCGGCAAAAAGGAGAAACTGCCTATCCGGAGATACGAAGGTGTTGCTATCAGATGGCACTTCCTCAACTCTCAAAGGGTTGTTCGAAAACGCAGTAAGTTCTATCCGAGCGGTAGATGACGTTGGAACCGAGATGAAGGATATTACGGGACCTGAAGTTATAAGCATGGAACCTTCAGGAGGGCCGCTCCGAAGAGAGACAATAAAGAATGTGATCAGAACTCCTTCACCGGATAACTGGATCGAGATCCGCACGAGGGGGGGCCGACATATAACCGCCTCGCCATATCACCAACTTTTCATCCATGATCATGATAATACAAAGCTATCGAGAATGCGGGCACACTCAGTTAAGATCGGAGATTCACTTGTAGTTCCCGGCCATGTAGATATTGGTGTGGAGAATACGGACCGAATAGACCTTTTCGATGTTTTGGTTAAAGCATCAGTGCCGGACGTCATGATCCGGAATACGGATGGATGGATGATAGAGACGATTATCGCAGCAGGCGGGTACAAAGTTGTGGAAGATACTCTGGGAATGAAAGGAAAGGCTTTGACGAATTATGCATATCGAGACTCATATCCACTGGAGATCGCTGTGAGGATTGCTGCCCTTACCGGAAAGGATCTGGCCGATATGCCTCTGAGTGTGAAACTGGCTGCAAAGTGGGATACCGTGGAGATGAAACGTTTTATAGAGGTGAATAGTGAATTCTGTCGTTTTTTAGGTTATTATATCGCAGAGGGATTCTGCCGGATATCCCGTGGTTCTTTCTATCAGATTGGCCTCTCAAGTAGTGAGAAGGATATAAGGGAGGATATTGTGCGCTGTATCAAAAGCGCATTCGGCATCAATCCCTCGCTGAGGGGGGATGTTATAACGCTCTCCGGGAGATTGATCGCTTTCCTCATGCGGGATATTTGGAAGACGGGGAGTCGGGCTCTTGACAAACGCATACCCGAATCATTCAGACGCTTGCCTCTTAGCAAGATCGCACACTTGCTAGCAGCCTATATGGCCGGAGACGGTCACGTGGAGAAAGGCCGTCTAACGGTGAAAGCGACATCCGCTAATCTGAACCTACTGCGAGACATACAATTACAGCTAAAGAGATTCGGCATACATTCGAAATTCCGTCACGAAAGAAGACGTGGGGGTGGTGTGGTCAGGGAATTCTATGCATCCCGCGGGAAGATAACTCCCTTTTTCGACAGCCATAGTCTCATCATCCGTTCCACGGATGCAAGGCTGTTCCACGATCTTGTGGGGATCGCGTCGAAGCGCAAAATGGATGCTCTAAAGGAAGTGCTTCCAAAGGAACGTGGGCGACGCGCCGGCAGGTTTGGAAAGCATTTTCTCGATCCAGTATCCGAGGTAAGGATGGTGGCCGCCAGGGATAAACATGTGTATGATATTGAAGTGGCCAACACCCACTCATTCTTGACCGAGGACCTTCTAGTAACATCCAACTGTGATGGGGATGAAGATTGCCTCATGCTTCTTCTTGACGGGCTCCTGAACTTTTCAAAATCTTATCTGCCGGGTACCATCGGTGGCCAGATGGATGCACCACTGGTTCTCTCCACCAGATTGGACCCGTCGGAGATCGACAAGGAAGCCCACAACATCGACGTTCTCAACAGATATCCGGTGGAATTCTTCGATGCCGCAGTACGGCAGGAAAGCCCGAAGGAGGTGGATGATATAATGGATAAGGTGGCCGCGCGTATCTCCTTCCCTGCCCAGTACGAGGGTTTTGGGTTCACCCATGATACGAAGGATATATCGGAAGGGATTACCACCACTGCCTACAAGACCCTGGGTTCCATGGACGCGAAGATAAATGGGCAGTTGAATCTTGCTACGAAGATCAGGGCCGTGAACGACTCATTCGTGGCGGCCAAGGTGATCGAATCGCATTTCATGCCCGATATGATGGGCAACATGAATGCCTTCTCCCGCCAGAAGATGAAATGCTCCGCCTGCGGGATGTCATTCAGGAGACCGCCGATAAAGGGAGCCTGCCTGAGCTGCGGTTCGAAAAAACTCCATCTGACAGTGCACAGGGGAATGGTGGAAAAATATATCAAGACCTCAAAGAAGATAGCGGAAAGGTATGACCTCCCGGAATACACCGTCCAGAGGATCGAACTGATCGAAAAGGCAATGGAATCGCTTTTTAACAACGACAAGGTGAAGCAGACCGGCCTGTGGGATTTCTGTTGATGGCGTAACTGCCGGTCGGAACTAGTTCCACATTCTGGATTTTCATGTTAATGTAACGGAGCTCCTCAATCCTCCCTCTCAACAAGTTCCACCAGAACGCCGTTCATGCTCCCGGGATGTATGAACACTATCCTTGCACCGTGGGCGCCGATCCTGGGCTCCTCATTTATCAATCTAACTCCACTCTCCTTTAATTTCTCCACTTCTTTATCGATATCACTTACTCGGAACGCGATGTGGTGAAAACCCTCACCCTTTCTTTCGATGAACCGCGCAACCGGTCCATTTGGGTCCGTTGATTCCAGTAACTCCAGGTTCACACCATCCACGGGGATCATGGCAACTCTAACTTTCTGCTCGTCTATTTCCTCAATACCTGAGCATTCTAGACCGAGTATTTTTTCATATCGCTCAATTCCCGCTGATAGGTTTTTCACAGCGATTCCAAGGTGATCTATCTTTTCGACCATATGATCCGTCCTCCGCATATGCTAAAACAGCTCCATTGCCCTGTATTCCCCGAATCTATCCCGCAATACATCGCTAATTTCCCCCAGTGTGGCGTAGCTTTTCACAGCCTCAATGATGACGGGCATCAAGTTTTCGTCGCTGCGGGCTGCCATTTCCAGTCTCTTGAGCACATGTTCCACCATATCTTTGTCTCTTGAAGCTTTCAGCAGGCCCAACTGAGTTTTTTGTTTTTCCTCTATGGCGGGATCCACCTTCATGGTCTCAAGAGTCGTGCTTTCATCTATCTCATACTTGTTCACACCAACGATGATCTTTTTTCGTTCTTCGACATCCCTTTGATATTCGTAGGCTTTTTCAGCGATCTCGCGCTGTATATAACCGCTTTCGATGGCAGCGAGCACGCCGCCCATTTCGTCCAATCGCTCAATGTATTCCATGGCTTCTTTCTCGATCTTGCTAGTGAGGGATTCAATAAAATAAGAGCCGGCCAGAGGATCCACGGTATTGGTCACTCCGCTTTCATGTGCAAGGATGTGCTGGGTGCGGAGAGCGATCCTCACTGCTTTTTCGCCGGGCAGGGCCAGCGCCTCATCCATGGAATTCGTGTGCAGTGACTGGGTTCCCCCCAGTACAGCTGCCAGCGCCTGGAGTGTTACTCTGACGATATTATTTTCCGGTTGTTGGGCCGTTAAACTGCACCCGGCGGTTTGAGTATGAAATCTCATAAGCCAAGAGCGGGGATTCCTGGCCTTGAACCTGTCCCGCATTAGTTTGGCCCACAATCTCCTGGCCGCACGGAACTTCGCAACCTCCTCGAAAAGGTCATTGTGCGAGTTGAAGAAAAAGGCCAGCCGGGGAGCAAATTTATCAACGTTCAATCCCTTATCCATTGCGGCCTGCACGTAAGTAATACCGTTTGCAAGGGTAAAGGCCACTTCCTGTATCGCGGTGGATCCCGCTTCCCTGATATGATAACCGCTGATGCTTATTGTATTCCATCGGGGGAGATGCTTCGAACAATATTCGAAGATATCAGTTATCAGGCGCATTGACTCTCTGGGCGGAAATATGTAAGTCCCGCGGGCAACATATTCCTTGAGAATGTCGTTTTGAATTGTTCCGGTCAATTTCTCCGGTGATATGCCCTGTTTTTCAGCCACAGCGATGTACATTGCCAGCAGTATTATTGCAGTTGAGTTGATGGTCATGGATGTGGAAACCTTATCCAGTGGAATCTCCCTGAACAATACTTCCATGTCGGATAACGAAGAAATGGCAACACCGCATTTTCCCACCTCGCCAAGAGCCATTGAGTGGTCCGAATCATAGCCCATCTGGGTCGGAAGGTCGAAAGCGACACTCAATCCGGTCTGCCCCTGTTCCAGCAGATATCGGTAACGCTTATTCGATTCCTCCGCTGTGGCAAAACCGGCGTACTGTCTCATGGTCCACAGTCTCCCGCGATACATTGTTGGCTGGACTCCCCTTGTGTAAGGCCACTCTCCCGGGAAACCGATGTCGGAGAGGTAATCTATGTTTTCCATTTCTTCCGGAGTGTACAGCCTGTCGATGATCTGATCCGAAACGGTTCTGAATTCACTCATCCTTTCAGGGAATCTCCGGATTACCTTTCCCAAAACATTCTCTTCCCACGTTTTCCTAAGATTATTGATATCTCTATCCATGATCATCACCTTCGAGACTCGAACCGATAGAAATTTGGACCCTGATCATTGATTGCCTATGCAAATTTTCATTAGAGCAAACCAGTTGATAATACCCTGCTTTCGATTTCGGCTATACTTGGGAATAATATCACAATACCTATTGAACTTATCGCCGTTTACTCCTTCATCCCAATGTGAAATAGAGCAAAATAAAACCTGATTATCTCCTTTGGCAAAGATAATAAATAGGATACTGTGGATTATAGAAGATTACATCATTACGAGAAAATGACGCCTATGCTAATATATGATTAATGAACGTTAGGATATTAAGGTCCGATTAGTATACAATTTTCCATTCTGGAAAACCGGCAAAAACATACAATATGAGCGACCCAACATTGTTATTGAGGTGAATTAATGGCGACAACCGGCCCCGCCAATAGGCTTTTGTCAATTATTCTGGTCTGTGTAATGTGCCTTTCCGGCATACCTCCCTTCATGGATTCCATGAACGAAGCAAGTGCAAGCAGGTCCAAGATACCTGGTCTGGACAGTGAGAACATCTTTTATCCTGTATGGAGCAATAAAACAGACTCAAATAGCACTCTGAGAGAAGAACCCAGAGACATTTTCACCACAACGAACGTCAAAGATCTGGATAAAGATGGCCTCTCTGAGATAGTGGTCGGCGACGCAAGTGGGTGGTTCTACGTATACGAATACAACGGCACCGATAACAACTATACGGAAAAATATTCCAATGATACCGGCGGCTCCGTAATTCATACAGTGACTTGCGGCGATCTGGACGGCGATGGCGACATGGAGATAGTCACTGGGGGCGATAACAACCAGATAAGGATATACGAATGGAATCAAAGCATCGGTAGCGATAATTACACCCTGGCAAATCTTAGCAATCTTGGGGGTGAGGTAAGAGACATGGAAATAAGAGATTTGGATAATGATTTCAAAAATGAACTGGTAGTGGGGTGGGACCAGGGGGTTACAATCTACAGTTTCAACCAAACCTATCATTTCGCAACGGAATTTCACTATGGAACCGGACACCCGATCTATTCCATTAGTACGGGTGACTATAACTCCAATATGAAAACGGACGTGGCCGCTGGCGAGCTTAACCACAGCTCGATATACATTTTCGAGAACATTGCGTGGGACGTATATACCCAGGTGTTATTCCAACCCCTTCAAATGAACCCCGGCAATGCCAGTGGAAATGTTCTATGCCTTGAGACAGTGGATATAGATTCCGATGGAAAGGAAGAATTAATATCGGGTAGTGGCAGTGGCGAATTGAACCTCATAACAACGCCGAATATCTACGCAAATATCACATTCAGTCAGCTGGACAAATTGGGTAATGGTGAGATCTGGGATATTTTCTTCGAGGATGCAGACCTCGATAAGAGAAACGATATATACGTTGCAGCCGATCATAATTACAGCGTTTATGATTACGAATATGTTTCCGGTGATAAAGCCTTGCTGAAAAATTATGACAAGATGCTATTGTCCGGGCCATTGGGATCGAACGCAGAACCCGCTCCCAGCTCCATATTCATCGCGGATCCCGACAACGACGGTAGAGGAGATGTGATCGTTGGATGTTTCGGTGACGCCAACGATTCCATGTTGTTCGTGCTTGAAAGGAACGTATTCAATGACGATGTTGAAGTTTCAGGAATAAATTTTCCAACAGATGGGGGAACTCTTCCCACAGGCTCGTATAACATAAACGCCACGGTGAGGAACCTGGGTACCAAACAGGAAGTCTTCGACGTGAACTGTTCCATTTACGACTCGAACTTGAATTTGATATATGCATCCAATGAAATTGCCCTCCAGCTTTCCTCGGGTGAAAGTGCATACATTGACTTCGATTTTCCTCCATGGATTGCAAATACACAGGGGACGTATCATATCAATGTGACCACCCAACTACCAGCAGATGAGAACCGGTCAAACGATTATAGAAATATCACGATCAATATAACGGATATATACGATCTTTCTGTCGAAAGCGTGATTTTAAGCGGTTTGGCTCCATATGGCGAGGGGGAAAATATCTCTATAAACGCTTCTATACTCAATGTCGGGAACATGCAGGCCAATACCGTACCGGTTTATCTCATGATAAACAGTACCCAAGGGTATTACTACAACGATACGGACCAGACAATAAACCTTGGCCCTGGAAATTCAACGGATATTGCATTTACACCGGCTTGGGCTCCACCCACAGAAGGGATATACACAGTGAACATTTCGATAATGTGGGACCTTGATCATAATATTACGAACAATTATTCGTACCAGCTCTTACCGGTGAAAAACATCATCGACATATCGGCCGAAATCAATAAACTGGTCAGTGGCTACTCAATCATTGATCCGCGGGACGGATTAGATATATTCAACACGAATACCAGTCTCGTGGTGAACGGTACCGTGAAAAACCTTGGCAACAAAGAGGAGACCTTCAACGTTACTCTGAACATAACCGACGACAACGATACCAGTGTGTTTCTTAAAAATCGGGAACTTACCTTGGGAAAAGGCGAACTGGCAAATGTGGAGTTCGATAAATGGAACACCCAAAATATAAGTTACGCTAACTATACGATCAACATTTCCGCAAGCGAGCCCGATGAGAATCAGGGAACGGACAACAACTATTCAACGAAACAAATCAGAGTCTGGGATATGTATGATCTGGGAGCGTCCGATATAAAATTGAATCGTTCAGTTCCGTTGAACACCAATATTTCCATTAACGTCAACGCCACAATAAAGAATACTGGCAACCTGAATCTTTCCAATTATACAGTCCGACTGGAGATCCGGAATTCTACCGGAGTCCTCGATCAATCGGAATCCACATTAGTCGAAACTCGCTTGAACCGCAGTGAAACATACACTGCTTCCTACCAACTGAACACACCGCTAACCGAAGGATTTTTCACCATAAACGTTACGGTAATCTATGAAAATGACACTTACGGGCCGAATAATTTTACCACTCTCACCATCAACGTGGACGACCTTCATGACATTGCAATGGATACTCTGACGTTCCAGGGCTTGAACGTTCAGGGTCATTATCCAACCGGTGTTCATTCTTTGGGAGCCACGACCCGAAATCTTGGAACCACGAAAGAATCCTTCGACGTTCGGATCAAGGTTGGCCATTCGAGCGGTAACAATTTAACACTTTTAAACGATGATATGGAGAACGGTTCGGGTAGCTGGGAGCACATTTCTTTGGAAGGAGATGATCTATGGCACATGGTCAACTCCAGTAATTCGTTCCCGGGAAATCACAGCAACGATACGAGTTGGTGGTTCGGTAGCGAGCAAACCGGTCATTACAATAATAGTACAAGGGCCATAATTTATCAAACAATAGACCTAGGTAACGCTTTCCACGCAAGTGTTGATTTCTGGATGAACCATTCATTCGAGAACGGAGATGATTACAGCCGTCTTGTCATCAACAACGACACCACTCTAGATCCCCGAAACGCCACCTGGACCGAAATCGACGGACCCTATACGGGGAACTCTACCGGATGGTTATGGAAAGATATCAACATTTCATCATATGCCGGCCAGAAGATTCAGATCGGATTTTCCATCTATTCCGATGCCGATAATGCTGATTTCCGAGGTATTTATCTCGATGACGTGCGGGTTAATATCACCCAGACAGCATTTGACCACCTAAATACGGTGAATAAGGATCTGGAGCCTAATGCCAGTGCACTTATTGCGGATGCCTATAATTTCGCCCAGGAAGCAGATTACCTAATAATATTCGAATCCACCCTTCCCCGTGACGAGGTCGACGGGAACAATATAACAACTTGGAAATTGAATATCTTAAATTATCACGATATTGGTACCACGGAAACGGTGTTGATATCGAAACGAAACGAAGAAGTACGTTACTCCGCTTCTTTCGAAGACCCCAATGCTCCCCAATGGACTCACGGTGGCGTAAACGACGATTGGGCAAAGGGTTCTCCCGTATCGGGTCCAATGATGGGGCATTCTCCGGAAAACGTATGGGCCACTAACCTGCAAGGCAAATATTTACCCAACGCCTCCTCATGGCTTATGACGCCATCCTTGATAAGAATCCCCTGGGGTTCTTCGGTAGAGTTCTGGATATGGTATTCCACAAATCTTTCGATGAACGATGTATTGAGCTTCCAAGTGTCGAACAATTCCGGAACCACGTGGACAACCATGAGGGAGTATACGGGCTCCACTCTGGCCTGGCAGAAAGAACAAGTCTCCTTGGGGGATTTCTACGGCAACCTCTCATGCCGATTTTTCTTTTCCAGTGACGGTCAAGTCCAGGGGGACGGTTTTTATATCGACGATTTCAGGGCGATATCAACTGCCCCGTTCCACGTCGGAGAGACTTCTTCTTTCAACGTGACGATCCATAACTTCGGAAATGTCCCGGAAACCAATCCAGAATTGCTGATGTCTGTCACGAACACCGAGAACCAGTCCTACAAGTTCAGCGAAAAGAAGACAACTGTGGTTACGCTTCAACCTGGAGACAGTCATACGTTCGTCTGGAATTACCTACCTCCGGAGAACGGTACGTACAGCGTCTTCTTTGACACAATACTTTCCACCGACCTCGACATGAATAATAACAGGAGTTTCGGCTCCGTAGTAGTATACAATCATACGGACATACAGGTATTGGAAATATCCAAACCAACTGATGACAACGTATTCCGCCTGGGTGAAACCTTCGAAATAACTGCCTCGATATCAAACGAAGGTACGTGGGATTGGCAATCGGTTCCAGTGAGTTTCAACATCACTACAAATGTGAATGGCAGGGACATAGTGAAAAATCACACGGTTTATAAAATCACACTGTCAAGAAATGAAACAAGCAACGTGTCTCATAAATTCACCATCCCTTACATGCAAGGCGCCAGATATGATATCAGAGTGTCAGTACCCCTAAACAATACTCAGGATATGAATTTTGTAAATAATGACAAAACAATTTTCGTTTATGGTCTATCTGTTGAAAAATCACCCGCTCTATTCGGGTACGTTACCTCGAAATTCGACGGAGAACCGATCAAGGGGGCAAGTGTTTCAAGGAAGATCGGGGACGATACGAGATTGACCGTGACAGATGTTAAGGGTTTCTACTGGTTCCAATTGGACAATTTCGGCAGCGTGGAAATAAGGGTTGTCAGCGAGGGTTTCATCACCCTGACCACCACCGTTACCGCGGACCAAAACAAGAACCTGCGAAAGGATTTGGCTCTTGAAGTGGCCAATTATGCACCCACCGTCAGCATAGTTGACACCCCGGAATTTGCCATCGTTGGTGAAACGGTGACCTTCGACGTTGCATTCGGTGACCTGGACATTGGACAAGATCACTTCTTCAACATTTCATCCAATATTTCAGGTAATATCGATGTTGGCGGTGGAATGAACCTCGGCACCAGTTCATTCTCTTTTAACAGCTCCCAACTTGAAACGGGCGTCCACCGTATATTCGTAAACGTTTCCGATCTTTACAGCAAATCATCTACAAGCGCTGTGCTGGTCATATATGGATTGAGAAGCATTGACGAGAGCGCCGGTTTCCCGCTATCTGTCTGGCTGGAGGGCGAATTCGGAGGAAGTGGGGATGTGCTTCTTCAGTATAATGATACAAAACCTGATCATTGTGCAAATATTTCAAATGATCTAGCCGTGGTGGGAGGATTCGCAACGGTTAATATGACCGGACAGGGACGGATCAAATGGACCCGGATATTATTCAAATACTCCGAAAGTTCACTTCCACCGGGAAGCTATCAAGAGGATCTGGGATTATATTATTACGATGACAACAATGAAAAATGGATAAAACTTAATGCTTCGGTTATCGACACTGGAAATAACAGTATATTCGTAAATCAATCCAACACCCCATCGTACGGGATTTATACGCTTCTCGTAAAACGAGACCTCACAGAACCAACCATCACAGGCGTTGAGCCACAAGATGGAGCCGGTGATGTGGACGTTGCTACGAATTACACTATCGGCTTTTCCGAACTTATCGATCACACTACGATCGAGGGCTCAATCACGGTTCTTGATAGCGGCAATAACGAGATAGAATTCGATATAAAGGTGGTGGATGACACCAGGAACCAAACCACCAATGTAACGCTGGATTTCACAGAGTCACTGGACTATCTCAGAGGATACACTGTCAATATCAGCAGTAATCTCAGCGATCTTGCAGGCAATATCTTAGAGGCGATCTCTTTCAAGTTCATCACAATTAAGGCCCCTGTCAGTACCGGGACACTCCTGGTTGAGGTGAGGAATGAGAACAACGGACCGATCAAGAACGCTTTGATAGGGATCGACGCTATTTTTTACATTTCATCCACGGGGGATTTGAACAAGAAGCTTAAACCGGGCATCCATACCGTGGAAGTGAAGGGCAAATTATACAGTGGAATCCGATACGAGGGATACCTGGGAGAGGTAGAAGTTAAACTGAATGAGACCATAACTCACCGGATCACACTTCAAGAATGGGTAGAACCGCCACCCCCTGTGCCGTGGGGCGTCCTTGTGGGCAACGTGACCGACGAGAACGGTCTTCCTCTTTCGGGAACCGAGTTAATAATCAAGTGGCTGAACAAGACAATCCAAAATATCCCCGTTGGGAACGATACAAACAACTCCAACAATGTAAATAACACCAACAATACAAACAATACAAACAACAATAACAACACCAACGAGACCGTAAAGACCGTCGAGAGTATTGAATTTGTCAGCGAATATTTCACAACTATCATCACCCCAAACGGCTCGTTCTACATAATACTCGTTCCCGGCAATTACACCATAACTTTCGAATCAATAGGGTATCAAGCTCAGACCGTGGAGATTAACATATCAGGGGGGGACGAGAGAACCTGGCTGAATGTGACACTCATAAAGAAGATCGAATACGGTTATCTCGTTTTTACGGTGGTGGATTCAAAGGGCGAAGCGTTGACAGGGATGCTTGTGGAACTCCAGGGTGAAGTGAATGACACGGTATTCGAGCTTTACGAGGACGAGGGGGAACCTGGGAAGTACCGTTCCATCAATTTACCCGAGGGAATCTACTTATTAAAGGTGTGGGCAGACAGATATGAAGAATACAATGCACGAGTGGGAATCACCACCGGCGAGGATGGCAAGATGAATGATATTGGGAACATAGAGATGTGGAAAAATATTGAGATTCACCCTCCGCCAATAAATAATGAGGCCGATCCGTTCATGTTGATTGGCATTATTATTCTCGCAGTTCTTGTGTTACTCATCGTTGTCTTGATTTTAGTTAAACGATCAAAGGAAAAACAGATGCTGATGGACAAGGATAAAAGGCCCATACTTTGGCTGGATGAGATCAGTCTCGAGGATGTTGCCCTTATAGGTAATAAGGCAGCATACCTCGGCGAGCTCACTTCAAAGACTGGCGTTCCCGTACCCGTGGGCTTCACCACCACCCGGGCAGCATTCGAAATGTTCATGTCCGGGGAAGTCCTTTCAGAAAAATTGAATGAAAAGATCGCGAAATTCGAGGATCCGGAAGACGTGGAATTACTGGGAACGATAGGGAAACAATGCCGTTATGCCATCCTCAAGACCGACCTGAGTCCCGCATTTGAAAAGGCCGTAGGTTTATTCTATGATGAACTGGTGGTGAAGTACAGAGAAATGCAGGGAAAAACCGCAGAAGAAGCTGAGGACGAAGCTGAGGAAGAACCATATCTGGCAGTTCGTTTATCCGTTGACGAGGAAAAGCTGCCCCATGAGCTCTTCGCTGCCGGTCAGAAGTCATATCTCAATATTCGGGGACTGGAAAGTGTTCTGGAGAGAATCAAAGAATGTTATTCATTGACATTTACAGACGAAGCGATACTGCACAGGCGGCTCGAAGAGATAGATCACACGACCGAGGGAATTTCAATAATCGTGCAATTGATGGTGTTCTCAAAGGGAGCGGGAACCATGTGTACCCTTGATGCCTCGGGTGGTAACAGGGACCTTATGTCAATCAAAGCTGCTTACGGATTGGGGGAGTATGTTGTGGAAGAGAAGGTCACGCCTCATTCCTACCTTGTAAACAAGGACAGTGTGGAAATCGAGGAAAGGAAGATCACACCCTTGGGTATTATGCTGACCCGTAGCTCGGAAGGCGGTGTCGAGGAGGTACCCGTATCGCCGGATGACTTCGAAAAAGAGCTTCTCTCGGACGAACAGGTCGCGGAACTGGCTACTTTAGGTAAGGAGATGGAGACTCATTTCGAAAAGCATATGGAAATGGAATGGGCGTTGGACGAGAGGGACGGTATGCTTTGGATGATCAATGCGCGACCCGAGGTATATTGGTCCTCGAAACCGCAGGAAACCGAGGAGCAGGTGGAATTCACCTGCCCGGACTGCGGAGAGACCGTGGAAGAAAAGGAAACGTTCTGTGATTCTTGTGGTGCTGATTTCGAAGCTCCCGAGCGAACTGTAGTGGAGAAAGTGGTTGAACGCAGGGAGGAGGAGTTCCTCTGTCCCGAATGCGGCAAAACTGTGGCTGAAGAGGCGAAAAAATGCGATTCCTGTGATGCCGATTTCGAAACACCCATAACGCGTAAGACCGAAGAAATCACAGAAGATGAGATGGTAGAAGAAGAACCTTTGGAACCTGAAACCATCACGGAAGAGGATATCGAGGACATTGACCTTGGAGATCTGGAGGAGGAAACCGGGGAAGATATCTCATTTGACATTGACGACCTTGACGACCTTGACGATGATGTATCCCTGAGTGCTCTGGATATGATGGTCTCAAGAATGCTTGGCGAAGAAGAGGGAGAACCTGAAACCCCTGAGGAAGAGCCTCCTGACGAACCCGACGAACAGCCAGTCCCCGCAGATGAGACGGAGGCCCCCGAGGAAGAGGATATGATGACCCTGGATGACCTGGACCTTGACGAAATAGAGATAGAGGGCGATGACGATATGGACCTCGATATCGATCTTGATGACATATCCATAGAAGACCTGGAGATGAGCCTGGACGAGCTGGGAGAATAATATTCCTACGCATCAACATTGGTCAATTTATAGAGATTTGCCTGCCGGTGCATCTCCAGAGCATACTCGATGTGTCCAACTAACTCGTTCTTCGGTGTTTTCCCGACAATCTCCCCGTAGAAGGGTTTTACCACGCCGTCACTATCTTTATTCAAGGTAATTATAATAAAGGTCGGCGCCTCATGTAATTCACCATTCAGAAAATCATATATGCCCCACGCCCTGTACATCTCATCATCCTCTCCCCAGTATGCTAAAAAGAACTCGACCTCGTCCTCGTATTCACTTTCGATATCCTCGATGACTGGCAGCATCTCGTCACAAGCCACGCATCCGTATTTTAGAGAAAAGTCAATAAAAACCACTTTTTCTTCCATCTCGTCGAGAATCCAATCGGGATGATCCGCTCCGTTTGCAGTCTGAAATCGGAATTCTACATTGCTCACAGGTGTCAATCCCAGACATGAAAGGCATTTTGGAATAGAAATCTCTTCATTGTAACCATAGCCCCCCAGTGCGATCCCACTTATCATCAAGGCCAACGTTACCGTAGCTAGGATCAATTGAGGTAGTCTTCTTTTGGAAGCATCTCCGGCCTTTTCAGGTTGTATTTCCATATCGTTCTCCCGTTCCTGTGCTGGGTTATATAAAATAAGAATTGGAATAAGAGAAATAATATGCGGGTGCTCGCTTCACTACGCAACAGCTTCGCCGTTGCTGCCCCCTCATTTTTTTCTCCCATTGGTCGTAAAAAATACGGGTTCCCGCTTCGCTCCGTCGAATCAGAGATTCGACTGCACCCCCACATTTCCCTCCCTTTGGTCGTAAAATGTGCGGGTGCCGGGATTTGAACCCGAGTTTTAAGCTTGGCAAGCTTAAGTGATACCAGGCTACACCACACCCGCGTTGAGCTGAAATTTAATTTATCCAACGGATGTCAGGAATAAGCATCCAAGCACATATAAATATATTGCCAGCGTCCTCCCCCAAAATGAAAATCATGCCTTCAACAAGGTTATTTCAAGAGAGGAAACGCTAACAGTACGACCGTCGTTGGATGGCAAACTCTCTGTGTCGGTCTCCATTTTCTCTATGGTCACATCCTTCAAAAAGCGGTTCTTCACTATCTCGGCCACATCTATAGCCTTTGCAGTAACCCTGCCCCTGGCCTTGATAACCACCCTGTTGGCGCCGGAATTGAACTCGGTCATAACTGCGAGAACATAGTTCATGGTTGGTCGTTTTCCAATAAAGATCATCGGCATTTCTGACATCTTATCACCTCTGGAACGGTGGAAATTTAATCGTAATCATCGGTTCTGTTGTTGTTCTTCGTAGTTCCCGAATTACTTCCCTAATAGACGCTGTAAACTTGACTGTCATTAATGATCATTACCCGAAATGCATCATTTTCCTAGAGGGTTTCTTCTCTTTAGCTTCTTTGCCGGCGCCAATTCCGTGGACAGTTCTTCCATCATGGGTTCGATGGTTATGGGAATATCGTCGATGGTGGGTACTTCTCCGAGAACGCTCTCAACGGAACCTATCCTCTTTTCCAGTTCATCGAGGTCCGACAGCTTGTGCTCCGGGATCTTGGTCCCGCTCCCGATGTACCCCGCCAACCCTTCAACGAGCTTCGTTATCTCGAAGGGCAGAATAATCTTCGTGGCCTGACCGTTACCAATAGACTTGAGGGCATCCAGAGACAGAACAGAAAGGGATTTCTGGTCCAGGGTTGCGGCTCCCAGGGACAACACCCTAAGTTTCTGCGCCTCTCCCTGCGCCTCCAGTATTCGTGCAGTTCGCTCTCCTTCAGCAAGCAGTATTTTGGACTGTCTAATACCTTCGGCATTCAATATCTTCGCCTGCCGACCCCCTTCTGCGTTCAGAATGGCTGACTTCTTCAATCCGGTGGCCCGAAGGATTGCAGCTCTCTTCTCCCTCTCGGCGGCGGTCTGCTCCTCCATGGATTTCTTTACAGTCCTTGCCGGATCGACCTCTCGTATCTCCACCGCCTGGACCTTCACGCCCCAGGGGTCCGTGGCCTGGTCCAGGATATCCCTCAATTTAATGTTGATGGTCTCCCTGCTCGACAGCACCTGATCCAGTTCCATGTCGCCTATCACCGAGCGGAGGGTGGTCTGGGCTAGGAAGATTGTGCCAACCTTGTAATTCTCGATCTCGTAGAACGCCTTTTTCACATCGTTGACCTTGATATAGATGACCGCATCGACGTTCGTGGGTGAATTATCCTTTGTGATCACTTCCTGACGAGGTACGTCAAGGGTCTGGGTACGGATGTCCAGTGTGTGGACCGTGGAAACAAAAGGTTTTATGATATTGAAACCGGGATCCAACCTCCTTTTAAACGAACCCAGTTGCTCAAGCAGACCCTGTTCGTACGGCCGGATTATCTTGTACGATTTCATCAATACGACCAGTCCGAACAGGAGAATAACCACGGCCAGGATTACTAGGCAAATGGTCTGTGCATCGGCCCCACCGTCATCTTCGGTAGTACCGTCATCATCGCTATCATCTTCCTGCGCCATTACTGAGTTTGCCACCAGGACAAGGCCCAGGAAGAACAAAACCGTTACTGCGATCATTAGTCGTTTTTTCACCTTCATTCATTCACCTCTTCCTTTCTGTTAGTGATGCCACCACCAAGTGAACACCTTCCGAGCCGATCACCTTCACCTTTCTACCCTCGGGAATGACCTTTGTGGATTCGGCAGACCACGTCTCCGAACCTATCCTAACCTTTCCGTAAGTAGGGCGTTCCGGGTCGGTTTCCCTGGTTACGATACCTATTCTACCCCGGAGACCCTCCGACGTGGTGGTCACGGGGTTGGAGACAGGTGCCAATTTTCTGTAGATCATGATCGTTAGAATGGATGCAATGGTTGTGCACACCAGAACGATGGTCCATCCCCACCAGCTCGTGACCACTTCTTCGATGCCGAGGATCCACGACAGTATTCCAAAGACTATCACTGCGGTTCCCGGTATGGCAATGAAGAATCCCGGAATCACCGCCTCAAGGATAACAAGAATTATCCCGATAACGATAATTGCAATGCTTATATTAAACATGAATTCACGTTCCTTGTGAATGGATAATATTACTAAAACCCTCCGATTGATTAAGGGCCGATCAGGCGTCTTATACAACTTGGGTGATCATATAAGGCAACCGGGCTTATATAAATATATCCTCTATAAAAAATAATCTAAAAGAATAAAAAAGAAAAAAAGAAGGGAAAGAGGGGAATGGCTTACTTACCCAAAGAGTGCTCCGAGACCGGAAACGGCTTCCTCTTCGGAAACCTCCTCTTCTTCCTCTTTCTCTTCTTCCACTTGTGCTACCGCAGCCTTTGCCGGGGTTGGAGCTCCTCCGGAAGCAGCAGCCGGCGCAGCGAAAGCAGCGCTCTTTATGGCTTCCTCGATATTTACATTCTCGAGTGAAGCCACAAGTGCCTTGATCCGTGATGAATCGGCACTAATTCCAGCGGCCTTCAATACCTTGCTCAATGCGTCCGGGGTTACTTTTTTCCCCGCGGAATGAAGCAACATCGCACTATAGATGTATTCCATGTTCGTATCCTCCTTTTCATTTTTTGATAAATATATACTCGTTATTCGTTTTTTTCTTCTGCGGAATCGGTCCGTCCGGGCTCCCGCTTCGCTCCGGCGTACCCGACATCGAATCAGAGATTCGATTAGGGTTAATAGAAACTTGTTTCTATGTCACCTTACGGCACACCTGAGCCTTCGATTTCCTGCGGAAATCTACAGGCTATGATTCCACGAACATTGTCAAGCTGCGAACCCTTGAAGCATCAAGATGCATCAAAGCTTCGCACCATTGACAATATCTAACCGAAGAGTGCTCCGAGACCGGATACCGCCTCTTCCTCGGAAACCTCTTCCTCCTCCTCTTCTTCTTTCTGTGCTGGTTCCACAGCTGAGCTTGCAGGGGAAGGTTGAGAGACCTGGCCAGCAAGTGCATTACTCAGATCATCATCCATGGCATCAGCCGAAACCCTCGATGCCACTGCCAGCATATTCACGTATGCCTTCCCGAGTATCTGCTTGATTGTATTGGGAGCTGCGATGGCCTGGGAGATGGCAAGTGAGAGCGAGTCCCGATGCGCCTTCTGTATCAGAGGTGCGATGGTGGCGTCCGTGGCATAGGCAATGAAGACCGCCAGATTGTAGGCGTTCCCCGCTGCATGTCGTAAGTCGTTATCGAAACCTTCGAGGTCAATATCCAGTGTAGAAGGCATAATGATCTCGCCGCGGTCGTAGACGCCCTTAAGCAGAAGACCCACTTCCATGGGGTATATTTCCAGTTTCGTCAGCATAGCAGCAACGTTTTCGGGAATAATTTCTCCCTCTTTCACAATGGTCATTGATTTCTTGAATACCACTTTCCCTTTCTCGATGGCTGCTGGGAAGCCGGCTCTCTGTAATTCTGCAATTATCGGACCCGGTTTGAATCCTGTATCACCCTTTTCCACTTTTATGTCCATGGGTGATACCTCGCCGCCCTTTGCAGGTGCTTTTGTCTTCGTCGTTTCCAGTATCTGAAAGAGCTTGAAAGGATTTTCCTTGCAGATGATCAGTGCTATCTGACCATCTAAGAATTGGTCTAGTTGATCGATATTATCGAGATCGGCTCCGTCTATCGCGATCCTGAGGAGTTTGTTCTTCACAACCTTTAGGACCGCTTTATCCCGGAGATTCGCGCGCATCTGCTGTATCTGGCGGGCAGCAATTCCATGAATGCCCACCACACCAACAACGTCCGACTCCTTGATCATGGTCGAAAGCTCGGACACTTCCTTTTTTTTCCACTCCGCTACATGTGCCATATCCACCACCTCACATCATCCTCGTAGAAGGGCCCATTGTGGTCTTCACATAGACCGAATCGATATTCATCAGGCCCCTGTCGAGATGGGCTTGAACCCTTTTAATTACTTCTTCGTAATTCGCCGTAAGATCGGCAACGCTCATTTCGATTGTCCCTATGGCCGCGTGGAATGTTCTTCTGTCTTTGGACCTTATCCTGATCTTGTTCCTCAAAGAAGCTATGATCGGGGCCGGATCGGCCTGGGGCGGTAGGGGTTGTGGCATTTTTCCTCTTGGACCGAGAATAATACCCATTCTCTTTCCAATAACGGGCATGAGAGGGGTTTCCGCTATAAAAAAATCATGTTCGTTCACCATCCGTTTGGTCGATCTCTTGTTCTTCACAAGATCATCGATCTCTTCAGGTTGGATAACGAGATCGGCAACCTCCTTCGCCTTCAATGCGAACTCGCCGGAACCGAATACAACAACCTTCATAGGTTTGCCTCTTCCCTTGGGAAGAATAATCTGCTCCTGTATCCTGTTCTTGGGCTGTTTCAAGTCCACATCCTTGAGGTTGATTGCAATTTCCACACTTTCCAGAAAACCTCTCTTGGGAGCGCTTTCCAGTGCTTTTTTTATTTTCTCTATGTTCGTTTCTTCCGCCATGAACATTACCTCCCTGTAGTAAACGAGTCTTAACCTCTCCTACAGCAAGTTATTTTCAACTGATATATTTAATTGGATTAGCGCGGTTACCCGCTCAATCTGTCGTCGTAAAGCCCCTTATTTATATCCGCGATGGCTTCCCTCGGATTCTTTCCGTCGCAAGTGATACCCATGGAAAAACAGGTTCCCAGTACCTCCTTGGCCCGATTCATCAGGTTCTTTCCCAGCAGTGAATCTTCCTTCATCTTAGCGATCTTAACAAGAAGGTCGATGGACAGATCCCCTACAACCTCCTCCTTGCATTTCTGCGCGCCTTTCTCGATACCCAGCTCACTCAATATAAGCGACGAGGTGGGTGGTGTGCCGATGGTTATTGTAAAATCCTTCGTATTTGTATCCACATTTATCTTTACGGGGACCTTCATTCCCTTGAAGGCTCCCGTTTTCTCATTGATGGCACCTACCACCTTCATGATATTGAGCCCAAGTGGGCCCAGAGCGGGTCCTATCGGCGGTCCCGCAGATGCTTTTCCACCCTCTACCAGGGCTTCTATCGTGGTCACTGGCATTATTTTGTCTCCTTCTCAATCACTCTTACGGATTCACCCTTGATGGTTACGGGTATCGAGACCATGGCTTCGAAGAGTTCCACCGTGATCTCTTCCTTGCCTTCGTCCTTTTTCGAGACCCTTGCCTTTTCTCCTTTGAAGGGTCCGTTAATTATTTCAATAATGTCACCCACCTCGATACCGGAGACGGCCGGAGGAGGCGACAGGAAATGTTCGATCTCGGACATGTAGGTGATACCGGACACCACAGAACGAGCGTGTTTCAATCCCTTCAGTAAGCTTGATAGGCGGTCTCGGATAACTCTTCCCACAACCGAATCATCGTTGGCAATGAGGCTGGGATCTTCCAGTTCCTCCAATACTTGATCGTGATGCTGGGGGTCGTTAAGCATATCTTCGATTTGCTGGTAGTTCAATCCAAACTCGACGAGGAGATAACCTCTCAGCCGGTGTGGCGAAAGAAGAGAGTATATCTCTGCCTTTTTCCTCTTGGCCCTTCCTCCTAGATTGTTTGCCACATCCTTTTCATGTCCGATGGCTGTTTTAATGGCAACGATATATCTGGACTTTTCCTCAAGTTCCTTTAGTTTCAGATAGTCATAGGTATCGATAATCTCGTCAGCATCCCCCTCGTACATATTTTCACCAGAACCTTTTCCAAATTACAATCCTAGAATGTCACCGATCAGTGGGGGAAGTTTTTCCCATATGAGAAATATTAAAAAGCCCATGGCACCTATGATGATCAATCCAACCCCCGTTATTTGGAGGGTTTTGGTATACTCTTCCCGGTTAGGTTTTCGTGCCATTTTCAGCACTCTTCCGTACTTTCCTTTTCCGAGATTCTTGGTGCGGCTCTCGATACGCTTCTGAATCTGAAGAGACTTTTCTATGATATCCATTAAAATACCTTCAATTCCTCAAGATTATGATAATATTGGAACATTACCTGATGAAGTCCAATCCTAATTCCTTTAACGGTCGAAGGGATTGCCCTTTGCCGCCGGCATGTTTGGAAATAACCCCTGTCAGGACGACCATTACTTCTATGGTCCTGTCCAATTGTCTGTCGATTCGTGCGCCCCATATTATCTGGGCCTGAGGATTTATCTTCTCACTGATGAGATCCACGACCTTTTCGGCCTCGGATACCGTCATATCCTCTCCGCCAACAACATTCACAAGTGCTCCGCCCACATCGGATATGTCGAGATCAAGGAGTGGTGAACCCAATGCTTCCTCTACTGCCTCGTTGACCCGCTCGTCGCTGTCGGACTTGCCCAGTCCTATCATAGCTACGCCGCCTCCACGGAGAATGCTGCGCAGGTCATTGAAATCTAGGTTGACCAGGCCGGTTTTCGTGATGATCTCCGTTATGGATTTGATGGACTGCATCAATATCTCATCCGCGACCTGGAAAGCTGCATTCAGAGGCATTCGGGGAACGATCTTCAAGAGCTTGTCATTCTGGATCACTATAACCGTATCCACAACTTCTTTCAGTTTCTCAAATCCCCACTGTGCGTTCTGCCTTCTTACAAGTCCTTCGGCGGAGAAGGGAAACGTGACGATGGCAAGTGTCAGTATACCCATCTCGGCAGCCAGCTTCGCAACATAGGGTGAAGTGCCCGTTCCGGTCCCGCCGCCCATGCCGCAAGTGATGAAAACCATCTCTGCGCCTGTAAGTATTTGTCTTATCTCATCCTCTTCCTCTGCGGCTGCATGTTCCCCGATCTGGGGTTGCGAACCTGCGCCCAGACCCCTGGTTGTACGTTTTCCGATCAGCAGTTTGTGAGGAGATTTAATATGGAGTAAATGCTGGGCGTCTGTATTCAGAGCGTACAGTTCCGCCCCGTAAATCTTCGCATCAACACATCTGTTGATTGTGTTGCTCCCCGCGCCTCCGCATCCCACGATCTTGATCTGGGGTTTAAGCTTCTTGGCTATATCGTCCAATTCACTGTCGGATATACCTGCCCCGGTCTGCTCGATGATGGTCTTCGGTTGTACAGGGCTTGGTGAAGGCGCCTTTTTAACTTCGCTAGTTTTTCTTGTCAATATGTCACGTGCCAAGGATCTTGTCATTTGGAATCCTCCCATGATAAGTCAGTATTAATGCAAAATGTCCAAGTAATGTCCGATAGAACCGGTCCCCTTATTATTTGAACCATCATTCGGAAGAAGAATGATGTTGCCTTGGAACGGTGATAAGTTAGAAATGATATATTAACTTTTGTGTATAAATTCAATGGAATTGGTTCCTATTGGACCACGATTCTGCGGACATTATGACAAGTGCAAACCTTAGTATCCGTGGGAAAGCCCGTGGATTTATATTATTAATTCTCCGGATCATTGAGACCCGACTTTACCAGACCGCGAAAACGAAAATTACAACAAAAAATTAATGGCTCGTCCCGTCAATATGTTTCCATTCTCCCAGGATAATATCAAAAATCAACTTATATTAGATCCGTTTTTTCACAATAGGGAGTTTTTGCTTGAATGTACTGATCAATGCCATGAACATTTTAGACAGGGGCGGTTGCGGATTATACACTAGAGAACTGATACGAGGGGTTCTAGAGGCAGATGGTATTCGCGCCAGTCTATCCATACCGGAGAGCAAGTTTCGGTCTATCGGACAAGTGAAAGATATCAGAATCAATGAGGACATCATCGCTCACACTGTTATCCCAAAGGAAACGAAGTTGTCATTATTTCCGGAATCGTTCTGGCATTATCTGACACTCCCTGCATGGGAACGACGACAGGAATTCGACATATTTCACGATCCTGCTCAAATCGGAGGTTTTACTCTTCGATCCCCTTCAAAAAAGATCTTGACCGTTCATGACCTTTCTCCACTCACACATCCCGACGTGCACCCAAAAGAGCGGGTGCTGAAACATAAATATCTCCTGCCCCAAATTATTTCGAACACGGATCTGGTAGTGGTTCCATCCAACGCCACGGGGAGAGATGTGGCTGAGATACTTGGTACGGATGAAAACCGGATAAGGACAATACATCTGGGGTGTGATCATCTCAAGGACGAAAGGAAGGCTGACTTTTCTATGTTGAAGAAGAAAATGGGGATGGATTCCCAGAATCCCTTCATATTACTGACTGTATCTACCCTGGAACCCCGAAAGAACATCGAAGTCATTGTTGATGCTTTCGAAATGCTCTGCACTCTGGATGTGGAAAAGGACGATTTTTACCTCGTGATAGTTGGAGATTGGGGATGGAAAAACGAGGAATTGGAGAAACGTATCGCTCGTTCTCCTTTTCTGAAAAATATTGTGATCACGGGCCGTATAAAAGATGATGCACTTGTAACCCTTTACGAAAAATCATCGGTGTTTGCTTGCATGTCAATAAAGGAGGGATTCGGCCTTCCGCCGTTGGAGGCGCAATTCTTTGGATTGCCAACAGTAATTTCCTCGGATGAGGCGCTAATGGAAGTATCGGGAAGGGGAGCTCTTCTTGTCAAATCTGATGACAATAAAAAAAAGATGGCCGAGGATTTACTGAATAATATCATGAATATCCGTACAAAACCTGAACTGAGAAAGGAGATGATCGACAAAGGGAAGAGGAACGCTGCCAAATATACATGGAGAAAGTTCACTCAAAATATAATACAAGCATATGACAGCGTTTTATAATGAATCTATAAAGATTATCATCAGTACATCGCCTTTAAAAGATTGGCACAGTCTTCCGCCGTGTTTGCTATCATATCGAAGTTTTCGATAATTTTCAGAAAATGCATTGATGGTATGCTGCCCAGGCCAAATTCCTCGCGGTATATCTGGCCCCGAAGTCTTCTCTCTAAACTATCTGCCTCATCCTCTGCATGGCTAACCTCAAAACAAAGCTCATAGACAGATTCTTTTTCTTCCACTTCACATCCCTGATTCTCATTCCTGAACCCAGGTATGAACCGGTTCTCATCGATCTTGCTGCAGGAACCAAGATTTGCCCCCTCGTACATCCTAATAAAATGCTCGCACTCCAAACATTTTCTTCTTTTTCCGGTTCTTGCCATCAAAATGGATTCCTTAAACTTTTCAACGCTATTGAGAACAACTTCCATGAACTTACTGAAATCACCCCATGCACTGGTCGGTATTGAGTCATTGCGCATAATAAATAAAAGTGCGACATCTTCAGCATAATCTGCAATAAGGCTTATTCTGGCAGCCAATTCGAGAGCTGAACTCTTTGTTCGAAAATCACTCTCTATGCTGGCCCAATGAAGTTGGGCTTTATCTTTGATGGAATCGGTCTTATCCTCGATTGAACTTATTTCAAGTTGTAATTTTTTTACTGTCAAAGTGTTCCCGAGATAATACTCCTCGGTACATTTTACAAGCCTTTTCACGCTTTTCAATGCCATTTTGGTTTGGCTCTCAAGCAGTTTTGTCTTTAATTTCATTTTATCATCCACCTGATGACAATGGTCTCGATTGGTTTAACCAGATTATCTCATGAATAGAAAAGAACGAGACTGAGGGCATTATACGACACGTTTGTATATTAGTATTTTGGTATTATCAAGCCGGAAAAAAGGAGATTGTCAATTCAATATTCGTACCAAAACTTATTTTAACTAAACTGTAATATCGTTTTGCTCTGGCCGTTTATTATAGAAATAAGTTCGCAAAGTGGCGTATAATCTATAGATAATTTTACAGGATTGCAGGGGCGACTGATCAATTTTGCTGCCAAAGGTGGTGATGAACATGGAAGATATCAAGGTCTACGAGATACGGAGACTGGACCTCCGCGGTGCCACTGTCATTGATGGTTTTCCAAGCGTGGGGCTTGTATCCACAATTTGCGCCAATTATCTCATCAGTTCTTTAAACCTGAAACAGATCGGAATTATGGATTCTATCTATTTTCCAACCGTATCCGTGGTGAGGGACTCCGAGCCGCTGAATCCCGTGAGGATTTACGGTGGAGAGATAATGAACAAGGATGACGAGAAAAAGCTCATTGTGGTATTCATCTCCGAGTTCCAGCCCCCCCCCAAGCTGATAAAACTCATCGCCGGTACTATTCTTGACTGGATCGTGGAGCAGAACTGCGGTGTCCTGGTTTCCCCAGAGGGACTTGTGATAGAAAGGGCGGGAGATACGGACGAAGCTGTTGAAGCATCATTCAACAAAGATGATATCCTAAAGGGCATGATATCGAAGGGACAGGGTGAATCCGACGATGGAAGCGGAGAAAAAGCAATTGTGGAGGCTATGCTTTCCATGGAGTTTGCTAACGTAGCGGATACTGGTAAGAAATCGGAAAATGTAGATGATAGGAAGCCAAAGGAAACGGGGGTGGATCTGCTTGAGGGAACCGAGGAAGCGGGAGAAAACATACCGGATGACTTAGAAGCTCCTGAGGCTTTGGATAGACCGCAAGTTGATGTTTATGGGATCGCTTCCACAAAGGAAGCAAGAGAGCTGCTTAATGACAAGTGGATAATGCCCTTTTCGGAAGGGGTGATATCGGGTGTTGCCGGTGTTCTATTAAACGAGGGGAAAAGGAGAGGTTTCAATGTTATATCGCTTCTCGCGGAGACGCGAACTGACTATCCTGACGCGCGTGCTGCGGCGAAAGTGATTGAGGCTATTGACGAGGCGGTACTGAACATCGGGATCGACGTTGAGCCATTGTACAAGGAAGCTGAAGATATCGAAATGAAGATCAAGATGATGAGAGCTCAGGTCGAGGGCCCGAAAAGGAGAAGGCACACCTCACCCAGCATGTACGGTTAAGTTTATCTTTAACTGCTGGTTTGCATTCCGAATCTATTTTCAAAATTGCCATTTTTCCTGACAGATAGGCTTTTATTTCTTCTTCAGCGGCGGTCCGCCCATACGCGACGATCAATAAAGCATCGGCCCGTTCATTTATAGTCGGGTGAGCGCCACGCATCTTCACTGCAATTACATTTGCGTCCGATGAATGATATTGAAGAATATAGAATTTAAGATGTGTTAAAAATTGTATGTATCCGATTCGGAATCGTTCCCGGTGGAAGAGGAAAAATCGGAATCGTCAGTATCCTTTCCTTCATCATCTATCACGCTCAATTCGGTCAGTTCTGAAAACCCCCCCAATTCTACCATTTCTTTCAGTAATTCCCGCTCGTCCTTTTCCCTTTTCTTTAGTTTTCCTGTTGTTTCTTCTTCACTTGCCGGTTCTTCTCCGGCAGGCTTGGGAAATACTTCATTTTCTATGTTATTCTCGAATTTATCCTCTTCATCATCTGCTTCTACTTTTCCTCAGCTCCCGCCTCGCCGCCTTCATCCTTCGACTGCTTCTCATCATTCGCTGGATTGCCTTGTTCTCCCTGCTGAAGCTCATCTGCGATCTGCTCGCCTTCTTCCCCTTTCTGTGACTCATCAATGGTGGAGTCGACTTCTTCCCCCTTCTGCGTTTCATTATTCGATTGTTTCTCTTCTATCACCTGCTGCCCTTCATCCCCCGGTTCTTCTTTTACTTCCCCCACCGGGACCTCATCGTCCTTCATTCCCATTTTCTCCCGCAGCCAATTCTTTATACCCTCTCTCGTTGAGGTCCCGATGCCGAAATATTCCGGGAATTTCGACGAAGTCGTGAGTATCTTCGTATGACCGCTTCGCTTACGGTGTATCAATTCCAGCTTCTTCAGATTCTTGACCTCTACGTAGATCCGCGTCCCCATCAGGTGTACCAAGGTACTCTGTTTTACCGGTTGATGATAAGCGATATAGGCCAGCGTCTTTAAAAGTTTGGGAGGGATCTTCGTCCGCACGAATCGGCTGGTGTTACCCACATATTCCCTTTTTACCTGCAGGCAGTATTTGCTGCCTACCTTGGCTACTTCGAGAGCCGTATTTCTCTTGCCGTAAAATCCCTTGAGCTTCTTAATGTATTTACGCACGGTCTGCGGCTCCAGGTCCAGTGCTTCTCCCAATTCCTTTAGAGAAAAGGGCCTGCCTGATGAGAACAATAAAGCTTCAACGAGAAGTATCTCATCCACCTTTCTTCACCCTAGTTACTGTGTTTTCGCATCAAATTCCGTACGTAAATATCCCCGTAAGGGAAGTTCTTCTGCCACATGGATATCTTTTTCCTGTGCGCGAGATGAACCGTTGATATAAGCGTGGTGATGACGTCCATCCGGTCATGGTAATCGCATAATTTCGTAAGACGGATGGGGGAACCGTTGTATTGATTTATCTTCGCCCAAACGATGGCCATATCCTCTTCTATGTTGTCCTTGTGGGAGTTTTCGAAAATGTTTATTTCTGATTCGGCTTTCTTATTTTCTTCTCTCAGCCTCAGGCGGTTCTCCTCAATGATCTTTCGCACAGTAGCCTCCTTTTCCGCATCGGCCAGTGCCTCGACTATGTCCAGCAACGTGGCAGTTCGCGAGGCGTCCCTCCATACCATCTCTGTAATAGGGGATTCATCCACAGGCATCAGGGCATTATCGAACCTGTCATCGAGACCGTTGTAGGAGTATTCGGCGTCCCCGAACATCTGTGAACTATCCATTTCATCTTCCTGGGACTTGATGGCTTCCTCCAGTATTATCTCGCTCTTCTCCTCTAGGACGCCCCAGGCCATGAACACTACCTTTCCAATGGTAATAAGATTGATGTCCTTTTCCCGTTCGAGCCTTGTAATGTATTCCCTTCCGAATGAGATCAGGTCGATATTCCACGGATCGATCTTGTGGGAAAATACCAGCTCGAAAACGATGGCCACCATTTTCTCGAAATTACCCGTCATGGAAACATGATAACCCTTAGAAAGGTCCCGGACCAGATCCAGGTAATAATTTACCCGTTTACCATCGTCATCAAAAGAGATTATAGATTTTTCATACAATAAATATGCTAAAATTCGCTCAAAGCCCTTCGGGTCCTCTTGAATGACCTTGAAGGCTTGCCCGTTACACAGATTTCCGTTCAGGTCCATGGACTTCTCACCTACGTTTTCACCTTTCTCTCCCCTACTTGATAAGGTGAAGCGCAGAATCACTTTTTGTCTACGACTTCATGCGGACCCTGGCTGGTGGGCCCTATGAAATTGGTTTTAAGTATTATATAAATCTTTTGAACAAATCGCGCCTCCATATAAAAAAGTAGGGAATATTATTTTGTAGAAATTGGGGCCGATGGTTCGGGGACGATCTTGGAAGCGGCCGGTTTTAGGAATGGCGCTCAAGAGAACAGATGATATGTTGGTAAAAAGTTCATCTATTTATGGGTATGACTAACGAGTTGACCAACGAAAAAAGTTAATTGGACTGCTATATAAAGGTTTTGAAAATCTAAAATCACTTCCTACGTTTGAAAATAACCATACCACCAGCACCAACAAAGACAAATGATGACATGAGAACCATTGAACAAAGACCACTTTCGCTATCGGTACTTTCTTCCTCCAATTCTTCTAATGGAAAGGAATAACTAACGATTGCACTTCCATATGCGGCAGTTGTTGTTTCAGTTTGTACTACCACACCACCGGCGATTATAGAGATAGTTAAAGGTTCACCAGAATCATCTCCTTTTTGTGCAGAAGCAACAATTATATCTCCTATCACATCAAAAGATTCGGTTCCTTCCCCATCTACTGATTTTCCAGTATCACCTTGAATGTTCCCCGTCCAAGAATACTCATATTCAATCTTTACTTTTACTCTATGTGCGGCTTGTACGTTGTTAGTAAACAATGACAAAAACACTACTAACAATATACCTATAATAAATATCGGAAAAATTGTTTTTTTCATATTACCACTTCCTACATGTAATTTACTTAAAAATAGCCACAAGAACGCCAGTGCCTTTAGGCTCTGGATGAATTGTGGCGCCGAAGATTTAAACCGGT
>JASLWR010000130.1 GCA_030740765.1 Thermoplasmatota archaeon
GTATTACCGCCAACAAGCGTTGTGAGCTACTTTCACCCCCGTTTACACCACTAAAACAGAGCCTTTGCCCTATCCAAGCTCTCCAAAACGACATTTGAGAATCTTGCAGGCATCTGGTCCAATGTACCATAGACCAATCGGACATATTCTCTGATTTTAAGGTTACTGGCAATAGCTAGACCAACACCATGCTTTTGGACGGAACGCTCAACGTCACCATCGCCCCTGATCCTTCGTCCATGTCGTCTCAAGCTTCTGAATTCTTGCTCTATCATATTGTTCGTTCTCGGTAGCTTCTTGACCTTTGGCAAGCCATTTACCATCACCTCGACATTCGGAACGAACAGTCTATCTCTCTGCTCAGCGATCAGGTCAGATATCCCTTTGAGGACACGCTTGAGAGAACGATCGCCCTTGGAATCTCCTTTCGTGATAAACGAATCTAACTTTTTCTGGAGTTCTTTCAACATCTCACGCCCTCGATCCAACTCTTCGTTCGATAAGAACCCCTTCGTATTTAGGGGAATCGGACCGTTTCGATATCGAAGAGCGATACGTATTTTCTCGAACCAATCCCATCGGTTCTTCAATTTGAGATACTCTGAATGGATCCTACCCCGCACGGCCGGTGGGGGTTTAACAAGTTTGATAGCATCTTCCAGTTTTGACAGGCATGGAGAGCATAAGTCATCCCAGGCCCTATCGAGTATCGCCTGTCGAATCTTAGGTCGGACTTCCTCACATCGTCGATAGAACTCGACAGTTGGCAGCGAAAAGGGATAGCTCAATCCCTTACAATCTTTTTTGTACGCCTGGATGTAGTCGAGGTATGCCAATGCTTCGTCTTTATCAGAGGGTTTCTTTCTTTTTTCGAATCGTTTTCGTAGTTTCCGTAACTTCTTTTTGATCCCAGTTCGATCAACTCGTCTTTGGAATTTAAAATAGATATTATCGAAAAAGCGCGTTCCTACAGCTCGCAGAAAGTGGAAGTGGCATGTGATAATGTAGATTCCCGGAAAGACTTCTACGAGTGCATTGGTTATCCCATCGCCCATGTCTCTGACCACGACTACGGGTTTTCCTAATCCTTCATGAATGGTTTCGATATGAGGCCTAACATAATCAGCGGCTTCGGTTGGGATTGAGGCTGCGAACAGTGTAATGCCACTCCATCCATCCTTCATCGCCAGCAATTGTGGTGACCCCTTCGTGGTGGTCCCGTCGATATGGAGAACATAGCCTCCCTGTTTCCTGATTGACTTGGCTAACTTAGGAAAGCTTTCAAGATGGACTGCCACAATGTAAATGAGAAAGACGTGGTATAGGTTCTCGATGGTACGATCAGGAATGTGTATCCCCCTACGTTCAAAGTGCCTACCGATCTCACTGAACTGCTTATGATGTTTTTGTCGGAGGATTCCAATATCCGTGATGACATCGAAGCCATATTTTCTTCGTGGAGGAGTAATCCGCTTGGAAGTACGGAGCACTCTGGAGGTGTCATTCGGGCAGTTCTTTGTAACTGAATTTACCTCTTGTGAGCCACTGCTGGTTACGATTGTTCGTTTTCTCGTGTTCCGAACATTGAGGGAACTATTACAATCGGGACAGGCAGTGTCCTCCGGTTCAAGACGGATGATGTCAGGCGAACACGACACGGATAATGAGCTTCTTGAGGGGGGGGGTGTAAACCAGACTCACCTCCCTCAGTTGGCCATCTGGAAGTGGAATGCCGATGATATTGAGGCGTTCTTTCACCTCGTCCGATGACAGTCGTTCGGTGAATAGAGCTTGAGCGACTTGTCCTCCGAGTTCTGGGTCGAGTTCGTACTCTTTGGGAAAGGGGGAGGTCCCGAGATACCGTAAAACTCTTTGTTTAGGTTTTCCATCCCAATAGCTCTCTACCTCATAGTAGTAGTCCTGAATCTCGCCCGACGCTAGCTTTCTGGATTTCTTGCGGATGAATGACATAGTGCCCATAATGGGCATTATGGTTTATAAACATACTGGCTAGTTGAAGACAATGTCAACAATGGGCACTATTCAACTCTGCTTGGCGGTAATAC
>JASLWR010000131.1 GCA_030740765.1 Thermoplasmatota archaeon
GTAACAACTCAGCTTTTAGACACACCAGATTCATGAATGTCATTTGACGAGCGCGTACATAATCTTTTCTTGGCTAGTTCTATGAAGTTCATTCCTTTCTTCTTTGTTGTCTCATACGTACTTAACAGCACTTGAAATATTTTGGCACCTCCCCAAGTCCTTCTTCCCCCACTTATCTTTCGCGCAAGCACGCCTTTGCGGATAGCTCGTTCTGCATCATTATTATGCCAACTGACCCCTTCCTTTTCAACGAATGTAAAAAGCATATCCAATCGTTTTCGTAGTTCTTTAGAGATTCTGATGGCGTCTTTGTCCTTCCGTTCTTTACTGAGTAACGCTTTCATCTCATTCTTGAATTTTATACAAGCAATCCCCCGTTCCTCTGTGGAAAGGGGAGGGTCTTTATCCGAGAATTCAACGGCCCTTTTCAGAATTGAGCGTACTCCATTGACGAACTCCAAGAACTTTTCGGGAGGTCTTCCACGTCTCTTTAATTTTACTGGCCTGGAAGATAGAAGTGTTCGAGGTTCTACGCAGTGACGTATCTCTGCTCTCTCCAACCATCTGTTAACATGGAGAAGGTCAAGTTGGTGACCCGAACATTTCACTACATCGTAAGGTTTCCAAGCATCTCTTCCAAGAACACCATTGAATCCTTTCAAGGTCTCTTCCGGCACCTTATGGCCACGAGTCGGAGCTACCACATATAGTGAGCCAAGAGTATGAGTAAAAACCCATAACCATCCATTTCCTCCCCCTATCCTAAAACGTGTTTCGTCTGCATTCACGGCACTTGCCTTGATAACTTCTTTCTGGAGTTTATCGTAATCATCCTGTAGTTTATCAGCCACCCATTTCTCCAGTTTGAGAATTGTACCTTCACTCATTTCAAGGCCATACGTTTCGTATAAGGCCATTTTTATCTTGCCAATGGTTAACCCTAACATTCTTTGGTAAGCGATCCAACATGCGACCGCCGGTCCAAATTGCTGGTTGGGGGGTATCCACACAACCTCACCTCTTACGAATTTCTTGCAGGTCTTACACCAGTATCGGTGATAGATAACTTCATACACTATGTGTGTAGGAAGAGGAATATCTGTAATCGTCCGATGTTGTTCCTCTCCTTTAGCCTTATTCCTAACTGGATTGCTGCAATTTGGACAAATTATTAAAGTGACACGTACTGGTGGAGCATTTGGAATGGGGCTCTTTCTTCCATGACCAATGTGGCCAGGTTGACCGCCGGTGGGTCTTTTCTTTCCTTCTACCCTATTCCTTCGATAAAAGACTTTTGAAGTCGGAACACCACCAGCTTCAGCAGTCCTGTCTGATGCTGCTAGAAGAGGCGCTGAACTCATCAATTTCGCGAGTTGCTCTTTGAGGTTTTTGTTCTCTTTTTTAAATATCTCCTTCTCTTCCTTAAGGTCCTTGTTTTCTTTTTCGAGGTTCTTTCTCTTGGAACGTTCTTTTTCGAGTTCCTCTTTTAGGTTCTTATTCGCCCTCTCTAATTTCTGGATGTGTTTGTCCAGATTCTCTTTGCTATCATCACTTGCCATAATCAAGTATCACCAAATAAACAGTTTTGCCTAGATATTCTTTGGGACAGTCCACTTTGGCACCGTTGCCAAACGGTGTAACTTTTCTTTGTATGAAACCCCTGATACCAGAAACCCAAAGCTCCGTTACAGTTTCCAATTTGACTTTCTTCATCGTATATACATAGTATATACTTCATATAAAAACCTTTCTATTACAGTATAATGTAATGGAAAAACAAAATAAAAGCAGAAGAAATTCAGATTTGTGATATCTTTACCTAATTAATTTCTAAATCGTGAGTAGTTAC
>JASLWR010000132.1 GCA_030740765.1 Thermoplasmatota archaeon
GTAAAATATCTCATAAGATACGGAGAACCGATAAGAGAATTAGGAAAAAAACTGGATTAGACATACAATTCTCCCCTCTACTCGCCATCATATCCATCCTCTTTGCCCTCAGCATGGTGATCGACGGGTCCGTCCAGATGTTCTCCTCTTACGAAAGTACGAATCCCATGCGTGTCATAACGGGATTGCTTTTTGGTTTCACCTCATTCCTTTGGTTCAGCTCCTACATACATTCAGTATTGTACGTCCCGGAACTGCCGAAATATTTATTCAACGGTCCAACGGGAGAAGTGAAATGAACCACTTGAAGTTCGAGATCAAGAAGCGGGACATCCTGGGCCGGATATGTACCTTCGACACTCCCCACGGTAAGGTGACCACACCAACACTTCTTCCGGTTATAAATCCCAACATCCATCTCATTCCACCGAAGGAGCTGAAAGCACTTTTCAATGTGCAGATGATAATAACCAATTCGTATATAATAAGGAAAGGCGAAAAGCTCAGGGAAAAGGCACTTTCTGAAGGTATTCACTCTCTGGTGGATTTCCAAGGCCCCATTATGACCGATTCCGGCACGTTCCAATCCTACGTTCACGGCGACATTGATGTGGATCCACAGGAGATCGTGGCCTTTCAGAGGGATATCGGCGTTGACGTCGGCACCATCCTGGACGTGTTCTCCACACCGGACCGAACGTTCGAAGAGGCTAAGGAAGATGTAGCTCGTACCGTGGAGAGGGCAAGGATCGCCCACGAAATAAAGGGAGATATGTCGCTGGCCACAACGGTACAGGGCTCTATTTATCCGGAACTGCGCACGCATTGTGCCCGGGAGTTGTCATCCATGAAAGGTGACTTTTTTCCAATCGGCGGGGTGGTGCCACTTCTGGAGGATTACAGGTATGGAGAGATAGTTGATCTGGTACTAGCTTCGAAAAAAGGTCTCGACATATCTAAACCCGTACATCTTTTCGGTGCCGGGCACCCCATGGTATTTGCTCTTGCCGCAGCAATGGGGTGTGATTTTTTCGATTCTTCCTCATACGCAAAATATGCAGTTGGCGGAAGGATGATGTTCCCAAATGGAACCGGAAAACTGGATGAAATGGAGTATTCCCCCTGTTCCTGCCCGGTCTGCGTAAAATACGCTCCGGATGAGCTGAGGGAAATGGAACGGACTGAAAGTATACGCAAATTGGCCGAACATAATCTTTATGCCTCTTTTGCGGAATTGAGACGGATAAAAGAAAAAATATCGTCAGGAACCCTGTGGGAACTTGTTGAAGAAAGGGCGGGGACCCATCCCAAAATGCATGAAGGGTTATGCCGTTTGTACGCTCACGGCGATTATCTCGAGATGTACGAGCCGGTATCTAAAAAGAGATTCATGACCGCGAAACCTGGAGGATTCAGCCGACCCGAGGTTGCACGGTACAGGAAAAGATTGACGGAAAGATACGTTGGGGGAGAAGAAACTGTGCTCGTGCTGCCTGACGGCAGCAAGCCGTATCACATGGGACACGGAAAAACAATAGAAAAAATAAGACAAAGGGTACG
>JASLWR010000133.1 GCA_030740765.1 Thermoplasmatota archaeon
AAGCGAAGCCCTAAAAATTCCTATCCCATCGTTCGCTTCGCTCACTTCGGAGCAAGCTCCGGGGCATTACGGAATTTATTCCCTTCGGGACCGGACTATCGCAAAGAATTGAATCTCGGAACAAGCTCCGGGGTATTAGACCCATGAAGGAATAAAATATTAATATGTTTGGCGTATCCTCCCGAGCGGAGACATAAAATGTCCAAAAGAATCATCACATCTGTCATCATTATGATGTTATTGCTATTGGTTTTTGGAAATATCAGCGGTGCCGCACAACCGCCGCATGGAGGGGAGGAACCGGAAGAAAAAACCGGAACTATAACTATGAACGGTTATTGTGACAATCCATCCACGAATCAGGGTGGGTCAGTTAACGAAGAGTCTGTTTAACTCCCCCAGGGAACGATTATTGAAATTAGCTTCGTTCTGTCCTGGCAGGACGATGAAGGTTCCAGTTCGGATCCGGACACTTTCAGTTTGACCGCCATCGATACCGTAAACGGTCCCGTCTCGAACCAGAGCAACAGTGGTGAAGTGACAGTTACCCGGACCGAAGATGGTCTTAACAATAGCTTGACCGTGGAGGTCGCTTGCCTATCCGCCGGGCCAACACCCATTGGCATCCTGGGATCGAGACAGGCGACGGATCCCGGCAACAGTTGGGATCTTGTAATCACCTACGTTTACACCGAGCCCTCCAGCGGGGGACCGGGAGGACCTCCTGCCAATGTTGTGGCTTTGCTGGCCTCACCGATATTCTGGATACACGTCGGACTCATGATCCCATCCACTTACACATTTCTCCTTACAGGTGCGGCATCAGGGATATTTCTGCTGGTAAGAAACAGATGGGAAGGGACCGGCTCAAGAGTAAAAAAACTGTTTTCGGGACAGGCATTCACGATCTGGGGGGCCATGATCGCGTTCTGGGCGTTCTTCCTCGCTGCGGTGCCCATAGGCATATGGGTCGCGGGGAAGATGTACGGTTGGGCAAACTGCTGGACCGGAATACCCGCCATATGGCAAACAGACGCTTTCTCATATACCAATGCGGACAATGTTTCATCCATCGTGTTGATACTATGGGCAATTCCAATGTATCTCAACAGGGCGCAGATAATGAGAAGCAATACTTACCGAAAATTTTTCGGGTGGAGCAAATTTGCCATGAGGCGGGCCCAGAACGTTAAAGACTCCCGACTAAGTAAAAGGGAGGTGGCGTTGTGCTACTTCTTCATGGGTATCTTCGCATTCCTGGTCTTCATGGTGCAGCCGCACGGCAGCAGTATGTAATGGAATTAAGTTATTTTTCGGGACATTCGGTCGATCGGACGGGTGGGTTCAGCGGAAACGGTACCAATACGACATTACCCTTCATCATGGAACGGTTCCCCATCGGTTGGTTTATAGATATCCTCGGCGGGATCTTTCAAAAA
>JASLWR010000134.1 GCA_030740765.1 Thermoplasmatota archaeon
TGGGTATGAAGGAGGAAGTGCTAAGTAGCGAGTTCATATGGCTCTGTTCCGGGTGCTACAGTTGTTACGAACGGTGTCCGAGGGATGTCAAGATAACGAGTTTGATGGGGGCCATCAGAAACATTGCCGTAAGGGAAGGACATCTGCCAAAGGCAATGGGAGCCGCCGTGGACCTGCTGAAAAAATTCGGCCGGATACTGGAAGTCAGCGAGTTCGAGAACACGGTGCGTGCAAAGAAAGGAATACCGGAACTTGAATTCGAAATCTCGGAAATTAAGAAAGTACTGAATAAAGCAGGCATCCATGAGGCGACCAAGGAGGATGGCAACGATGAGTGAACACAGGTTCGCCCTTTTCTTGGGATGCACGGTATCGGTCCGGGGTTTCAATTACGAACTTTCCACAAGAAAAGTCTTCTCGAAGCTGGGGATAGAAATCGTGGATATTCCCGGTTTTTCATGCTGCGGTTTCCCGATAGATAGTGTTCATCATCATTCCGCAATGGCAGTGGCGGTCCGCAATCTAGCTCTCGCAGAAGCGGAAGGTGTGGATATCCTCACCCTTTGCAGCGCCTGCACGGGCCACCTCACGAAAGCGGCAAAGTACTACGCGGACGGAAACCACAAAGAGGAATTAAAGAAGGTCAACGAGGAATTGGCCGACATGGGATACGAATACAAGGGCAATGTGAAGGTAAAGCATTTCTCCCGCTTCCTTTTCGAGGGGATCGGTTTAGACAAGGTTAAAGAAGCCGTAACCGAACCCTTGACAGGCTTGAAGGTCGCACCTCATTACGGGTGCCATTACATCAAACCATCCGAATTGTTCGATGGCTTCGACAGTCCTTACTTCCCCGAGAGCCTGGATAAACTTATCGAGATCACCGGGGCCGAATCGATATCATACAAGGATAAACTTCAATGCTGCGGAGGAGGCATATTGGCTGTATCGGAGAACACGTCCATGGATATGGTCAAGCAAAAGCTGGACCATCTAAAGGAGGTCGAGGCCGACGCATTGATAGTGATCTGCCCGTTCTGCGATATAATGTACGACGAATATCAACCCACTATCGGTGCAAAGGCCGATGTCAAATATGATATTCCGGTTCTCTACTATACACAGCTCCTGGGCCTTGCCATGGGATTCCACCCGCGGAAGGACCTGGCGGTGAACAAGAACCAGGT
>JASLWR010000135.1 GCA_030740765.1 Thermoplasmatota archaeon
CAAACAAAAGCTGTTTTGCAGCCATAATATACCTCCTGAACTTGATTAATCAATTTTAGCCAAGATATCGTTTTCTTTTAAAATAAGATAGTCCTTACCACCTACTGTTATTTCTGTTCCTGCATACTTTCCGTATAGAACCTGATCACCTTTTTTTACTAAAAGCTCGGCTCTTTTACCACTGTCCAGGAGTTTCCCTTCACCAACAGATATAACCTTACCTTTTGTTGGTTTTTCTTTTGCTGAGTCCGGTAAAACAATTCCACCTTGTGTCTTTTCTTCTGCTTCAAGTGGTTCAACTACAACTCTGTCATCTAAAGGCCTTATTGCCATAACAAATTCCTCCTTTTATTTTTGTAATCACATAAAATCGAATTAATTCACATTGCCAGAAAGAAATTTCCTAGCTGGCTGCAGGTTTACTGGTAAGCCGTTACATCATTCCCGGCATACCGCCCATTCCTGGCATACCGCCCATACCACCCATTCCGCCCATACCACCCATACCACCAGGAGGCATGCCACCACCGGGAGGCATCATGGCTTCATCTTTCGATGGAATCTCTGTAATAAGACAATCACTTGTAAGGAGTATACTTGCAATGCTCAAGGCATTTTGTAATGCACTCCTTGTAACTTTCGTAGGATCTATCACGCCGGATTCAATAAGATTACCGTATTCTTCTTTTTCTGCATCATAACCAAAGGCCTTATCCTTTGATGCAAGAATCTTTCTTACAACTACCGCACCTTCCAACCCTGCATTTTTGACTATCTGTTTAATTGGCCCGCTAAGTGAATCTCTTATAATGTCAACACCATAGCTTTCATCACCTTTTAATTTGAGATCATTTAATGCCTCGGAAGCCCTTAATAATGCAACACCACCGCCCGGCAAGACACCTTCGTCGATTGCAGCACGAGTGGCATGTAATGCATCCTCTACACGCGCCTTCTTCT
>JASLWR010000136.1 GCA_030740765.1 Thermoplasmatota archaeon
CAGGAGGTATGCCCGTAATCTTTGGCAGTGCGGTATCTTCATACCAGGCTGAGAATCCATTCAGACTCACAGGATTTATTGCATAATTGATTGCCAACATTGAAAGTTGAAGTCCCGGAGGTAGTCCGCCTCCTTTGATCGAAAATCCATCTATGATGTTGGCCAGATCGATCTCTTTCACAATTTTGTTTAGAACAAGTACATTTCCGAGGTGAACGTTGTCTGTCAGGATGATTCTGTCCATTATATGTTTATAAGCAGGGATGGTCTCTTTTGTTCCATCTTTCTTTTCTATTTCCGTTCCAATGTATGCTAGTTTTCTACGTTTTACTTTTCCATCTTTTCTGTAACTTTCTACCTTGTATAGGTATACCTTGTTCCCTCTTTTCTCTCTTGCAATGAAAGCCATGTTATCACAAACGTAGACCCCATATGAGGTCTACATTTATAAATCTATCTGGCCCTTGTTACAACCTGCTTATGGGGTCTACACGAAAAAGAGGCACTGGCTAGTCACTTGCAATCAAAAGGGAGTATTTAAACTCCGAAAGTCAGGTCGTAACTTATCTTTCTCTTTGTCCCTATCCGATTCACGAAGGGCTAAACGTACAAATTCTGGATGACAATGCTGTTTCGGAATGAAAGGCACATTGAAGTTCAGATCTCAATGATGCTATCAAAAATGGCCGTTGGTTGGTTCAATCGCCCGAAGGGGGATTTACGAGGCACGGAGTGCCGAAGTACAGCAGGCACGAAGTGACTGCTAACTCAACACAGGCCATTGATTCATTCGACACAGCAATGTCACCTGAAGAAGATTGTGAAATATTCCGCAGTAAACATGATGAGGAATCATTGGATTGACCATTATACTGATTTCCAGAAGGCTTATTTTTCATTTATGAATCTATCTTTTCTTGTAC
>JASLWR010000137.1 GCA_030740765.1 Thermoplasmatota archaeon
TGTTGGCATCGATCGAACATCCCTCTTTCAACATTCTTGGCGGTTGGATCGCTTCCAGATACTTGTTCTTCAACTTCCATCTATTGAACTTGTTCTGTGTTTTGTACATGATCGGGGACTTCGTCCGGATGTCATCGAGATCCTTGAACTGCTCCTTGGCCCAGAACAATTCATCAAATAATCTGTTAAACTCCTCGATTGTTCCATTCATCCAGGGCCGGGCCGGGGCGATGAATACAACTTCTATTCCAACATACAAGGCCAGCCTCACGAAACGGCTAAAGCTCTTTGGATGCCTGAAATCACCAGCGAAACACATGCCATTATCGACTTGTAGGTATTTGGGTACCGGGTGATGTATCCAATAGTCCAGGAGAAAGCTCATCACGTTGTCCATGCTCTTCCCGTGGTACTGATTGCCTGCAACCTGCCGTCCCACATAATCCTTCAAATGGAGATAATTGATAGGTCCATAGCCCTTGATATGCCTCGGACCAACGTAATCCATCTGGTGCATCTCATTGATGTATTTGGGCTTGAGAATTGTATGCCGCCCTTTTGAACGAATTCTCTTGTAGCGTTTCTTCTTGTTCACGCGCAACTTGTTCCTCTTGATGATCCGCTTGACGGTTGATAGAGATGGAATCTCCGAGGGCTCGAATCCCAGCTCCTCCATGTGAAATTGTACGGCCTCCGCTCCAACGCAGGAATATTTAGCATAGTCTTCAGTTCCATCCATAAGGGCTTTTCGTATATTTACGACAGCTTTTTCGATACGTTCAATGGTTTGATGTGGTGTCACTTTAGGTCTTTTACTTTCGTTTTTATACCACTTCTTACTATTTGGGTCATATCGATTCAACCATTCATAGAACCAATGTTTCGACCGACCTAAA
>JASLWR010000138.1 GCA_030740765.1 Thermoplasmatota archaeon
GTGGGGGCGGAGAAGAGGAAGCAGATTCCTGCGTTTCCGAGGATGAAACCCACAGATTCATCTGTGGGTGATTCATATATTATTGATTTATTATTAATTCTTTGTTTTGGAAAAATGCAGTATCGTTAAAATAGATATATCTTGAGAACCGAAAAATGATACCAAATGATAAAGTGTCTGGCCAAAGTAAATTATATCAAATTGAATGGATCGAAATATCATATCCAATATTTTTAATAATAGGGCGTCCTTTTAATCACCGTGAGACCATGAAGATCCCGAAGAAAATATTGATCCCAATAGATGGCTCCAGTCCCTCCAACAAAGCCTTTTCAACTGGAATAACATTGACTAAATCATTGCAAAGCGAAGCGACGGTTCTATATGTGATTGACAGCAGTGTTCGTCTACCGCCCCCTTTTGAGAGTGTGGAAGTATCCACGGTTGTACGTCTGATGGAAAAAGAGACGAAGTCCATGGTGAAGTCGTTGTTGAAAGAGTATATGACCAGGGGAAAGGAAGCAGGTGTAGATATCTCTTCAAAGCTCGCAAATGGTAACGTTGCCAAGGAGATAATTAAAATATCATCTCAATATGATCTTATTATCATGGGCAGTGTTGGCCAGGGAACCTTGACCTCAATTCTGATGGGTTCTGTTGCCGAAAAGGTTGCTCGATATGCAGATTGTTCTGTAATGATTGTCAGGTAAAGGCGACCCATACTGGCTCACCAAACTTGTCAAGTGGTGACTTTACAAGTAAAGACGTACCATACTGGCACGTCTATGTTGACGCGTTTACCGACGCGTCTCACTTGCCCGTACGTTAACGGGCAAGCCATACCAAGACGGGCCAGTAGCCTCCGTCTTGTCAAGT
>JASLWR010000139.1:0-412 GCA_030740765.1 Thermoplasmatota archaeon
CCAAGTCAAGACCGAAACCCAGTTTACCAAAGCTAATTTCCGGACGGAGAGCAATCTGATTATAGATAACGCCGTCAATGGTTACAGAACCGAGGCCAGCACCTAAATTAAACGGACCTTCTTCTTCAGGTTCAGGTGCTTCTTCTTCCTCTTCAACATCTGGTACATCAGTTTCCGGGGTATACTCAGGTATTTCCTCTTCAGGAACTTCCTCTTCAGGTACATCTTCCTCAATTACCTCTTCTTCAACTTCAGGTTCATCGTCTTCTTCAGGAGATTCTTCCTCTTCTTCCTCTTCCTCTTCTTCGGCTTCTTCCTCAGGTGCTTCTTCTTCATCATCAGGATCGTCAGGTACTTCTTCAGGACTCGCCGGGGATGTAATCAATTGTCCCGTAGCGGTAGAGAGAGTCAT
>JASLWR010000139.1:422-718 GCA_030740765.1 Thermoplasmatota archaeon
TGAATTAAAAACTTCAACATCTCCCTCTAAACCATAAAATTTATCAAATCCCATCTGATTTGAAACCGTCCAGAATTGTGTCCCCTTTACAGATGCTACTGAAACCGGAGTTTCAATTCTGAAACCTTTGCTTTTATCCTTTTTAACATCGGCAAGAATCTTTCCAAACTCAATATTAACAGTCCGTGTATTGGCTGTCTCCATAAATTGTAATTGAGAGGATTCACGAATCTTCAGAAGACTTTTATCATCAAGAAAGACAATAATACAGAAGCCTTCTCCGCCCACTTTTACTA
>JASLWR010000013.1 GCA_030740765.1 Thermoplasmatota archaeon
AACATCGGTGTAGATTCTGTTTATATCCAATATAACTTTGACGATGGTTCAGAACATAACGAGACCATGATAATCCTTGAGGAAAATATCTGGTTTAGAACAATTGCGCTTCCAGAAAATGCAACCTTTTTCAATTATTCGTTCTTCATCAATGATACTACCAATAATAACATAATCACCGACACACTAAATTATACGGTTGTTGACAATGATAATCCGGCGGCAAACGCCGGTGAGGACATAGCTATAGATCAACACGAAAATATTTTATTTAACGGCACTTCCAGTAATGATAATGTAGGTATAATTAACTACACCTGGTCCTTTTTCTATGACGAATATAAGCTGGTACTTTATGGCAAGGAAGTTGCAATCACCTTGGATAGTGCCGGTGAATACAATGTTACTTTGAAAATTTTCGACGAAGCAGGCAACTGGAATTCCGATTATCTCATAGTAACAGTACGGGATATCACTCCTCCGGTTGCAGTGGCCGGTGATGACATTGTTATCGACCAGGGGCAATTGGTGAGCTTCAATGGCAGTGTTTCCTATGACAACGTTTTAGTGGTCAATTACACCTGGACACTTATATTCGACGATATCGAGAAAAACTTTTACAGCTTGGCCCCGAGCTTTACCTTCGATGAACCCGGTACTTACCATATAAAATTAAATATCACCGATTCAGCGGGTAACTGGCATAGCGATCATCTCAATGTGACTGTCAGAGACAGCACTTTCCCGGTTGCAAAAGCTGGTGAGGATATTACAATCGACGAGGGAGATACTGTTGTCTTAAACGGGACCGAAAGCGAGGATAATGTCGGGATTATAATCCATACATGGTCATTCCTATATAACAACAGCAATGTACTCCTTTACGGTCCAATACCATCGTTTGTTTTCAATATCCCCGGAAACTACACCATCGACCTAAAAGTAAGGGATAAGGAAGGAAATGGTGCAGCAGATACGTTGAATATTGTTGTTATCGCTGCTTTGCTACCAAATGACGATGATGACACGGACGATGACACTTCTGAACAAAATGCAACCACCAGTTCTCAACTTCTTTTCTGGATCGCTATACCACTTATCATATTTGCCTTGATAGTAGGAGTATTAATTGTTCCAATCATCATAAAAAGAAAGCGCAAAAATATATTGTTCGTTCCTGATACAGAAGCCACGGATAAAGCGGAGAGAGCGGCAACACTTACGCCGGTTAGAAAAACCCGCCAAAAGGTTGTTCGACGAAGGGTAGTAACGAAAATTGTGAAAAGAAGGATGTTAGAGTTTCCATCTCTAATTTGCCCGACATGCGACCAATTTGCCCAATATTATGCGGAGTATGATTGTTTCTGGTGTGAAGTGTGCCAGGATTATGTATCTCCTGAAGAAGAAAGTACGGAGGAAATAAATATTGAACCACCCGAAGATGTTGATGAATTACCTAAAGAGGAAGTGCCTTCAGGTGTGGTTGAGAACGACCCATTTTCGTCCACATCAGATGGATCAACAGAAATATTACCAGAAAGTGAGAACCCTTTGTCCCTTCCTGATCTGGAATCGTCTGAATCTACGGATGGAGATTTAAGTTCATTAAAGCAATAAAGTGAAAATAAAATCAATGCTCGGTGTCTCACCGACCATGAGGGCGAGCCGCCCTCTCACGTACTTTTTTCTTTATTTTATATCGGGCCGACGTGGCTTTATTGCCGTCGGCCCTCTTTAGTCTGGATCGTATAATCAATAAATCTAGTTCGCTTTCCTTATCTCTTCCAGGGCATCGGATAGATTCATCAGTAATTTCCGGTTGATCTCTTCAGTCTTCAAAGTCCCGTGCTTTGTCCTGGTTCTCACCCGGATCTTATCTCCATTCATGGACAGTATAGTTCTTTCCGTGCCGGACCTGGATACGATAACGTCACCCGGTTCCAATCCCTCCACGGCCTCCTCTATGGTTTGCTCCGCTATCAGCTCGTCGGGGACTTCCATCACTTCGTCTTCCGAAAATTCGGCGCCGCATTTGCGACACACATCATCATCTTCACCAATCACTCCATGGCAGCGGGGGCAGAAATATTCCACAAGCAGAGCTTCCACCTCTACCACCTCCATTTCTTCCACATCTTTGGCCTTCCTCTTTTTGGAACCCTTTTTCTTGTCCGCCAGCTCCATATCCATCTTTCTCTCCTTACCCCTGCCCCTCATTACCAGTCCAAGGAATATAACGTTCAGCAGGATGAAACCCGCTATAATTGCCACTGCAATGCGCACCGGCCCGGAAAATTTTATCTTATCATCATCGCCGCTGGCTGCCTTCTTGTTCCCCACCACCACCTTGAATGTCTGACTGGCTGAATTACCATTCCTGTCCTTTACCAGCAATGTGATCTCGTAAGTTCCTTCTTGCAGTTCACCCGGGTAGGATAACCTCTGGGAATAAGTTGTAAAGTTACCTACCTCGTTTCCATCCGGTTCGGTCAATATCCAGTGACATACCTCTATGTCCATATCTGCGAAGTCATTCGGGATTAGTATATCCAGGGTCGAAGATTCTTTTATCTTGACGTTTTCTAGTTTGTTTTTGGGATCGGTATCTATGACATTTATATTGTACTCCACAACAGTGGTGAGCCCAGCATCATTTTTCACCGTCAGAACTATCTCGTAGTTGATCGCTTCGGTGAAATCGAAATCCGGCTTCTTTTCATGAAGCGTAACAACCTTTCCGCCATAAGTGATGGTCCATGTATAGGTGAAGGTCGCAGACCCATCGTCGATCCAATCACCAGCATCGAGTTTCACTTCCTCATCATCCTTAATATCCTGGTCTTTCAGGTTTGCGGGGGCAACGGGACCCGTCACATCGGAAACGACGATATAAAATGTATCGTTAGCTCGGTTTCCCGCTGCATCGGTGACGGTTAAAGTGACCGTGAAATTCCCGACGTTTGAAAATATATAAGTCAGGGACACTCCATGCAGGGTCTGGGGCCCGTCGTCCTCAAAGGTCCAGACATAGATAATGATACCGACGTTGTCCATGGATACCCGGCCGTCAAAGGTTATTGCTTCGCCTTGGTCCGTTTTTTTATCGTCTCCTGCCACCGCTGTTGGAGGGGTCGAATCGCTTATGTTCACCCACAAGGTATCTGTTCGTGCGAGTCCCATAGCATCGGTCACACGCAGTGTAACCAAATAGTCGCCAACGGTCTGGAATACGAAGCTTGAAGTCTTACCATGCAGCACCTGGTCCGTCCCGTCATAAGTTAATGTCCACGTCCAGCTCACGACTCCCACGTTGTCCGAGGACAGTGATCCGTTGAACTCTGCAAACTTTCCCTGGGTACCGTTCAAATCGGGTCCGGCCATTGCTGTTGGCAGGGTGATGTCCTTCACCCTCACGATGAAATTATCCGTTGCCGAATTCCCATTCAGATCGATGATTTCGAGAGTTATTTGGTATGTACCGGGGATATCGAATATATATGAAGCAAGCTCACCGTTTAGTGTTAAGTTCGTCCCGTTGTATACGAATGTCCAAGTGTACTCGGAAACGGACCCGCCCTCAGGGTCAAAGCAATTGCTACCGTTGAAGACCACAGTTTTTCCCTCGTCCACCATCATCTCTTCGGGGAGAACCGCCACAGGTACCGTGGTATCGTTTACCGTTATCTCAGAGCTGTCCGTATCAGTATTCCCGCTGTAATCTGTCACAGTGAGCGAAACTTCGTAGGTACCCGGATGAGTGAACAGGAATGAGGGATCCTTTCCCGGGAGGTTTACGGGAGTGCTATTGTGGTCAAAGGACCATTGATATGTTTTTATCGCCATGTTATCGCTTGATCCGCTGCCGTCGAAAAATATTATCTCGTTCTCGTCCGTGACAGTATCCGTCCCAGCGTCTGCCACGGGGGCGTCATCGTCGGACCCGACGATCAGAATACTTTTCGTTATTATCTCGTTCATGTTGTCCTTCAAATAAGCGCATACCCCGAAGGAGCTTAGGTCCTGATCGGTGGGTGAATTATCATATATCCCCGGAGTATTGATCTCGCATGAATAAATACCAAGGGCGTCTGTTGTGGTATCAACCGTTACACCAGTGTATGGGAATGTTACAACGACATTTTCGGTTGGATATCCCGGGAATGTTCCGCTTACCTTTATGGGTATGTTCAAAAGAGCCTGTTCGGTATTCGTGTCAATAGTGTTTGCGGTCTCAGTCAAATGATGGTCGTTAAGTTCCATGGTGGTATCGAGAACGCTGTGATCTCCGTCATCGGTGAGTGTTATCCGAAATATATCATGTTTGACTAAGGACTTCACGTCAGCCGAATAGGAAAAATTCATGGTTGAAGGGTCGTCCGTGTCCGTGGAAATCGCTGAAAAACGGTATGCATCGAAGGTTCCTCCGTTTACCGTTACCGGGGACTCAGAGTAGCTTGTCATATCGTAGGCAAAGGGAAAAACTTCGCTGAACCTCTTAAGGTAATAACCAAGTTCGGATAGATAGAGTGAGAAGGTCCTGTTCTGCTGTGTGGAATAATTGTAGTTCTCACCGGGACTAATGGGCAAGTCGAAGATGTCCACCATATCGAGATCGAACATGGTCCCTGAGATCTTGAACCGCAGGGCCTGGGAGGCGGTGTGGACGAATCCTTCCATGTAGGTTTGCTCGTGGAGAATTGCCAGGTCGGATGCGCGGTATATCCTGTATCCCGTAGTCTCTCCCGGAGTTGTAGATACCTCCGAGAAACGGTCGCCGTTCACTATGAGAGGAGCACCGGCGTACACCGCATTTCCCACGGATCCCCCGGATATCGTGCAGTTGTAGGCGAGATAGGAATTTCCGTCCGCGGCGGCGAACATCTCCACACGTCTGAGGGTGTATTTTACGGTTCCGTTCAGGAACAGAAAATCACTATTTTCAGTCCATGAATTATTAAAGGTCGTGTTGTACTCCCACCAGTCACCAACTCTCCAGGTGGGAATGTCTCTTTCCGCAGTGAACCTGCTTCCGGCCTCAGCGTAATTTTCCATATTCGATTCAGCGTTTTTTACTGTAGCAGTTCTATTCTCCGTCAAACCATCATCCGGGTTGTACGAGAACTGTGAAGCGAGCAGCACGACAATTGCCGTTAATAATAACATTTGATATCTCATGGGGACACGTCCGGTTAAATTCGATTTCCAGTGTGTAAAAATTATAACGAACAAATCATAAAAACCCATACATAAAGTTATTGGTGTAATTGGGATTCCTTCAATCTTTAAAATATTGTCAACGGTGAAAAGTTCGACAAAAAGTCGAAGTTTTCAGCTTGACAATGTGCGCAGAATCGCGGACCCGAAGGAAACAAGATGTTTCCAAGGGCCGATTCTGCTTCATTATTATAAAATAAATTTATGTCGTCAGATATCATACAACCGGAATTCCGAAACTTCATTGCGTCTCCATTTTCCAGTATTACTTCATTTGCCAAAATATTTTGTAACCCACCTTTTCGCCCTCAAGAATACCCTTGTCGGCAAGATTGTGCAAATGGTAGTGGACACTGTGGCGCTTTTTCTTGAGGATATTTGCGATCTCCTGGATCGTTATTCTTTTTTTGCCGAGGATACGAACTATCTCCCTCTCCACGGGCGAAAGAGGCACGATATTACGAAATTTTTTCGGATAGTATAATTTGTATTTCCCCACGTCCACGGTTTTTATATGACCGTTGCTTTCCAGTTTTCTGAGGTGATGCCCCAACGCCCCTCCCCCCATTCCCATTTGGTCCTTTATTGCCCGATAATGCAGCCCGGGTTCCATATTGATGCATGCAAGTACTGCCATGGTGTTGCTGTTCTCGAGGATCTTTTTACCTCTGAACCGTGTATACCACGTTACCGCCGCCAAAATGAAAACGAATCCTATGCTTATGTAGATGAGAATGAGAAGGATATTCGTCCGGGGCTCCGCGGCCCTGGTCCACTTGGCCCCGTCGTGGGGAAAATCGTCCTCCCAGTTCACCACACCGTCGCCGTCCCAGTCCGTGGGTATGGACCTGTTATCGTATGGGTCGCTGCCGGATGCGAGCTCAAAGGTGTCGTTGTAACCGTCGCCGTCCGAATCCTTTTCTCCGGTTTCTTCGGGCGGCGGTTCATCGGGATCGGATTTTTTTGGCGGGATGGATAGGTTCACCCAGGATTGATTCGCATTATCAACTATTGGCAGCCGGTTGATCAACGGGTAGTAATCGACGCCGTGCCAGGGTAGATTGGTATCGCCAATGCCATCGCTGTTTGTATCATTTCCGGTGTCGTTGTAGTCGGACCAATGGTTGCCGAACCCCGTGGAATTGTTCCAGATATTTTTGTAATTCTGGGAACTAGTTTCATTTGTCAGGGGGTCTGTGCAGTTAATGAAGTTGTTTTGATAAAATCTGTTGGGTGTTTTGGCAAAGATTGCACCGGATCTTATGGTTATGGAATTTTTATTATTTATAAAATTGCAGTTTGAAATTGTGTTATTGCGGGGGTCTTGGTCACCTGTAGTGAGATTTGCATTTTGAATAACGATTCTCGTATCTCCATAAAAGTTGCATTTATTAAATATACAATCATCCGAACCGAAAAGAGAGATACTGCCGATGGAATAGAATTCACAGTATTCGAATGCGAACCAGTCGTAAAGGCTCGCGCCGATGGTGATCCCATCCTCATTGCTGCCTGTGAACGAGAACGTTATCCTGTCTTTCACTGTGCCGACAGCATTAATGTTTCCAATGGATTCCAATGAACCCCATTCGCCGGTTACGTCCTTCCTCAGGCCCCCAAGCAGTGCTCCCGATCCGGTGAACGTGATATCCACACCAGATTCGATTGTAAGTGTGGCCCCGTTCACGATATGGATTGCGCTGGAGACTACATAGGGACTACCATCCTTATTCCAAGTCGTATCCGTAGTTATGTTACCATACGCCCGGGTGGAACAGCTGCTCTCTCCGGGCAACGAAGGGGGGTGTCTGTTTATCTGTGGAACTCACCGTATCGTGATAACTGCTGAATAGACTCCCAGTCATCAGGAGTACAAGAATGATTACGATTACTTTTATTCTTCTCATCTTGTAATACATCATTGTGCCGTTCCTATATATTGGTTCCTGAATATTCCTTCTTTCTACAGATACAATTTGTCCGCGAGGTTAATGCCGTCGTCGGTATCGCCGTCCTGCTGGGACATGGAATTGCTGTCATCGTCGATCTGCGGATGTTCAAACCTGTTCTCGTGGCTTTCGTCCCATTTGTACGCCTCCCAGACCGACGCCATGCCGTCGATATTGGTCGAGCCCGCAGCATCGGGGCTGATGTACACGCCGTTGGTGGGAGTGTGCCCTGCAAAGGCGCTCATGAAGTAGAAATCGAACTCGCCGTTCTCGCCTTCAACCTCATCCCCGTCCCCAGATGACAAAGCGGAAGCCTCGTTGTATTTACAAGCAGTGGCGATCACGGTCTTCGAACTGCTCAGGTCGTTTATAAAGCCCCCGGCATATGCAGGCTGGAGGAAGAAAGTGCGGTATTTGTAGTTAGTGATCTTTCCGACATACGAATTTCCTGCAAACGCATCGTCCTGGAGATCGGTGTGCCCACCTTCGCCGTCGTTCATCCGTATGAAGCTGTGATTTGTACCTGCGTTCCGGCTGCCGTGGTCGATGACGGATACGAGGAGGAAATCGTCCGAAAGGACCACGTTCGATAGGTTCGTGCACTCGGTCTGCAACTCCGCGGGGGTCGCCGGACCGTCGGTATATGTAACACCCATCGGGGTAGCGTAATCGCCTGTCTTCACGTCAGTCCCGGTGGAGTGGAGCAGGTGTATGTCGCTGTCGAGGTATCCGTAGGATTTCAGCGCGTCGTACATGAATTTGGCGTCGTTCCAGAATGCATCTTCTTGTGCCAGGTCCTCGGGATTGGGCGCCACCAATAATGCATGTCTCCCATTATTCTCAACCGGGTTGTACTGGTCCGAGCAATTCGATCTCATCAGTTCGTACATGTCGCTCATGCCGTCACCGTCGGTATCCCCGTGGAAGGTCCGGGGGTAACATGATATCCTCACCTCATCAATACGTCCTTCGAAGTATTGACCGTCCCCGTAATATTTCGAACCTACAAATAAACCCATGTCGGAACCATACCCAATATCGTCCGCAAAGGTGGCGGTGGCCTCGCATACGCCGTTTATATATACCCTGACATCGTTGCCATCGGATACCCCGGCAACGTGCCACCAGTCATTTTCACTTACCACGGAAATTGTTTGCGCCGAGTACGAGTTTTCACCGTCGTCGTACACAAGAAACTGTATCGCCCCCGTTTCTCTCAATCTGAGGACGTAACCACCCTTTGTCTTGCCCTGCTCGCTGGCCCTGTAGGAATTGTCGATAATACAAGAAAGCTGCAGGTCCGTGGGATATATCCATGCCTCAACGGTGATGGTGGGCGGGTTCAGTTCGGAAGGAACCAAAGAATCCATTTTCAGCCTGTCGCTGGTTCCATCGTAAATGTAGCATCCTCCGTACTTTCCGCTGGTCGAGCCGTATGTAATAGAGCCGTAGGTATCGTCCATGTCGTTATCCAGAGGCGACCTGTCATCCAGCCTGCTCGCATCGTTGACCCCCTCGAAAGGCAGATCCAGCACGTCGCCCCCGTAGTCTCTGGTCCCACCGTAGGTCGCATCGAAATTAGATATTCGGACCTCATCGATTGTCCCGTTGAAATTGTGAAAGGTGCCCGCATAACCGCCTATGTAAAGAGTATTTGCCGATGTCGCGTCAGGAGCATATGTATTTCCCTCGCCATCCAGCAATCCGTTTATATAAATCTTCACGTGTATATTGCTAGTACGGACCACCGCTATATGGGTCCAGACGCCGGTACTGAGAGCTGTGTCGCTGTAAACGTCCGGAGTCCATGGGGTATTTCCGCTTTCGAATACTATTTTACCAGCGGAAGGGCCGGTTCTCCGAGTGAATATCCAGAAATGTCCCTCCTGGGCCACGATGGTGTCCACACTTCCCGCGCCGATACCGGCACCGTCGTATTTCACCCAAGCCTCGATGGTGGTCTTGCCGGTCAGGTGCAACCTATCATCCGAAGGGATCGAAACGTAATCGTTGCTGCCGTCAAAATCAAGGGCCTTTCCATATATACCATCCGTCAGAGTGGCGCCGGAGATGGTTCCATCCATCAGCTTCTGCGGGGATCTATCCCTCAATCTATTGCCGGAATCTTCATTGAAATTCCAGAATCCCACCGTATCCCCGATCTCCCGTTCGGTATCCGATATGCTCACTTCATCTACGAATCCCCGGAAATTGTGCGTAGAACCCCCCCATGCCCCAATGTAAGTAATTTCCGCGCCTGTAGGTGATGATTCATCTATATCATTCTCGGAATCCAGGACCCCGTTAATATACATCTTCACATTCTCGTTATTATCGGTACTGGGAGTTCTGACTATGGAGAGATGGTTCCATTCGTTCCTGGCAAGTTCACTATTACTTACAATGGATTCCCAGGGGTCACCTGCAGAAAAACAGATCTTGTTTGCAAGGTCGCCCGTCCTTCTCACGTATAACCAGAAATGTTCCGATTGGGCTATTAGTGTGTCATAGGAGCCACTTGTACCCGCCCCCTTCCAGAATACCCACAAGTCAATGGTCATAGTTCCTCTGATATCCATGGAATTGTCGTCGGGGATGCTTGCATAATCGTTGGACCCTTCAAAATATAATGTCCGTCCGTATAGTGAATTGCCACTCTGTCCCGCTCCGGAAATGGTCAGATCGAGACCGTTTCCAGAATCGTCGTTCCCGGGGCCGCTTGCATTATTAAAACTGTAATAGGCCAGTGTGTTATTATCACCAAGAAATTCGATCCCTCCGGCGGCCATTCCGTTTTCTTGGTATGACATGTTGCCGGGAATTTCACGTTTACGATCGTCTTTCATAGATATTTTACCTGGAGGCGAACCATGGGTCTTGTTATCGGATTTATCTTTCTTTGCTCTGGTTGGATTTGCTTCAAAAGACGGATATTCGTCATTCTCGGTATTCACCTGGACTTCGACACTTAATGCCTGGGTAAATAGTATGAGCACCAAAAAAATTACTATGATGCCAGAGATTACGCCTATAAACCCCGTGTTATGGTTTTTTCCCTTTTTTTTCGTGTTGTCAATCATTTGTATACCAGCCTATGCTTTTAGCCTAATATAGACTGTTATGTTTATTAAATTTTGAGGGACAGTCTTCGACACCTTTTATACACTACTATATCGATAAACCCGATACGGTTTTTGCAGTTTTCCAGGGTACGGTTCCCTGTTCCAGTTGTTCAAACTATCAATCTTCTCTCTCTGAACCTCCTTGGACGATAATAACGACAATAATCCAATTTACCGTTCAATATCATTTCGATATCCGTTAATTGTGTCTCGTTGAACCATTGGGGATTTATCGATACAAGAAAATTCGCGTTCTTATCGCTGCACAGTTCCTTTAGATCACTCAGAAGAGTAATTGAACTCTCGAAACCGTTCCCAAACATGATCTGGTCGAAGCCGTCAAGGAGAATAACGGCTTTTCTGGAAGATCTTGCGAATTTGTTCGTCGCCCTTCGGATCTGGGATAACTTTTTCAGATTTAACGTCCCGGTGCTCCTCTTGCATGTCAATCTATAAAACATGCCTTTTCGGATATTGTACCTGCTCCGAATCCTTTCGAGGTGGAGTTTGGATAATATAAGGCAGTCAAAACCGCTTGTCGATGCCTCTCTTAATGTTTTATAGGCGTCTAATGGCTTTTCCTCCTTTAGAAGGTATGACCTTCCGCGGCGCGCTTTTTTGATATAGTGAATTATTGCCTGATTTTTTTTTCTTATGTTCATGATCATCCTCACGGCGGTTCTATCGAGAAACTCGGGTAAATAGGTATATGGTGACCATATATATTTATAAACTGAGGGACAGTCTTCGACACCTTTTCCTTGTCCATTACATTTCAAAAGCTATTGTTGAAAGAAAGTGAAAAATAATTTTACAAAAATGATGGAAATAAGAGCAAAATTAATGTTTGGCGGTTGATTTGTTGGTAGCAGAAAGTAAAAATTACCCATCTTATCGGGTATTGTAATCGGCAATATTTCACATAAAATAGGAACTAGACGGCATTGACGATCATCCAAACTTAATAGCGGTCTTGTGCATGATATAAAGCTAACTCTACAAGTTCCACTCGTCGTCCCACGGTGAGTCCCCGGATTCTCCCTGGACCGGGGAGAGTGGCATGTCAGGGGAGTTCTCTTCCGGTTCTATCGGTTCTTCCAGTTCTTCATCCTCAACGGGGCCCTTTTTCTTTCTCGCAAGTAAGAATACCGCCACGATCATTATTGCAATTACAACGATAATTCCTACTATCATAATCCCCATGGCTACTCCACTCATTCCGGATTCCGTTTCGCTCCCCTCAGGTTTCACCTCGTCCGAAGGAGTGATTTTAACCACCATGTAATCCTCCGCCCAATTACCCTCGTCGTCCGTGATATTGAGACTTATGTTGTAGGTACCGGCCTTTTTGAAAGTAAAGGAAACCTCGCTGCCCGACATTATAACTTTCTCTCCATCATATTCGAATGTCCAGGTATAATTAGCCACTTCCACGTTATCGTGACTCTCGGAGCCGTCGAACTCCACGGCTTCCCCCACCTTCGCTGTAATATCGTCTCCGGTATTCGCTTCGGGTCTGATGAGATCCACTACCTTTACGATGATAATATCCGAATCAATATTGCCCGCCATATCCTTAACTGTGAGGGTGACTTCATATATGCCCATTGTGGAGAATGTGTAAGTCGCCGTGGGTACTTCGACGGTTTTCAACACTCCGTCATGGCCTACAAAAACAAAACTCCAGAAATAGTTCACGATGCCCACGTTGTCGCTGCTTTCGTTCCCTGTGAAATGGACCGTTTCAGACACTCCCACCACCCGATCCCCTCCGGCATCCGCATTGGGTGCTTCGATATCGTTCACCGTTACAGTCATGCTGTCATTTGCCCAATTACCCATGGCATCCGTTGCTGTCAAGTTTACTGCATAAACACCGGCATTATTGAAGATATATTCAGGTGAATTACCGTATAAAATTATTGGGTCAATATCAGTGAAGGTCCATGTCAGGTTCGTGACATAAATATTGTCGCTGCACCCGCTCCCGTTGAAGGCTACCATATGGTGCTGGTCCACCACCGCGTCATCCCCGGCTATGGCAAGAGGTTTCGTAATGTCAACCACTGTGACGGTCATATTGTCACGGGCCCAATTACCGTAAGTATCAGTAACTTTCAATGTCACGGTGTAGATGTCAGCAATATCAAATGTGAAGCCTGGTGCAAGCCCAGTTAGATTGATTAAGGTATCGTCATAAACGAAACTCCAGTTGTATTTGGTTATTCTGACGTTGTCGCTGCTCTCACTACCATTGAATCGCACCGATTCGTGCTGGTTTATTGTGATATCAGGCCCAGTGTCCGCAAGGGGTGGGAGCGGGTCGTTCACGGTAACGGTGAAGCTACCCTGGCCTGCGTTCCCTGAAGCATCACTGACATTCAGGACCACCGTGAATAGACCCAGTTCGGTGAAGGTATAGCTGACGTTCTCACCAAAAACAGTATCGTCATAACTTGATGGACCTTCCACCGACCACGTGAAATTGATCACCTGCCCATCTTCCGGGTCAAAACTTGCACTTCCGTCCAGATAAAGACTCGTACCGAAATCCACCGTTAAATTACTCGAAGGAGTCATGATCACCGTCGGTGGAGTTATATCCAGCACGTTCACATAGATCGAATCAGTGTCCTTTGCACCGCCTATGTCAGTGACAGTAAGGGTCAGGGTATAATTTCCCGGTTTTTCAAAACTTTGTTCTGGCATCATCCCGTAGAATGAGCGTGGGCCAGTTGGCGAATTGTATTCCCAGGTGAAATTGGCAATGGCACGGTCGTCGAAGCTTCCCGAAGCGTTGAATGTATGTGGAGTATCTTCGGGGATGTACAATGATGAACCTGCGTCTGCCGTGGGCCCCTCGCTATCGGAATTCACGATCGTCAAAGTCCGGCTCATTATTTTATTGTCTGGATTCAGATCCATGTAGACGCACACTCCAAAGGAACCGTTGTCGGTTGTGGTATTTGTCGTATCCCAGATTGACGGCGCTACAATTTCCACAGCATAATCCCCCGAGCCATCGGTCTTCCCGTGCCATATTTCCCCTGTTAACGGAAGAGTCACGATGATATCCTCATTCGGATCGTTGGGAAAACTTCCAGAAACCCGTGTTGTTTTACCTGCGAAATTTGTGGAAGGCAGAAGCTCGATACTATTCTCATCCGGTGCGATATTGTAATTACGAAGTTCGCGGCGGTCCTGCATGATACCGGTAGAGGATAATTTTATATCGAGATGATTTTCTCTCACCTGATTTTTAACAGTTGGCGAATACCAAAGTTCGCTGCGCTCGTCATCGACATGCGAGCTTCCGTCCAGGTGGTAGGTGTTGAAAACACCGGCGATGACGGTGTCCTGTACATTTGAAGTGCCATTGATAGTAAAATTGTGCTGGGATATTCTGTCATAATGCTGTGAATAATCGGCCAGATCCGCCACATTCACATCAGCAATCCGTCGTCTGCTTGTGTTATACCAGAATCCGTCCCCGTCCTTCGCAGGGAAGTCAATATCTTCAATGGGAACTATATCCCATGATATGAACTTGATCGTGGTAAGAGGGGCCAACCAGATGCCAACATTAACGTGGATATGTCCCTGCAGGATCATCTTATCGTATAGGACGGAGAGATCGCTGGCACGTACCACTCGGTAGCCGGATATAGTTCCTTTTTGATTCGCATTGGGTGGCCCGCTGTTTTGTCCATCGAAATGATAAACGGCCCCGTCAACGGAAAATTTTCCGTGCACGGTCCCAGACAACGTCAAATTGTAGGCGGGATACAGGGTTCCATTCTTGTTATAAAAATCGATTTTCGAAACCGTTAAGGTTGCGTTACACCACAAAGACATGTAATCTGAATTGTCACTAAAAGATATGTAGATGATCCCGTAGTAGGTCCAGTCATCTCCCACCTGCCATGACGGGACGTCGATCATGTTGTCCCTGTTCGTTCGGTTCCTGTGGGACCTCGCGGCTTCCTCGATTTTCGAGGAAAGATGGACATTTGAACTCCTTGATTTATTACTGTAGTTATCTGGAGTATTACTGTTCCATTGGACTGCCTGCGAAAACGCCGAAACAAGCAGAACGGTCGCAAAGATCAAAATAAATAACTTTCGGTTCATGTACATCACTATCCGCATATCAACAATTAGGAAATTTCATCCTATATTGTTAATGGACATTATATAAATTTTTACGAGCAAAGTTGGGCACCATGTATTGATAGTCCTTCAAATCCTCTCGGGAGATTCAAATTTGTTCCTGATCATGGGACGGGTGGAAGTGCTTGTGGTGGTGGGACCGGAGGTGCTGTCGGTGGTTCGATGTTATTCTCAGGTGGTGTTTCAGGGCTTGTGGGAGTTTGCAGTGGAGGAGAAGGTGGAAGTGGAGGGGTCACTGGTGAGACCTCGGAATTTTGCCCTGTGGAATTTATCACAGGTTCCGGAACCGTATTTACGATTCCCTCCACGATTGGCATCTCCAAGGCCTGGATCGACATCATCAAGTTCTGGAAATTATCATCCGGTTGGGTTCCGTTTGCAATACTCCCCGACGCTGCTGCGCTTGGTAACAAAGGTTCCATGGCGGGAGGCAAATCCGCCCCGGGCATTTCCGGGGTGCCCGGTATTGTTGTATCTATTGTGGAACCAAGCTCCGGAAGAGCAAGCCTGTTTAGGTCTAGCGTGCCCTGATCAGTTGTGAACGCCGGTAGTCCGTAAGTGGTCCCATCCGGCTGCGCAGGGGCGTTTTGGGTCTGAGCCGGCAGCGCCACTGGAGCCAGTTGAGTAGGGGGTGTCAGGGACTGGTAGGTCAGGGCTTGACACCCGTAGCCCGTCTGTTGTTGATATCCGACGTAGGGAGAAACAATACCCGGTCCAGAGGGTAATGGTGAAAGTTGATTTGGATGTGCCATACTGTTTTGAGTACCCGGCTGACCAAAACTGTTGAATTGGCCATTTGGTCCGGCCATGCCCTGCGGATATGTTCCTATCTGATCCCCCTGGGGCACTCTCCCCATTTTTCCTATGGCTGCCTGGGCCTCTTTATCCTTCTTTTTCCTCCTGGCAGTCATCAATAACACGATGATGATCATCAACAGGACGAGAGCTGCAATACAGATAAGCACCCACCAGTAATTCGCAAGAAACCCTTTGCTGGTTTCTTTCTGTTTATTCTGTTTGTCGAGCCCTTGGTAGTACGATTCCAGGGATTCGTCCGTGGCGTCGTTGGGGTCCTCGGGATCCAGACCGTTGATCTTTTCCCACCAGTCGGGCAGCGAATCTCCATCGCTGTCGGTCGTATCCTCCCATCGCTCCTGGACCTCTTCCTTGCTTGGTTTCGGTAATATCTCGATTTCAATACTGGTACTTTCATTGAAACCATAACCGTCGTCAACGAAGAGGAGAATTATATATTCACCGGGTAGGTAAAGGACAGCGGTGGTCGTGACTCCGTTCCCCCTGTACACAATTTTCTTTGTCGTCCTGTTCTTAATCTGCCAGTGGTAACTCAGCTCATCACGGTCAATATCGATAGTCCCGGTGCCATTAATGGAGATCGTGGATCCTTCTTCAAATACTGCATCGGGGCGAGGTGTATCGATTACCGGGATCGGGGGGGAGTTGATGCGTATTCGGTAGCCGTCTGATACAGAAAATCCGTTGCCCACGGCATCCGTCGCCCGCCACTTGATATAATTATCCCGACCCCTCTCGAATCGAATGTCGAGAACCACATCCATATTTTCCAGTACCATGTTGTTACCGACGGAAGTCCAGTTAACGTAATTTCCCTCGTTATCCCCCCAATTCGAAATACAATATTCCACTGTCTTTCCGTCCACACCACTACCCCCGGTATCCGTAATGGTTATTCCGCAGACTATCATGCTATCCAAGAATATTTCTTCCTCGTCAGGTGTCGGCTTTGAGAAAACCACAGGGCTCATATCAATTTTAACTTTGAGATCATTACTTATGCTCGGACCGTTTCCAGCCAGGTCGCTGATTCTCCACCTTATGATGTTGTCAAATCCTTCCGACAATTCTATTTTTACGTCCGCTCGAACTTTTATGGGATTTTCGCTTATTCCCTTATCCACTACCTCGAATTCCAAATTTTCCATGGTCCATGGCGAAAAAGAATTATCTCCGTCTTTTCGGTAAGAATACATCATACTGTCAAGGTTCAGTCCGAAGCTGTCCGGGTCCTCGAAGATTACATAGGCATCCACGGAGGTGCCGTTATACCATACGGTACTATCGGGACCGAGATCAGAAATAATCGGAACGGACGTATCAATATTGATCCGGAAATGGGTCATGTTGCTCCACTGATCGTAAATGTCGCAGCTGCTTATATGAAAATACCACGTCCCGTCAGCCAGGCCGGAAAATTCACCGGGGAATGTTCCCGTTAAATGGCTGTTAGTCGTATATATTACCTTTGTGGGCTCTGTAATCGGAGAACCGTCGAGCATGTAGGAATAGCCCTTTATTCCGGCAACCTCAATGGGCGACTGCCATTGGAATACCGGAAGCGTACTGTTGTAGTAAATTAATTCATCCGGGTGAGTGGGCGAGCTGATGACGAGGTCTCCAGGACCTTTGAGATCGAAATATATGGAATCGTTGAACACATCCGAGACAATTCCCGCGTGGTCACGAAACCTCACGCCGATCTTCTTCAATCCATCGGTCTGGGTGAGAGCGATTCTCTTCTCGGTGCCATATTCCTCCCAAGGTCCTACATTCCCCCGGTCTCCGATTATCTGCATGTCGGCTATACCGCTTCCATTATCCGTTGCATTGATGACCAGGTCCACGAGATTTTCGTTAACGGTTACCGCGCCCTCTTCGATGGTGATATTTCCCACAGGCTTGGTGACGTCTATCATAATTTTTTTAAACACAGAGAAATTACTGGCCGCATGAAAGCAGTCCTTAGTTCGCACTCTCCAGTAATATGTCCCATCCTCGAGTTCCATCCCCACAGTATGTTCGGGTTTGGTAGAATTCACCCACGATGAATTGTAGACAAGCTTCTCCATTTCGGGCTTGTCGAATATCTCCAGATGGTAATCGGACTGGCCATCTCCCGCGTCAGGGTCAGTGAAATTCCATTCCAGTTTTGGGGTATTGTTCCCTTGCCAAATGGATGAAACCGGTGCGAATGGTTCGGGATCGCTAACTAGATCATACTGTATGATGATGCTATCAATACCGGGAGTAACGTCCGGGTCCTTTGTCGTAAGCGTCGCGTTCCACATGAGCCTGGAACCTCTATTGTCAAATACATGCCAGCTGGCGTTCTGACCGGTCACCCATTTTTCGCCGTCCGCGGTCATGTTGTACACGATATCCGTTCCCTGAGGTTTGTATTCGAACCACGTCATCTTGGCTGCCCCCACCATGGGCCATTTCTGATATATGGGCTTGGATTGGATGGTGCCGTTGGTGAAGCCTTCCAGGTTACCCCAGACGTCCGCCACGTTATCGAGAGCGTATGTATTCGACCATCCCAGACCCGTAAAAAGTCGATTATGGAAATAGTCGTAGCTTGCATCCACCACGTACGAGTTACTGATGAAAACCTCGTTGGTATAACTGTGAATGCTGCCCGTGTCGCCGTCCACGCGATGGGTGATCCGGGCCTGACTGTATGCGACTGTATAAAAATAATGACCCACGGCAAAACACGTGCTGTAGCTGTTCTTGTTCGGAAGGCCATTAACCGTCCTTAACAGATTCTCGTTCAGGTCCCAGACCTTCAACGTGGTGTCGGACCATGTATAAATATAAACTCCGTCGCAGGCGACCCCCTGCTGGCGGGGTCCCCGCCATCCCCAACTGGACGTTCTCGCATGCTTTATGTTGCTCTGCACGGTAGCTTTGTCACCCAGGCGTACCTTTCGTAAAGTATCGCTGGCTTCGGAGGAAGTGTAGAGGTGGCCGTTGGCGATGAACATCTGTGTGGAATGTTGAGATTCAGGGATATTTATCGTATCGATCCGGGGCTGGCTGTTGAAATAGTCCGTCCAGTCATTGAATATCTCCACGGTGGTACCCCCTCCGGCATTGAGATGGTAGTATCTTCCATTCTCGTCCACGGCCATGGAATTGAAACCGTTATGGGCTACGAAATGATCATGCTGGGTAACCTGTCGGATATTACTCTTGGGGGTTCCCTGCCCCCTCAAATGAACATCTTTGTTGTAAGTATCCACCACCACGGTGGTATTGCTGAAATCGATGTTCTCCATTGTCGAGAAATCTTCAACGAGAACATTATCGTTCCGTGTAGCGGGAGAGGGCTCTGATTCAATTGATCCGTATTTGAGCGCTGGGTCGATATGTGTAACACTAAATTCCTTATCGCTGGTATGATAAAAAGGATTTGGGAACAGCAGCAGAAGAGTAACCGTCAAGGCAAGAAGAACTATGAATTTCCCTTTAATTGGGGCACGTACCATATTTTCACCACGGAGTGAACTTATGAAATAATCCGCTGAGTCACGATTATGGTTATTGTAGAACAATAAGTTTTCTATACATTTTATTTCTCCAACCTTAAATCGGGAACACGGGAAATGGATGACTCAAATGGATTAAAACTATTCATAAATGAGAATGAAACCAGGGAGACAGCATCAGAGATAATGGAAATGGGAACCGATGAAGTGTTGGTTACCGAATGTCCAAAGTAAGAATAATACACCTTAAAACCCCTGCTGCGAAAAAAACTGAAAATATAGAAATAACAACAAGCCTCTCACCAGCCGAATGAAAAAAGGGATATACCGCAGCGTTGTCAGACTTTCGATCCCGGCCATCATTTCGAATTTACTCTTTACCTCACAGATAATAGCCGATACGATAATGTTGGGCCGGTACAAATCAGCGGCGGTCAGCCTGTCTGCTCTGGGTCTAGGCTCTCTTATTTATTTCATGTTTTTCCCGGTAGTCATGGGGCTTGGAACGGCCACCATAGCAATAATCGCTCGACGGTGGGGCGAGAGGAATTACCGTGAGGCAGAAGCAGTGGCCGGAGACTCCCTCATGACGCTGCTAGCTGTATCAATACCGCTTTCGCTTATTGGTTTCTTCATTGGTCCCTTCATTATTGGTGCCCTAGGTGCCAACGATATGGTTTTAGTAGAGGGTACGAGATACATAAAAGCGATCTTTGCTTTCTATCCCTTCAGCGTTTTCATACTCTCGTTTCATGGTTATCTCCGGGCGGCCGGAGACACCAAAACCCCTATGTACGTTGACATCGCGACAAATTTATTCAATATAGGTTTGAACTACTGCCTGATATTCGGAAAGTTCGGATTCCCCGAATTGGGTGTGCTTGGAGCAGGTATCGCCACAGGCTGCTCCTATCTCGTGGGAGCCATTTTCTATTTTATCCTGTACAAGCGGGCTCATATTATCATCATTCCGAAATTCAAAAGGTCTTTCGAAACCAGGTGGAAAACGATAAAAAAAATGTTCAAGATAGGTGTCCCTGCCGGTTTGGACATGGGTATGTGGACGATCTCCTCGTTTTTCATCGTCCCCATCGTACTTCACTTCGGCCCTGATGGTTATTCGGCATATCAGATCGGATTCAGAGCTGAAAGCATAGCATATATGCCGGCTATAGGATTCGGGGTTGCATCTACCACTCTGTCAGGTCAATTTCTCGGAGCGAAGCAGAGAGAAAACGCGAAAAAAGCGGTCTTGGTTTCCACGCGCTTGGTTCTCATCTTCATGAGTTTGATCGGGCTCGTTATGATCCTTTTTCCATTCCCTATCGCGCGTATATTTACCACCGATGGCGACATTGTCACAAAGGCGGCACTATATCTTTTCATTGTGGGTTTCACGGAGCCGGCCCTGGGTGCCTTCTTCACGCTCATTGGCGGTATGAGAGGAGCCGGGTACACCAAGGTACCCATGATCATAAATTTTGTTGGTCTCGTTGTTGTTCGTTTCCTGCTGTCGCTGTTTTTCGCATTCACACTGGATATGGGTTTGATGGGTGTATGGGTCGCTATGCTGGTGGAGATATATCTTCGTGGATTTGTGATCTATCTCGTATTTAGGAAGGGTAAATGGATGGATGTAAAGGTGTAGTATCCAGAATTATAACTTTTTAGGGTCTGCTCCGCTGGCCAGGCCAGGAAAAAAAGTTATAAGAAATCAAAAACCCTGGCCTGTCATGCTCACAGACCATAATGAATATAGCGGGCCCGAGGGGATTCGAACCCCCGGCCGATCGGTTAAGAGCCGATCGCTCTACCTAGCTGAGCTACGGGCCCATTTGCGTGAGTGAATGCCAATGAACGACTGCGATTGTGAGAGAGCGAATATTGCTCTCCAAACCCTCTCATCATCCGGCGTGGGTAGTGAAATTTACCATAAATAAACCTATTGGTTAATTTGATTCTCAGATTCATATTTTCATCGCTAATAAGCTCTCTTACTTACCTACAAGTGAGAAATAATTAATATTAAATCTATCATAGTCCCGGTATGGACGGGGACGAGATTAACAGTGGGGATGTTTACGCCGATGTAATATTTCTAAAGGTGATGAAGGACGATGCCGAGCCTATAAGGCGTAATTTGATAGAAAACGGCTTCCTGCGTTTCGATACGACTATCTTAACGGAGTCCGATACGGTGAGTTTTCCCGTCATTAAGGGAATTTCCGAGGAACAATTAAATTTCATTCAGTACCCTTCCGCCACTCCTGTCTCTATTTCTGTGAAACGTGTCCCCCTCCGACCGAAGAAGATCACGAATTTCAGGGATATGATCGACATTCCGGAAGAATATCATAAATTTCTCCCTTCATCCTGGGACGTGGTGGGTGAGATCATTCTGGTCAAGCTGTCGGACGAAATACTTCCTTTCAAGAGAAAGGTTGCCGGCGCGCTTATCGATACCCACAGGAGCATCCGTTCAGTCTATCGTGTAATAAAGGTTTCAGGAAATTGCCGGGTCCGGGAGCTTGAACACATCGGCGGGGTCGAAAATACTGAAACGACCGCCAGGGAGTTCGGGGTAATTATGGAACTTGATGTTACAAAGGTATATTACAGCCCGAGACTAGCCACCGAGCGCTGGAGGATCGCCCAGCAAGTTGAGGAAGGCGAAAGGATTCTCGATATGTTTGCCGGGATCGGTCCTTTCTCCCTTGTTATTTCCCGTCATGCACGCCCCGCCACGATCCAATCCATCGACATCAACCCCGAAGCGATCCGTTACCTGGAAAGAAATATCAAACTAAACCGTATCGAGAATATGAAATTTCATCAGGGGGATGCCGCGCTGATAAGCAAAAAACTCTCGTACAAGTACAAATTCGATCGAATAATAATGAACCTGCCCCATAGTTCGGTAGATTTTCTTCCCGGTGCCCTCGCATGTTCGAAAAGGAATTCGACCATTCACCTGTATCTAATTGACGAGATTGACCGGATCGATGATATTGTGAAAGATTGTATCTCGAAGGCATGGGCTCTCGGATATTCTATAATTGAGAAAGGGCGGGTAAACGTAAGGAGCTATTCACCGGTGCAGACCAATGTCTGTATTGATATTTCCGTGGATGGGATAAGCTGACCGAACGGCACGTGGATTTCCAACGAGATGATGTGCAAATTTACTCAACACATCGATGTATTGTTTGCATAACTGCCTAAAATCCGTAAGTTCATACATTACATCATTCGAACATCGTTCTAAAAATAATATATATTATCAACATCATTCGCTGAATATCTCTGGTACTGGAATTCGATTGCTGGAAAATATGCAATTTATCCAAATTATGGGGTTTGATATGGCAGGACCGTCTAATACCGGAAGGATGAAGGCGAAGGGCATCATATTCCGTCTTCTTCTGGTAATGCTTATTTTCACTGCAATTATCGCCACCTCGATAATCCTCATTGGACCCGCCGAGAAGACCAGCGAACTTTCAGCCTATGGAGATTCCTGGGATGACATATCGAATTTCCGGTCCGGTATACTTGGTGAAAGTGGAAATATCACAGTATCGAACATAATCTCGTCACCAACGCTGCTGGAAACCATACTGGAAACAGATGATATACCGGTTCAAAACACACTTTTCATCGCTATCGGCATAGAGAAGGATTACACTGTAGGCGAAGCGTTGTCGATTTATAATTTCTTTTTACGGGGAGGCAAGATCATAATAGCGGATGATTTCGGTTACGTCAATTCCGTCAGCAACAAGGCATTTTCACCAAGCCACCCGGGATTTGGGATCGAATTCAAAAAAGCCAGGCTTTGGGACAATAGGTTTGAGAAAAATCCTCTTTTCGTGAAAGTACCCATTAACGACATGAATTTCCATGGAACCATACTACTTAATGAACCCTCAGCAATGGACCCCCCGCCATCGACAAGGCCGGACGATCCACGGATCAAAGCTCTATCTTCTCCTGCGGGAGCGAGTTGGGTCGACCTCAACGGTAACGGGAAAAGGGATCCGAAAGAGTTCAAGACCGACCCGAAATTCCGGGGATTTCCATTGATCTACGAATTAACCCAATCCATAACGAATAAAGAATATCAAGGCAAGGCATTGTTCATCTCGGATCCGTCCCTTTTCCTGAACGATATGTGGGACCGTGAGAATAACAGCGAGTTTTGCACACATCTAGTTACGTATTTATTGGGAGATGAGGCAGTCTCGTCGGGGAAGACCAAGGTTATTTTCGATGAATCGCGTCATGTCCCGGCCTCTGCCAAATCCACGTTTCGCCAGACGGTATATACATATCTTGTACTGCTGGTCACCGATACGAATCTCCGGATACTAACCCCCGTGATATTGGTTATGATCCTTTTAATATGGATAATCGTGGTAGATAACCCACCCAGACTCCGGCACCGTTTTGATATCAAGCATATTGCACTATATAACCTGAGAACCCCCAATATTCATTCCCGGGATGCTGACCGGATAAGGGCGTTATTTCTTGAGAAGATACGTTTAGCATCCGGGATGAACCTGGATGAATTCAGGGAGATGTCAGCACCTGAACTTGAACAGATGGTGGGTGATAACGATCTAACCGAGTTCCTGCTCGATTGGGACAAGAGCTACACCATCGGCCAACTGGAAAGCCTGCTGGTGGTCATCCGGGACTGGAAGCCCAATACCTACTTCGGGGGGGATATGTATCTGGACTAAGAAGAGCGTTACCCTTCTATCCCTGGCAATAGCCTCCGGCCTCATCGGCCTTGTACTCTTTAATATTTTCTTTATTGTAATATCCGTATTTTTTTCAAGCATTTTATTTCTGTCCTTTGCCGCCGTGTCCGAGAACATCCGGATAGTTAGGACTATACTCAATCCCAAGGTGTTCGAGGACGATGTGATGAGCGTCAGGCTTGCCGTGTACAACCGGGGACACGGCCTTGGTCTGGTGGAGGTATATGATAAGCTTCCCAGCGCAATGAAGATCGTGAGCGGATCGAACAAGGCCACTTTGAAGCTTGGGAGGGGTGATCGCGCGCTAATTCACTATTCCGTCGAGTGTCCCCTGCGTGGTTTCTTCAATATTGGTCCGATGCTGGTGAGATCCAGAGATATGTTCTGCCTTTTCAGTGAGGAGAGGGAAAGAGATGACATCACACCCATAACGGTCTACCCGCGAATTGATGACGCCAGAAGATTCGATGTTGACACAAGGTACAAGAAGATCAATCCAGGCTCGGTGATGATCCGGGCGCTTGGAATGGGGAACGATTTCCATTCGATCAGAGATTACGTCAGCACGGATCCCTTCAACAGGATTAACTGGAAGGCGTCGGCGAAAAAAAGAAAGCTTATGGTGAACCAGTACGAACTGGAAGATGTATATGATCTTATGATATTTCTGGATGCCCGTTATGTGACCAAGATCGGCACACCCATAAGAAATTCCCTTGAATATATGATCAAGGCAGCTGCCAGCATTTCCAGTGCGGCTATCAAGAAGACCAACAGGGTGGGAATGGTCACCTACGGAAAAGATATCACCATACTACCGCCCGGAAGTTCCAATACCCAGATGGAGACCTTGCTGGCGACCCTTACCGCAACCTACGCAGGGGGGAAGAGGACCTTCAAGGACGCACTGGAGCGGGCCACGCCCTTTCTCACCCCAAAATCACCCATAATTATCATGTCACCCTTGCAACGGGACGATACTCTCGAAGACGCAATACAACTCCTTCTCTCCAAGAAATTCCATATTACACTGATTTCTCCCTCGATAGTGGATTTCGAAAGGCTTATTACAGGTATCTATTCTCCGAAGTATCTTCTTGTAAAAATGGAGCGACAGAACCGCTTGGCCAAGATAAGGGGAATGAGTGTAAAGGTTGTGGATTGGCCCCCGGATCGATCAGTGAGCGATATAATTTCGGAGGTGGCCTATTGACCAGGGCTTACAGGCGTAGGCGGGAGCAGCCCGGTTCCGCCCGGCGGCCCCGAGAAGAACTCCAATGGGATGAAGATTATTCGTATGGAACTTACAAGGACCCCGGCGTTGAATGGGGGGATGACGATTCCGGTGATAATTACTCGAAAAGCGCTTACGCTCAGCGTGAGTCTGATGTGGGCTGGCAGGATACATATGATGAATACGAGGAACCTGGATATTATGGGGAATCCGCCAGGGAATATGAGCGTCCGTCCCGTCGTCGGTCCGAGGCTCCGGGCAGATACGACCGATATGATACTTATTACGATGAGGAATACAGCGACGAATCCGTAGTGTTTGATGCTTACGACGATGGTGACGCTGAATTTCTCCCATACGACAGGGAGGAAGACGAAGATTTTTATCGGAGGGGTGCGGAGGATAAAAGGGCTTACTTGACGTATTCTGAGCAATATCATCAAAGGAGCCAGCAGGATTATCTGGCTCCGGGGGCGATACTTCCCGGCGAGCGCTTCATGAAAAAGACTCCCACAATGCCGAAAGAGGAACTTTACATGGAATATGCCCCCAAGGATTGGCGGGAGAAAAGGGAAGTGAAGGGGACCGTTCCCACCATCTACAGGATACTGAATATTTTTTACGAACCATTCATATTGCGTAATTTCGGTATGAAACTCCCAGCGATGCAGCTAATAGGAATGCTGGCATTGATCGAACTGTTTAATATTTCCTTCAGTATTGGCAATTCAACAAGACAATTGATGATCTCAACAGGACAATTCCATGGTTGGTTCGAGTGGTTCTCTCCAATGGTCACCAGCATTCTGGGGGCTGTTCTTGGTTTGATGCTATCGCTTTACCCGTCCGTTAGAGAAGAGCCCAGACGCATCATCAAACTCTCACTGGTTGTCATAACCTTCGTAGTGCTGCTTTTCTTGCCACTGATGAACCTTATCTTCGTTTCGGGTTGGGGTGGTTTCTTTAACTCCTTTATGGAGATGCTGATCATACTGGGGGAGGTAATGCTACTTCTTGTTTACGCTTCTCCGGTGATACTGGGAGTGCTTGCCATATGGGGTCGGAAGGGGGGAGAGGGGCTTATTATACTTACAACGGTGCTGATGCTGCTTGTGGTTATAATATCAAATGGTTATGATATATGGAAGAACGGTTCCCTGGAAAAGGGAAGCGCATCAATGTTTTTCCTTTATGCGATAATCCTGTTCATATATATGGAATGCAGCGATTCCTCCGTGAAATACTACCGGTTTGCGCAAGAGATACCGGATGACCCGGAGAACCGGGACCAGATATATTTCTTCAATAAAACACTGAGCCAGTATTTTGTTTACTTGGTGGTACTGATAGTTATAGCATTGATCCTGGGCTTGGTGGTATTCTACCGTACCACCTTCCTCGGAGCCATGGGCTCCCAGAGGTTGGCGGAAAGTCTTGAAGCAACTACTTACTTCGGCTTGGTGATTTCAATGGTGGTGATGTTCACCATTCTTGGCACCATTGTCGTTGTGATACGGAACTGGAGGTTCTTCCTGTCCCCCGCGAAGAAAATATTTGATTCCATATCACAACAGAGAATGAAGAAAAAAGAGATGTTGAGGGTCGAGAATGAGGTTAGGCGCCTGAAAGCATTGAACGAACAACTATAGTAGCATTATTTTCTGTTCTTCATAAGGTATACAGTAGCTCCCACAAGGGTTGTGACTACTGCAACGAGTACAATGACTCCCCACCAGTTCGAAGAACTCTCGCTGACATAGTTTTCCCCACCTTTTTCGAGCTGGATCTCCCGGGATATCACACCGCTCTCTTCCCCGGAACTATCGCTTGCCTTTACATCGATGGTATGATTCGTATCCCCCAGGTCCGTCAGATCCCAAGGGAAATGCCAGGCCATTCTATCCCCCCCTTCCAGCACTGTGGCCAGTTCCCATTCTCCTTCGTCGATCCTCACATGGACTGCAGGATCCTCCTGGAGATCAAAAACGGTCCCGGTGACCAGGTAAGAATCGTTATTAGTTTTAATAGACTCTCCCTGTTTGAGGTCGATGGTGATCGAAGGAGGAGTATTCTCCGCATTGGTCAGGAGGTCGGGGAATAATTTCAGATATTCATCCCAGTAACTTTCCTCGGCAAAATCGAGTTCGCTGAACAATGGATCATAGACCGCGTCGATACCATTGGGAAAGTAGAGGGAAAGACCATTGGCATTTCTGTGATAGGGGTCGGAACGGGTGTCGATCATCATTTCCCTTGCCATATCCTGCACTTTTCTTCCTGCGCCATTGACCTCGCTGTCAAATACGACTTGTACATCGATTTTATCGATGAGATCTATAATGTCGAATAATGTGTAAGTGCTGATCTTGAAAGGGCCGGGATTGGGAGGATACGCATAACATTCCGTTACACTACGGGCCCCTTTTACCTGAAGGTTGTGCCTGATATTCTTGGTAGCTAAAAGCATGGAATACCGATTCAATTCCTGGGTCAATTCTACGATCTTATCCAGATCGAAAAGCGCCATTGTCACCGAGTATGAATCATCAGGATCACTTGCCTTGTCCGTATATGAATCCAAGTAATCGTTCACAATTTCCGATCCCAGCTCTTCAGGGCTCATTCCCGGGTCCTTCGCCATGCCGGCGAATATGGTCTCGTAGGGCCATCCATCACCTGGCTCAACGAACCCGGATGCCACGGAGTAATCGGCAAAATCCTTAATCTGATAAAGCACTGCCAGCTGAGCCATCAGGCAGGCATCGAAACCGATCATGTCGAATCCTCTTCCCATGTGCTTCCTGGAAGTTTCTAGGGCTTCCTTAAGTTCAGTCATGGAAATTGGATCTCCGCTCCCCTCACTGTCGTCCCAGCATATACCCCAGAAGGCGCCGCCGTGATCCCAGAGGTCGAGAAAATAGTGTTTAGCCGGGTAGTTATCGTAGGCCCAAATGATGAAATCGGCCAGGGTGGAAGGATCACCCATATTTATCTCTCCCATATCGGCCAGCTCCGGCGAATTCACAATTGCAGTGTCCTCGTCCTTTTCCATTCGATATCTCTTTGCTCCCTTCCAGTCATCATTGGAGGTGTCATATCCCTCCGCACGGTCCACCTGTACGATGAAATTCAGTTCCTTGGACGAGCCCACGGTTTCCATTTCGTTGAGGTCCTCTATTCCGGCTCCCTCGAGATTGTTGTCGGATGCCATGTAGACCATGAAGGTCCATTCAGCCATTCCGCTTGCATCCTTGTTTCCGGTTATAGCTCCATCATCCGCCGTTGAGAGCGAAATGGCCGGTAAAAGCCCTGAAATTACAATAAAAGTTATGCAAAGCACTATCATCAAGCGTTTCATTTTCTCACCATCTTCCTGATTTAACTATGGAATTTTAATTTGATATTTCAATAAACTAGTATTGATTTGAATTTATTTATTTTTATGGATGTGGTTTTTTTCATAACCGTATCAATTGATTTTTTAAGAATTTACAATGAGGGACGACTTAGATCTAAAGACTTTCGACATCTCGTAAAAGTTCGTCGAGTTCGTCCTCCATTTTCTCAGGGTCGCCCAAGACATTCTTAACTGGAGATGCAGAAGTGTCGTTGATCTTTTGAGAATCATTCGATATTTTGGGCGTCGGAGCCGAATCCTTATTTTCGGATTCCGGTTGAGGGGGATTGTGAGACCCCCGGACGTTCTTCCCTTTGCCACTGTCGGGTACGGGTTTCTCGACGATTTCCACTGGAATGGTCATGATAGAATCACCGACGGGGGCCGGTTTCGTTAGAACTCTCATCGGTACGGGCCGGGTAGGCACGGAACGAGTTTTGGATTCCGTATCGACATTCGGAGCATCACCGACTAATACGGGTTTCGTTAGAACCCTTGTGGGAACAGGCCGGGTAAGTACGGAATGACTTTTGGATTCCGTACCTACATTCGGGGCATCACGGACCAGTACGGGTTTCGTTAGAACCCTCGTAGGAATCGGCAGGGTAGATGAATGACTTTTGGATTTCGTATCGACATTCGAGGCATCCCCGATCTTAATGGGTTTTGTCATAACCCTGGTCGGAACGGGCCGAGCAGGTACGGGATGTGTCCCGGTTTCAGTATCGGTGTCCGGGGTATCACCGCTCATTATGGATTTCGTTAGAACTTTTGTAGGAACGGGTCGAGTAGGTACTGAATGACTTTTGGATTCTGAATCGACATTCGAGGCATCCCCGACTCGTACCGGTTTCGTTAGAGCCTTCGTAGGAACGGGCCGGGTAGGTACGGAATGAGTCCCGGTTTCAGTATCGGCGTCCGGGGTATCACCGCTTTTAATAGGTTTTGTCAACTTGCCAACCGGTTTGGTAAGCATGGATGCTGGTTCCCCCTGGCTCTTAGTTACCGGAGCAGTAACCGGCTTCGTTATTATAGTCCTGGTTTTTTTACCATGTTCTTCGATACTGGTATCCGTTCCTGCCGGAGGAAGTAATTTTATTTCTTCATCCCCTACCGGAACTGAGTTCACTCCATCCGAAAGCACCGGGAAGGCCTGTGAAACTGCTGCTTGCCTGAGCACCGGCTGAGGGGCCTGGTCCCCACCTCTCACCTGCCCTTCCTTCCCGTTATCCTCATTTTCCCTCCTGACTATTGGTGGCGTAAGAGCTTCACCGGATCCAATAAAATAACCCTCGGCTCCAGTTTCCTTTTCCTCATCTGGCTCCGAATACAGGTCACCCCACTCGTCCAGGTCTATGCCAATCTCCTTTCTTTCCAGTCGGTCACTGTAAATATCGGGTCTGTACTCTCCCTCCTCGTCATAACCTTCCATTTTATTTCGTTTTCTCAGCAGGAACAGCAGTGAAAATATGATTATTCCCGAAAGTAATGAAATCAGTATGATCCCGACATAGAAAATAATTTCCGGAGCACCCTCTTTACCCAACTCATCACCGGGACTGTGAATTTCCGTTACGACCTCGATCTCTGCCCTTACTTCATTGTTGTCGGTGACAGATTCCGGGATCTCATTATTGGAGTTTACAACCACTATAAGCTCACGCTTTCCCATGACCTTGGTCCTCCATTCGAAGGATATTTGCTTCGACTCGCTCCTGTCCAGAGTCCTAATTTTGTAAGAATAGATGGGAGTGGTCCCTAGATAGAAGGCCACGCTGAGATTCTCACCGTATATCCCTTCAAATCGATCCGAACCGAGATTTTCCACGAGTACACCGACATTTATCGGATAATTTCTTTTCAATCGGGGGGTGTTCTCGGAAGAAATTTCAAAACCATTAATGGAGAGAAAGCTTATACGAAAATCATAGTCAACGACATCCACTGTAAGAGTTAACCTTCGACCAAAGGATTTATTTCCATCCGAGGTGGTCTCTATAACAATTTGATAGCTGCCCAGGACGGCGTCGGGACGGACCCTTAATGTCAGAATTACTGCCTTGGTTTCCCTATGCGAGAGGTGGACGTTGATGGGACTTACAGAAGCCAAAATGGGACCCTGGCTGCTAATGTTCATACCCAGGTGTATGATATCTTTGACATTGCCGGTGTTTTCGACGTAAAGCTGATAATCCAAAGTTTGCTCCTGCCGCTTTCTTGCTACCTTCAGTGATGCGAACTTGGCGAAGAGGACGTGATCGGCATCGGGATCAATGGAGAGATAGATCGTTGTGATATCATGTATCGCTTTTGGGTTCGAAGAGGAGGCCACTTCGATTATGAATGAATGGGGATCGTTCTGATTTGTCGAGTTATCCGAATCCGCTTCAGTTCCCGGTGGAACGGTCACCACCGCCTCTACGATCCTAGTTTCATTGGCTTTTAGCCATATATCTTCAAGAGGAACTCCCTGACTCCTGAAGCTCAGCCATTCGGACGGGGATGATACATTGAAGGCCTCGTAGGTGTTGCCTGTGTTCTTCACGATCATCTGGTAGTTGGTGCTCTTCTCATTGTTGGTGGTCTTCAAGGGGACGTTGGAGCTGATGTTGACTCCGAATTCGGGAAGTATCTCGAAGTAAAAGGTGAAGGTGTCCTTTAGAGCAGGAACTTCGCCACCTAAAACGTTGACATCAACGGGAAAGACATCGTTAGCCGTTCCCTGGGGCACCCTCACTTTCATTAGTATTTGTGCCCAGTAAAGGCGTTCGAGACCACCGTGAAGCTTGCCGTCGTCGATATATGTATACCAACCATAGGGCGTGGAAACGTCAAAGGATATCGTATCGTCCTTCCCGTTTCCGGTGTTGGTAATGTTGAAGGAGATCCAAACATCCCTCTCCGTATGGATGGCATACTCACTGATCGTAGCCTTTATTTTCACGTCATGGCGCTGGAGTACGGATGTGCTTACATGGGAAGAGCTCTGGACGTTTATATCCTCTAGAGAAGCTGCCGTCACCTTCAGAATGTCTGTTGAACCGTAAAGTGAATTTTCAGGGACAGTGGCTGTGATCTGGATGGTTTGATTATTGGTGGGGCTGTTTGGCACCAGTTCATCGGTTATAGGGGACCCGATCACCTTTGTGTTCCAGTTATTTGTGGATGTGGTCATAATGGAAAATGAATCCGCCGAATTTCCATTATTCCAAATGGTGAAATTATATCTAATGGTGTCTCCAGGGTAGACTTTCAGACCTTCGGGGGCTTGCACCGATACCTTTGGGTCCGGCAATACGTTGACGAGAAGACCCAGTGTTATATTGGTATTTCCATCACCAAGGGAAAGCGCCTTTAAGCGTATGGTGAACAACCCGGCCGCAGCCAGAGGAGGTATGGCTACAATGAGCCCCACCTCCCGCGAAGTTTCCCTGCTCATGGACCGGAGGATATTATGATCGAAGACAGGTTTAGACCATCCTTCTTCAGTGGGATATTCGGTCACGTTCAGCTGTATGTCGTCCTTCTTCTCACCATCATTATAGACCGTTAACTTGAAGGAGACCACGCTGTTGGGTTTCCCGTTTAGCGTCGAACCGTTGAAGGCCATTCGTACGTCAAAGGGAGAGACAACCACGTCCTTCACAACCGATTTGATGTTGTTTCCCACCTCTTCATCGTTATCCAGAACCGTGGTAATGGCAATTGTGTACTTTCCGGGTGAGATCACCATCCATGTGAAGCTTATGTTGAAGATTAAAGGTTCCATCACTCCTTCCACACCGCCTGAACTGACCATCGGGGTCTCTTTGAACCGAGCGTGTTTGCCGTTAACCGTCATTTTGACAGAACAGTTCGTATCGATATTTCCCCAGTTGGCGATTTTGGCCGTAACAGGTATCTCCTGATATGGGTACCATTCGCCTTTAACACGGGAAACTTCCCAGACCCCCATATCATAAAATGTCTTTCCTATTATACTGAATTCAAGTTCGTTCCCATCCAATACTTCATCCGGGGGAGAGCTTAGGACTGTCTCCAGGGTCACCGTGTAATGTCGGTTCTCCTGATTCGGGACAACCCATTTGAATGAAATAAGGCCCGATTCCATGATGCCCAGGTTGCCTGAGGTGCTCGTGCTGTTGCTGTGTAGATAACCGGGGTCCTCATCGCAGGTTATAGTAAGATCAACTGGAACATTGTTCTTGGCGTTAAAACCGTAATTGATAACGCTGGCGTTGATATAAATCTCCTTGTCGGGGAGAACTCTTGTATCCGGCTCAGGGCTCAGTACCCGGTCCATTGCAACGTCGTTATCAGTGGTTCCGAACACTATGGATTGGGAGTTCACAGGTCTCTGATTATTATAATATGGCATGTTGGAATGTACACCGTCACCGTCATTCAAACCCACCGTTGGCCGCATATTTTGGGTAACTCTTTGATAATTGATCAGCATGTTTCCGCTGTCTTTGTAAAGAACCAACTGAAAATTACAGGTACCTCCCTGCCAATCGTAGGGAGCCTGATACCAGGTTATCAGATATCGTTCGGGATTATGTAGAGCTTTATAATAGATCCCCGAGTTCGGTCCGGCATTCCAGTAATAGACGTATTCCCAAAGTGGTGCGATGATCTTCGCATACTGAGGGTTGTTGCTGGGGAATTGGATATTATTGCTGCTGCTAATTGTGGAGGTGAAGCTGGCATACCCGTGTGTGAAGAGATTAATCGAGCTGTATGACCCGTCGTAAAACGGAAAAGTGAAGCCCAGGGCAACTGTCTGATACCCGCTGGAAGAAAATTGGACCTTTGTTGCTCCCTGGAGTGGTTCTTCCCACCTGAAGGGAACGGTCAGATCTTGTTGGTAATTGAACGATGCTCGATTCGATACTGTAGAAATGCCCTGGGACTCATCCAGGCTATCGGAGATGATGCCATTTTCGTCTTCCTTAACGGAAAGCGAAAAGGGGGCTAAGTTTCCCTGCCAGATTAGTACGGTCGATAAAAAGAATATTCCAATAAAAAGAGCAAGAGAATGTCGTTTGTCATTGAGTTGCATTATTCATCACCGTAAAAATGATCTTTCCGGCCAGTGAAACATAAATGAATGTTTATTATATTTTTTTGTCAGATGATTAGTCAGGTTCATATTTGAAAATACTATGGATTTATAATGTTGAATTAATAGATAAATGTTTGTCATTCTTTTAGGTGCTTTGGGAATCCTTCATGGCCTTTTATTGTTTTTTTCAAAAAATGAAAAACTATTAATATTAAAGACCCCGTTCTTTAATGGTTGTTTCTTATGTTCATATGAAATAGGGAACTACAAGCTAGATGGATGGTAATGATGCACAAAAAGAACTTTCTTATCGTATGGTTAGCAGTATTGTTAATTGGTCAGGTTTTGATAGGTGCGGACCTGTATTTTCCGGGAGGGATAACGCCTGTTCGCTCGGGCAGCGGGGCCAACATCGTCGTGGATGATGATGGGGGACGAGATTACGCCACTATTCAATCGGCTATAAATAATGCAGTGATAGGTGATATCCTTTACGTACATGCGGGAACATATAACGAAAATATCGTTGTGAACAAAGCAATTACCATAATAGGTAACGGCAGTTTGGACACTATTGTCAGCGGCGGGGGGGCCGGGGACGTCGTAAGGGTAACCGCAAGCTGGGTGAACATCAGCGGCCTCAAGATAATAAATAGCGGCTCCAACTCCAATGATGGCGGACTCGAATTGGATAATGTGGATCATTGCAGGGTCACGGATAATGTGATCACGAACAATTATCAGGGTTTACACTCCCGGTGAGTATCTGGTTACACTGAATTGTACCGATACTTCAGGAAATCACGACACCGACACATTATTGGTAACGGTGGTAGACAATACTCCTCCGAATGCCTATGCTGGAGAGGATCTGAGCTATCCCCAGGGAAGCTTGGTCACACTGAACGCTGCGGGGTCCACTGACAATGTGGGGATCGTCGATTATAGTTGGAAATTCTTTTACGGAAATCAGTTTCAAGTGCTTTATGGGAATGTAGCTGCTTTCACTTTCCAAACCGCCGGTAAATATAACGTTACTCTGACAGTGAGAGATATGAAAGGATTGATAGGTCTCGATCACGTGATAATAACAATTATGGATATTACTCCTCCCGTTGCCAACGTATCTGTAAAGGGAGATTACATCGAGATAGGGGGGCAATATGATCTTCTTTTACCCTCCATAATCGAACTGAACGCCTTGGGAAGCACGGACAACGTGGGTATCGTAACTTATCGATGGACCTTTGGATATCAGGGTGATTTACAATATGAGTTCGGGCGGACCATCAGCTACAATTTCATGGAGTTTGGTGGACATAACGTCACGCTGGAAATAACAGATGCGGCGGGGAATTCAGTTTCCATTGCCTTCAAGGTATATGTGCCGGTGACGCAGCTGGCAGGTGGAGACCCCACAGAAACCGATACGGGTTTTATGAACTGGGTCGGGGACAATGGCTGTCTTATGTTGTTGATAGGGGCCATTATCCTCATATTCCTTCTGGTGCTCACAATCTTCTGGGCCCGGAGTGATAAAGTTGTGAAGGTCAAGAAAGTGAAGATAAGAAGGAGGATAAGGAAAAGGAGGGTGAAGTGGAGGCAAGGAGAATCCTATGATTCGGATTCATCCGATGCAAATCTGGCGAAGTATGCGCTGGTGGACGGGCTCTCAGAGTTCGATACCGAGATAGAAGATCCGGAGGAATATGATATGGAGGAGGGTGATCTCGTGGAAGACGGCGACCTCGTCGAGCAGGGCATGGTGGAAGAGGATCTTGCCGAAAAGGATATGGTTGATGGGGGGCTCGTTCTGTATGATGTGGCGGAAAACGGTCTGGCAGAAAACGACATTAAGAATGACGAAACAGCAGAAATCGCCGATGAATCCCCCGAAATTATCGTCCCTGACACCGAAGCCTTGCAGTTGGCCATTGCACCCGCATCCATTACCCCTTCCCTATCCAACGAACTGGAAATGAGGGTTACCGTGACGGAAACCGAGTTGAAGGCCTACAGGGAACTTGAAAGCCTTTTCGACGATACCGATATCAGACCGGTAGAGAGCGATCTGTCACTATCTGGGATGGAAACCGGTGGGATCGCATTGGGGGGAGGGATCATCGATATCGAAGAAAAACCAGCGCTGCCTCCGGGAGCCAAGGAAAACCAGGATGATGATCAGACAGATAAAAAACCCTGTCCCAGTTGCGGTAAGAAGATAGATAGTTTCTGGGCGGTCTGTCCCAGGTGTAAAAGACCCGTATAGGTGAAATACGGACATGATACACGATGAGAAGGATAAGGATGGAATATGTAAAAAAATATCTCGGGCACCGCATAAGCTCAATAATGTTTTAACTGGAATAAAAGTCTTTTCCGTCATCTCCTCCTGCCTTTTCGCCCGTCCTTCTTTTTTCCACCCAGTGTCCCCGATGTCAGGAGCAGTTTCAGGTCCTCCAGGCCCATCTTCTGTTCCTTTTGCAGCTTATCCTTGGCAAGGGTCAATTTTTCCCGATTGCTCAACCTCAGCTTGTTACCCCTTGCACTTTCCTTTTTTCGTTTGAGATACCTGGCCTCGGCCTGCACCCTGGTCTTTGCGATCCTAACCGCTTCAATGGTAAGGTAAAGGTCATTGATCTCCTGCTTTAGTTGCGAGATCTCCTTCGAGCGCACGTCCATGTCTCTGCTAAGGCGGCCCTTTTCCTTGAATTTCCCCAGTGATGCGAAGTGCTCTTCCTGGGCCAATTGTTTTTCAAGGTTTATTTCCTGGTAGGTATTCCACTGTTCTTCCTGCTTCGTTTTCAATAATTTATAGTTGGCTACCATTTCTTTGTGAAATGCATCCGCTTTCATTCCGGCCTCGATTCTTCGCTGCAGGTCCTGGATCATGTTGAAAAGGAGGATCTCCTCCTTCAAGCTTATCTCCATGGTAAGAAGAGTATTGAACTGTCCCGTGATCTGCTTCTTGAAATAATCCACCTTGCCCCTTGCTTTGTGGTTATAACCGTCTCTTTTAGCCTTCAACTGCGATACCTTTACTGAGAGCACGTCAATCTCTTTTTTAAGGTTTTTTACATACTTTCTTCTGGGAGGTGCCTTGGTGTGAAGCTCGTCCCGTTTCTCCCTGTGATCCTTTCCTTCCCCGATGAGTTTGCGTATGTTGTTGAGGATCTCTTTCTTTTCTTCGTACAGTTCATCTATCCGTTTTCTCTTTTCGTCTATGAGACCCATAATTCTATTCACTTCGCTCTCCTTTTTGAAAGCGTTATTTTCCACCTTCCGGAGGTCCTTTTCAAGTTCCTCCTTGTTTTCATACACTCTTGGGGACATTTTCGTCTACCTGCTCTATTTTTCGACAATATCGTCTGTGCTCTTGCTTTTTTCGGGGTCGTCCTTCCCGCTATCTATTTCCGGACGAGGGGCCTTATCATCACTTTTCTCTATAATGGGTACGAGTTCCACCAGATCACAACTATCCGGCGTTATCGGTTGTGGCTTATCAGTCTCCGCGGGGACCGGCGAGGCTTGAATGGCGTTAGTTTCATCCAATCCGGCCACAGGATTTGCTGTTTCGGCCGTGGAGTCGCCTGTTTTATCATCCTTCTCATCCGTCGTGGATTCCTTGTTGGTTTTAGCTTCTTCGGTTTTCTCATCTACGTCGGTACCGAAAGATTTCTCGTCGGCTTTCGCATCTCCCGCTTTCTCATCTTTATCGATTTTGGAAGATTTCTCGTCGGCTTTCGCTTCTCCCGGTTTCTCTTCTTTATCGATTTTGGAACTTTCCTCGTCGGCTTTCGCTTCTCCCGCTTTCTCTTCTTTATCGATTTTGGAAGATTTCTCGTCGGCTTTCGTTTCTCTCGCTTTCTGATCTTTATCGATTTTGGAAGATTTCTCGTCGGCTTTCGCTTCTCCCACTTTCTCATTTTTATCGATTTTGGAACTTTCCTTGTCGGCTTTCGTTTCTCCCGCTTTCTCATCTTTTTTGATTCCGGAACTTTCCTTGTCGGTTTTTGACACTCTGGCTTTTTGATCTTTATTGGTCCCGGTTGATTCCTCTTCTTTTTTAGTTTCTGGGGTTTTCCTATCTTTTTCCGGGACCTTCTTTTTCTTGTAGATCCCGTGGTCACCGGTTTTCTTATCCTTCTTGTCCCCTTTTTTCTCAACTATCGCAGACTTCTTCGCTTCCTTTTCTTCCGCAGATAGTTGTTTGAGATATTTTCCCCAGTACTCCAACGACTCTTTATGACCCTTGTTCCAGCGTTTCGAACGTTCGGCCTCGGCATTTATTTCCCGCAGTTTTCTTCGGGCATTGATCCACTGATCATGATAAGGGTCTGCCTCTTTCACCGATTTTATCATCATTTCGTGAATCTCCTGGCTTTCTTTGAGATTTATTGCAATCTCTTTGTTCAATGCGGCAATTGTCTGCCTTCGAGATTCATCCTGTTTTATAGCATCGTTTATCTTCTCAATTTCCTGGAAACACAACCTGGCCTCTTTCATAAGCCTTTTCTCTGTCTCAAGGTCGATCCCTTCGGTCTCCAGTTTCCACTCAACGTTCCTCAACTGTCCCTGGTACATATGAAGATTGCTTCTCTCCTTATCGGGCAATGGCTGCTCCTTCATCAGATCGAAGAACTTTTTCTTGACCTTATTGGCCTTTTCCAGAACTTGGTTACGGGAGGATTTTATCACCTGAACGTTTTCATTACGACTATCCCGTTCTCTCTTAAGCTCCTTTACTGATTTTTCCAGCTCCCCCTTCATTTTAGCGTGGCCCTTGATCTTTCCAGTATAGAGCTTCCTGAAGAGTCGGTGCTTTTTAAGGATTAGTTCTCCGAGCCTTATCTTTGATATGGTCAAAGGGTCCTCATCCTTCGTAATTTCCTTGATTTCCATTTATCTCCCTTTATGTTCAGCTATATCGGTGTTAAAAAAATATAAAAGATTCTCTCTCGTTTCGTTTTTCGAGTCAGCAGCATACGTACCGGGAAATAGTAAAATAATGAAAGAGGGGGCCAGCGCCGGAGCGTTCCTATGTGACCCCCTGATTAAAAAACATTTGCAGATTCAATATCTCTTTCATAAGCTTACTATTATTTTCCTACCAAGGATACTTTATCAATGGGTGGAAGATTCCAAAGAGGTGCAGGTATACTTAGATCCTGAAAATTGCTTGAATTTTCTGGAAATTACAACGCATACCTTTTTTACCGGAGAATCTCTCAGCGGAGACGGCCGCGGGCTCCGCAGCTATCGCATTTTATCTCAAGAGGTCTCTTGTCGGAGGTTACCGTGATGGGATCTCCACATTTAGGACACTTGATCCGGGTTATTTTCTTCTTCGGTTTACCCCATTCTTCCTCTTCTTCTTCCTCCTCTTCTTCTTCCTCTTCCTCTTCCTCTTCTTCTTCCTCTTCCTCCTCCTCCTCTTCTTCCACTTCTTCCTCTTTTTCCTCTACTGTATCCTCAGCTACTACTTGACCACCAGACCTGCTTCTGAGATAGGCGGTTAATGCACTCCGCACCACATCACCAATGGAGATCTTTTGGTTCTGTATTACTTTATCGATCCCAAGAACGGTTGGTCTTGGAATGACAACATGTATCTCCTCGGACCCCTCAAGCTCGGTCTCAAGCCATTCGAGAGAACTCGCGAGAGTACCGATTCTCATATTTCCGGTCGACATCATCTCCTGGATTCTAGCAACGATCTCGTCCCTAGTTAACCATTCACCTGTGACTTGTATAGTTCCTTCGTCAAGATTTATTTTTGCCATATTTTCCCCCCTTTTTTATAGGGTAATTTCCCGAACTGAACCGAATGAAACGGTATATTCTATATATAATTTCTCTAATATTTTATTATAATTATTTCGTTTATTTTCATTTATCGTCCTAAATCGAGTTTTTAACCAACATCGATAGGCCGGCCGTACTGTATGCAGAGTATCCCGCTCATCGAGAAAATGACTTCCGTTCCCTTGTTGAATCCTTTGATTTCAGTTGTCATTGTTTTCAATTGACGAGGACTCTATTTGTGTCAATTCTTCCAATTCGCCCGGCAGAGTTTCATCATGATGGATATTTTCGTCTATTAATATATCCGACGATCCTTCCTCCCCTGGATTCTCATAAGCTTCAGATCCCGTGGACTTTCCCCCGGTCTCGTCTCCCTGCGTGTATTCCACCGTTTTTGGAGTGATATCGTCCTCGTCCCTAGTTTTCTTGACGTAAAGGATTATTGCTATAACGACACCAAATATCAACACGATCAACACGATTGTCACTATGATCAGAGTGCTATTCATGCTCGACTCCTCGGGAATCTCTTCCGTCAGGTTTCCAGAGTCGTCATCGTCGGGCTTCTCGGTATCGTCATCCTCGCTGGTATGTTCCAGTATTATCTCCCCCAGAACCATGTCTGTTCCATCAATGGTAATATTCGAAACATACGTATAGTATCCGTTGAGAACAGCTTTCAATGTGTACGTCCCGTTTGCTAAAGTTCTTTGGAAATATCCATTACTGTCAACTTCGATATTATTTCCATTGATTTCCACCATCGCATTTTTTGGAAAAACTTTTCCATTTACTTCATATTCCCGCAGGTCCTGGGTTCTAAACGAAAACTCGTAGGGGTCGGCCAGTTCAAGGCTGTCTATATTCCGTACATCTTTCAGTATTATCCGGTAAGAAGTATTGTATTCCAAGGGTTCCCGCGGAGTGAATTTCACGGTATTTGAATCATAAAGACTGATATTACCCTCTATTATCGGCCTGATGATGAAAGTAACACCTGCTGAAAAAGAACCGATCTCCATTTTCTTATTGAAGCTTATGCTGATCTCCAGTGATACATCTACATTAATGGCACCATCCGCCGGAAAAGTGTCAATGACAAGGGGCGGAGGTGAGATGATTTGAATGATTTCCAGGGGATAGCTGGAGTTCACGGTGAATAGCGTGTTAATTGTGTCGTCGATCCGTACTTGAAGATAATATTCCCCCATGTCCAATTCCGAAGTATCCCATACATAATATTGGGTCATAAAGTCGGGGTAATCGATTAAAATGGTTACGGGGTGAACCTCGTCCGTGTAATAGTAGAGGCTTAGATTAACCAGATTGGTATATCTCGTCAAGGTCCAGTTGATGGTAAATTCCTTTTCCGCCTCCATTGTATATTCTCCTAGAACGTCGAATGCGAATTGGGGAGCTTGTGTATGGCCACCTTTCCCGGGTGTGGGGGATGAAGCCAAACACCAATCGTTTGCACTGTTCGTCTCATAATAATTATTTGTGGCTTGTTGAAATTTTCTTGTGAGGGAAAAATCCGCGATAATACCGGAAACGTCCACGGGGGATTCACCATCCTTCGAGTCCCACATACCCCAGGAGAAAAGATCATCCATGTCATTTTGGTCCTGGCCCCCGCCACGCCATGCCACACCGTCCACCGCTTCTCCATCTTGGTTGAACAGTACCATCTGGTCTGCATCGAGACCGAATATCCCGCTTCCTGTGGCCGTATACAAGTCGATGATTCCGTCGCCGTTTCCCTCGGATGAAGTGTTTTCGCTCTGCTTCATGCCATTGCCGTAATGTACGATAATATATTCTCCGCTTTGGACCAACGTCCCGTTGAATAAATGGTCAGTATCTCCGTCCATGTCATCCAGTTTCCAGCCTGTCAGATTGTATCCGTTTCCATCGTTCATATCATCCAGACAGTGTATCTCCACCCAGCATTCGTCGTGAGCGGGCTTGATCATTGCTTCGGTTATAAGGAATTCCGGTACGCTTGAAGGGGACCGATAGGCAATGCTGTATGAGCCTGACACCCTTCTCTGTAAAATCGTATCTAGAGCTTCCACCGAAAAGACCACTTCGGAATCGTTTGCTTGACCCGGTATACGGCCGGTCCAGTTATGGTCGTCGGCAATTTCATCGGGAGATATTCCATCGTCCTTGAGTACCAATTTCGACTGGGGTACACCATCCAGGGTCCAAGTGATGTTTGCACTGAGGACGCCTTTGTCGTCGGTGATCCTCGCGGTAATATTTGCATCATACATGGAGGGTAGTATGCCCCCCTCCGGTTGCGGGTCCGTACGAATGTCCGATATAACAGGGAAGGAATCGGAGAATCCGTAGAATATTCCTGGACCGGGGGTATCCAATGGGTACCAATCCGCCTTCGAGTTCGTGTCTGCCTCACCCTTGTTTCGGGTTATGCTGTATCCTTCCAGTACATTTTCGGCGTCTATGCAGTCCCCGGTACCATTTGAGAACCATTGCCCGAACGACGCAGTATAGTTAAGGTCGCTCTGTTCGTAGGCACTCGGGATGATGTCATTATATGACCAACATACAGCGTCAAAGATGTGACTCTCCCCATCGAACAGAACCGCCTGATCACCCACCGGATCCAACCGTTTATTCAAGCCTGTGCAGTATGTATCAATTATACCATCAGCGTTGCCATCCGTCGAATCCATCTCATCGGGGACATCTGTAACATTGTAATGCAGCAGCAACAGTTCCCCTGTTTGAATGATGATGTTAGAAAAATCTTTATCGTTGGTACCGTCGAGATCGTTCAAGCTCCAGCCGAGTAAGGAATTTCCAATTCCCGGGTTGCCGTCATCATGACAGTAAAGTTCGATCCAGTTATTTTCACTCGTAGTATGGTTGAACATCACCTCGGTAATGTTAATTTTCAGAGGATTGTCAGGGAGGTAGAAATATAAAAAATCATCCGACCGGCTCACGTTCCCATCTTCGTCGGTAGCGGAAATGTTGTATTTCACACCAACGCCGTTAGCCATAGGCGGACTGCTGTAAGAAAGAATATATGAGTAATCATTGCCCCCTGCCGGGGTCATTGAATGGGTTACGAAGGGTCCGTTATCCACGGAGATCGTGATATTTATGTAATCCAAATTACTTTCATCGGTCACGTTTGCGGTGATGGTAACATCCGTTCCGGGAATAGGATTCCCCTTGGGTTCCTGTTCAATGAAGCGGATTATTGGCGCTGCCGATAGCGGTTTTGTAATGGTTGGACTGGCTGGGGTAGAGAAATTCCAGCTTGCAGTGAGGTTTTCAGTGGTCTCATCATGCCCGGTTATTCCGTTGCCGCCGCTGGAAATTTCCCCCGGTTCTCCGCTTATATTGCTTCTCTTGAATGAATCTCCCGCATTATGCTGTACGTTCCGGATCAGGGGATATGTGGATGCATCGGTCTTGTAATTTCCTTTGGTTCCATCGCCGTCGAATTCGCTGTCGATACTTACCCCGGTCTTGTCGACCCGATAATCATCATCATCACCCCACCAGACCATATCCACGTCCGAAACCAGGTCGCTAATCCCATCCCATTGGAATAGAACAGCGGACTCGTGGCTGTTGGTCAGCATCCCGTTCATGGAGTTTCCTATAAATCCCAGCGTGCCGATCATCCGGGGACAATCGTTTCCCTGGAGGCAGTAGTTCGGAACTATCCCGTATTCGGTCATGAAGTTGCCGGAGTAAACTGCCATTACCTGGTATTCACCGGGATCGATGGTGGAGCCGGGTGGGAATGAGGCCACGAAATCCGTACTATATTGGTTTTCATAACCAGGCGCCGAATTTACTATGTTGTAGTAGTCGGTGATGTCAGTTATATAATAATCATCAAGGGGGACTGGAGCGCCTGTTGGATTGAATATCTCGATGAACTCTCCTGCAGTGGGCGTAACACATATTTCCGTGAGTAGAAGATGATCGGGCGCTGCGCGATTCGAGACCTCAGAAGATGTATCTCCTTTTCCATTTTCAAAGAACGGAACGGTAATGCACAAAATGAGTGCAGTACATATTATAAAAAAAGTTTTCAACCCCTTAATATGGTATTTCATATCGTATCACCTCACGACTTGATAAAATGATGTTGTAGGTCGTAGTGGCAGATAACATACTTATTAATATTCGACTTAAGGTTATTATACAAGATGGCAGTGTTATATTAAGATCCCTCATCCAGTAGTTCCTCGTCCGAAATTGTTTGCGGCGTGATGGGAGTGGATTCGAACACATTCTCAAGAGCAAGTTCTTGTGATCCATCATCAGTGATCTGAGCTATGACCTGATTCTCATCCTGATTCAACGTGGCAGGGGTATTGGAGGCTGTTTCTGCTATTGTGGGGCTGGAAACCTCAACGTTATCTTCCGACACTTCGTCGGTAGATTGTTCTCCTTGGTCCAGGTCATCGGAACCCTTGATATCATCAGTGTTCTCACCCGTTAACGTCTCCTGACGGACTTCTATTTCAGTCCCGTCATCCGTCGTTTCCCCTGTTCCCTCCTCCTGTTCTATAATAGGTTCATTGGGTGTGCTGCCAGTTTCGATATCCTTCTTTTTGGTTCGTAACAGGTATATCACGATGACGATTATTACGGCGACTATGAGAACCACGAGAATTATCAAGATAGTCCACAGGGTGGTGTCGGATCCCTTGTCGGTGTCATTCCCGTTTCCGTTAATCCCGTCATCGGGTTTGACAAATACCTTATAGAGGTCGTCCTCCCCCCATTTCCAGCTTTTTGTTTCGTCGCCCTTCCTTGCCGTTATGGTGGTTCCCACAGGGATCTCCTCCACCGGTAGGATGAACCTTGCGTATCCGTCCGAATCGGTATCGGCATAGTAGGTCACTCCATAAAGTTCAAGTGATAGATTTACTCCCTCTATAGGTTTTGTCGTACCCTTGTAGACGAAAGGTCCAAGGCGTGGAACTTCATGCATTTCCGTGGGAAGTTCTTCCATCTTGATCTCGCCAAGATCTTTATCGCCTCCATAAATGCTTATCAATTCTACATGGTCCTCGTATCCATCCGCTGATATGACAATACGGTAAGTTCCATTTAGTAGCAATGTCGAAAATTGCCCGTTCGTCACATCTACCTCAATCCCATCGATGCTAACTGTGACGTCTTTCGGGACAACTGTACCCTTGATTTCGTAAAGATGAAGTATCTCTGTAGTAAAGGTGAAAGAGTAGCTGTTCTCTATTGTGACACCGTCGGCGGACATCACCCCTTCCAAAGTAATCTCGTACAAAGTGTTGGCAGCCATTGATACCATCGGATCGAAAATCACCGTCTTCTCGTCCTCCACAATGAAGTTTCCATCCACAATAGGGGTGATAGTGAATGTATCTCCAAGTTTGAAGGAACCAATATCCATTTTAATGTCGAAAACCATCTTTATGTCAGAGTCAATTTTCACTCCGACGGCAAGGTTCGAAGGAACGGTGCTTTCCACTTCTGGCGGCATAAGCTCGAGAATTTCTAGGGCATAGCTCGTGTTAATAGTATAGGGTGCCTTGATACCGTCGTCGATCAATACCTGAATATAGTAGACCCCTTCCTTCAACCCCGTAAGATTCCAGACGTATCTTTGCGAAGCCGGGTTGAGGTAGGCTAGAAATATTCCCGTTCCATCCAGGTCATCTTCGTAGTAGTAAAGCGAGATATTGGTCTGTTCCACGAAGCTGGTATCTCCACTGACGGACCATTGAAGAACAAAGTTTCCATCAACCGGGGCCTGTGACGGCCCGGTCATCAGAACAGTGAAATTGAAACTGAATGGCACAGGTGAGGCAGGCCCTTCTCCCGGGGTGGGCGTTTTAAGCGTTTGCCAATCTATCTTTGAGTTCGTATCGGGTTCTGCACGAATCCTCGAAATGCTCCATCCTTCCTCAAAATCATCCGTATTCACGCAGCTTGTGTTCTCGGAAGATGTCCATTGTCCAGCGGCGAAAAGAACCGCCATATCATCTGGTTCGGTACCGGATGAAATTGTCCGGTTAAGCATCCACCAGCATACCGAATCGACAATATTGTGGTCCTGATCATATAGAGCTATCTGGTCTCCTTCCATTTTCATCCTGGTGTTAGACGCAAAGGTATACAGATCGATAACGCTGTCAACATTCCCGTCTGAAGAGTTGTTCTCATCGGACGTAATGTCATCGTTGTAATGGATCAAAACGAGATCGCCAGTATGAATGGAAACGTTACCGAATACTTTGTCGGTATCGCCGTCCATGTCGTCCACTGACCATCCAGTGATGTAATTTCCCCCTCCTTTATTCCCATCATCGACACAATAGAGTTCAACCCAGTCGTCGTCCGTATCTTTATCATCGAACATTACCTCCATGATAAGAACTTTAATGACCTCGGGCGGTTCGGTGAACCTCAATGTGGTAGAAGCGCTAATCCTGCGTTCGAGCGTTGTGTCGTATGCCTCAACGGAAAGGACGACAACCGAACCAGCAGGCTGCCCCGGCAGTATGGCAGTCCAATTTTCATCGCCGATGTTGATGTCAGGGACAATCCCATCGTTCATAAGAGGAATGTTCTGCTGTGGAGTGCCGTTCAGCGTCCATGTAATATTGGCACTCAGGATTCCGAGTTCATCGGTAATTCTTGCAGTGAGGGTGACATTAACCATGGGCATAACCGTACCATCCTCGGGCATGGGGTCAAGAAGCACGCTTAAGATTACCGGCGGCAGGTTGGAAAGATTCCCAAAGCTTCCTGGTGTGGGCGGTTCTAGGACGTGCCAGTCGTTCTTCGAATTCGAGTCCGCTTCGCCCTTGCTTCGTGATATGGCCCCTCCTTCCGGCACATCCTCCGAATTCACGCAGCTCGTGTTCAGCTGGGATATCCATTGATTCTCGTCAAAGACCGTGGTCAGATCATTGGTCTCGCCGCTATCGAGGGTGCCGTTGAATGCCCAGCAAACCGCATCTACTATGTATCCGGATTCGTCGAAAAGGACTACCTGATCACCGGCTGTTTTTAACCTCGTGTTCGATGCGCCGGTATAGGTGTTAATAATCCCATTACCATCGGTATCATTATTATCATCCACGCTTGTATCGTCGTTGTACCTTACGAGTATTATCTCTCCGGTCCGGACGATCACATCACCGAAGGTCTTGTCGTAATCGCTATCCATGTCGTCCATCCCCCACCCATCAAGGGAGATCCCTGACGAAGAATTGCCATCGTCGACGCAGAATATCTCCACCCAGTCGTCTTCCCCGCTCAAGCCATCGAACATCACCTCAGTGACAATAAAGACAGGTTCTGTCAGGTATGTGTAGGTAAAATTATCCGAATAAGTCACGTTCCCCTCGTCATCGGTGGCCGAAACGTTATATTGAACTATTGTGCCTGCATTCATGGGTGGGCTGTTGTATGAAATAGTATACGAATAATCGTCTCCCTCTACGTGGTTCATAGGGTACAGCTCTGCCGTGCCATCCCCCACCGAGATGGAAATATTTACCGAACTTATCTCTCCGTCGTCTGTGACAGTGACGTTTATCATCACGTTGGTACCCGGAGTCGGATTTCCATCAGGTATTTGCACGACGGATCGGATGTTGGGCGGGCTGCGCGGCGGGACTGTAGTCATGGGATTTGCTTCGGTATTGGAACTCCAGCTTGCAGTGAGATTCTCCGTTGTCTCGTCGTGTCCGGTCTTGCCGTTCCCACCGTTCTGCACCTCTTCCGGTTCGACCTTTACAGTCCTGTTGAACGAGTTTCCGCTACTGTGAGCCCCGTTCTTTATGGGAGGATAGGTGGAGGCGTCGTTGTTGTAGTTCGACGTTGCCCCGTCTCCATCGTACTCGCTGTCGATACTTACTGAACTTTTATCGATCTTGTATGCATCACTGCTCCCCCACCACACGATGTCGACATCCTTAATCTGGTCACTGGTTCCATCCCAGTAGAATAGGACAACCGTCTCGCCACCATCTGTCAAACCAGCCGAGCCACCCATGAAACCAAATGTGTCGTTCATGTGGGGGGATTCAACCCCTTCAATGCAGTAATTCGGTACCGTCCCGCTGTATTCGGCAATGAAATCAGTAGAATTCATGGCCATAACCTGATAACCACCCGACGGTATTGTGGAGGATACCGGGAAGGAGACCAAGAAGTCCGTGGCATAAGTGTGATTGAAGCCGGTGCTAGTATTGACTATGTTATAATAATCTATAATATCCGCGATAAAGTAGTTATCAAGAGAGATCGCCCCCTCGGTGGGATTGTATATTTCGATGAACTCGCCAGTGCTGGGGGTTACACACACCTCACTTAGAAGAAGATGATCTGCGTTTGCCCTATTACTCTTCACGGGAGGAGTAATTGATTCATGCTCCGTTCCACTTATGGCAGGAAAGTTCATTATTAACATTAATGCGATCAGGCCAAGGCAGATGGTCCTTAGAAATGAGTATTTTTTATTTGTCTTTTTAGCAGTATTCATAATTTCACCTCATATATTAACATCGGAAAGATGAAAAAGCATTCACAATAAACAATATGGAGAAGTTATGGTGCTTTATATAATATTGGGGTCAATTTCACATATCTTTCTAAAAAAAAGAAAAAAATCGGGGCAGTGAAGCGGGAACTGCCCCTGGATACATAAGGAGAAAGGGATTGCTTATACCTTTTTCATTCTTCCTATCACAGGTTCGTATATAAGTCCTTTGTTCAGAAGGCGTCCCATGGTCTCTTCAAGGCTGTCCCGTGGGATCTTCTTCGTTTCGGAAATGCCGAGAATCTCATCCCATAGAGCCCCGTCGCCGCCTGCATCGGCAGTGTCCACCTCTTCGATGATGTCGAGGACGATCTTGTCCAGTTCCTCTTCAAAAAACTCAGGGGAGTCCTCACTCCCTTGCGGCTTCGCATCGCCTTCGAACGAGGTTCTGTATTCCCCATTGACCTCCCGGGAGGGGACCGGGGTGAACTCCTCGCTCTGTTTCTCCCTCAATACTGTTGTCAGCGCTGAGACCATGTTCCTGAAGTACATGTCGGTGTCGACGCTGCCGTAGTTCTCTATGGCGAGGATGGCCCCCTCCGCCACAGCGGGAGCGAATCCCAGTTTGATTAGTTCATCCGCATCCGGTTTCGTCATTTTCTCCGCTTCGATATATGCCTCGATCCTTTCTTTGGTGGATTTCCCGGTACGGACGCACCAGTAATCGCGAAGGTTCTCGGCGACCTCTTTTATTGTCTCTGGATTGACCGATACGAAGAAACCACCGTCCTCGGGCTCGAACGACCGGACCTTCCCCACTACTGCCACGTATGTAGGGAAAGAGATATCGGCCAATACTGCGGCAGCGGCGGGATTATACTGACCCGCCGAAAGGTAAAAGTGCCCGGTGGTATCCGACACCTTCGCCCTGAAGAACGGTTCCTCAGGGGAACCGAGGTTCTCAACATCGGTCAACACACCTACGATGAAGACGCGGTTTATCTTGGCGCCTAGGGGGCTTATTATATAATTGGGAGAGTATTCCCCCTCACCTACCACCTTCACGGCGGATCTGTTGAATTCGTCTGCAAATATCCGGTATGCCATTTCTCTTGGATTGCTCATTTTTTACACCCCCAGTTCCTCTAGGAATTCCGCCACTTCCGACCTCGGGTCCATCTTCGAGAACTCGAAGCTGTTGGCGATCATCATTATTCCGTACTCGTCATTGGTCACATTCCCTTTCACAGTCACGGGTTTTGCCACAAGGAGATCGAATACGTCGTCGCTTATTAGATCCGGGTTGTTGATATTATCCTTCACGATCTTGATTGCTCGCTCAAGAGAAATGTTCAGTATCTTTTCTGTTAGATCTCGACCTATTATGAGGTGCAGCGCCCCGGTACCGTCGTCCAGTACTGCCTTGATCCTGAGATCGGACTCGCCCTCCACCTTTTTGTGGATCGCACAGGTTCCCTTGGAAAGCACCCGTCTGCAGATGGGACAGCGCCAGATTAGACCGCTCCCTTTCTTGATGTCGAGTATGGCCCCGTCCACCTTTATGTTGATGGCTCCGTCCGATGCGATGAGGCTGCCGATAGTACGGAGCTTCTCCTCGGAAATGATGGAGGTGGGCGGAAGCTCCGAACCTTCCAGTTTTATCACTTTCGTGTTCTCTCCGAAGGTGAGCTGTGGACCTCTCCACTGTCGGATGTAGGCACCTTCGATACGGATGACGTCATTGGGTTCGAGATCGAAATCCTCCCAGGCTGAAAACGAGCAGGTTCCAGTCTCATCACCGCACAATCCGGAGAAAACGGACTTGGTTCCACCTGCCGCGTTCACCGTTCTTTTCTCCACCTCGATAATCCTTACCTTGGTTATCACGTATTCCAGGCCTTCCTTGAAATCGTTGACCTTGAACTCTTTTGGTATGATCCCAAGTTCTTGTTCGTCGCTCAATCGTTTGATCTCGGTCCTCTCATTGAAGGCCAATTGCAGTCGGCCCCCCCAGCTCTTTGTATACGCGTTGTTTATTTCAACAAGCTCGCCCAAGCCAAAATTGAACTCATCCCAGGCGCTGAACTGAACAGTTCCCGTGGAATCTCCCAGTACCCCGCCGAGAACGGTCCTTTCTTCACCCTTCACTGTCACAGTGCGATCACGGATGCTGAGGATCTTGCCCTTCACATTAATGTTGCTCATTCTATCTTCAAGCTCGTGGATGTCAATGTCCCGGCTCATCTGCTGTGGGATGACTCCCACTGCATCGGCAGGTACCTTCTCTATGCTCACGCGATTCCCGAAATTAACCTGAACTCTTCCGCCGAACTCGCCCCGCACATAGGCGTTCCTGATAAGCACGGTATCACCTTTTTGAATTTCCACTTCTTGCCAGGACGTGAAGGGAAGCACTCCGGAAGAATCGCCCATCAGTCCGTAATATATGGTCTTTTCGCCCCCATCCATCGATATGGTCTTGGGGTTGATGGAGAGCACTCTCACCTTGATATCCACGGAGGGCTCATTGTCCGTCAGTTCCATCAGGAGACGGGGGGCACCCAGTTTAGAGATGTCGCCGCCAAAGTTCTTCACGATCGCTTTCTTTGCACTGGGAAGATCTATCATGAATTTCTCAGTGTATTCCACTAATTTTTCCTGGATCGTTTCACGATCCGTTTTTCCATCGAGCACCCTTTCTATTTCATTCACGTGGGATGCGTATCTGTTTTTTTCATTAGTCATTTCAAAACCTCAGTTTTCTTTTTCCCGGCCTTCTTTTTTCTTATGCAAATAATCGGTTTTTGCCGGGTGAAACGAGTAATACACTTCGCTCTATATATACCTTTACGGGGGAGGGGGGTGAGTGAAAGTAAAACTTAAATACAATAATCTTCAAGGTGTAAAATACCAAAATCCGTAGTGAAAGTAAGACTTTTTATAATCTAATTCAAAGAATAAATGATCCATATCAGCGAGAAAATGCTCTGAAGAGTTTTACATCGATACAAATAATTCAAATAATATGACGATTAATAAGTGGTGGAATTAATCGGAAAAGGTGAATCTCCAGGTGTTTTGAATGAAGCATCGAAAAATCGTCATTATAATACTCCTCATCCTCCTTAATTCTCTTGCTGGGATCCAATTGAACAAGGATCCATTTGTAAAAAATAAAATTGCTATCGGGTCAATGGATGATGGTTCTACCTCAATGAATCCGAAGGATACTGCTAGAAGCTATCTGGAAACCGACGACTTGGGTGGTTCATGGTTTGACGATTTTGTAAATTCCTCGGGAACAGAATGGTTGAAAAACTTATCTCAAAATGATAATGGTATAATTTTGAGGGGCAATCGTTCCGTGGCTTCATGGTTTTACAATGGCTGGTCGAACCGAAGGATGATCGAGATTGAAAATCCATCCGGTAAATATCTTTCAGGATATCAGATAAATTTATCAGTTCCCTTCGTTCCAGGTATGCAGGCTGATTTCGATGACCTGCGTTTCACGTACATAAACGAGAGCGAGGGGACGGAAGTTCCTCTTCCATATTGGATGCAAGAATTCAACAACGGGATTTCTTCCACTATTTGGATAAACATAACCGAAATTCAAGCACTGGGCCGTACAACTGTGTTGATGTATTATGGGAATTCGGGAGCTCTCAATGAGAGTGATGGAGACTCAACATTTCTATTCTTCGACGATTTTTCAGGATCGAGCATTGATCTAAATAAATGGGCCGAACCACTGGTGGGAGCTAAAGCGTCCTATTCGATAGAGGAGGGATGTCTGTTACTAGAGGTTAACGATGTATGGATGGGTGCTGAAAACTGTTTCAAAAAAGATCCCGTAAATCTGGATAACAGGATTGTTGAATCAAGGCAAAAGATGGAGAAAGGGGGAACTGAAGCCGGAAACACCATAACCGGTTGTTTAGGGATGGCCATGAGCCAGATTAACTCTACATGGTCCAGGTGTATCGGAAGGAGTAAAAAGGATAATTCGTGGTTGAAATACACCTCATCCGATTCCCAGATGGATACAATATGGAGTCAGGGATCCTGGGATGGAGGCATTACGCCATATCATATAATTGGATTGGCAAAGAATGAAGAAGAGATCAGTTTATTTGAAGATTCCATTTTTCAAACGGCTTTTCTGGATCCAGGGATTACGGAAGAAGTTTATAAAGTATGGGTGCAGAATAAAGCTTATGGATATGCTGGTAACGGATTTGGAAGATTATGGACCGATTGGTTTCGTATAAGGAACCACGTCACCCCTGAACCTCTCTCACATATTCTATCGGAAAAATTTTCTATTGAAGGTTCAGTTTTTTCAAAACCGTTCAACATTCCTGAATCCATGAAATGGGATTCACTGTCCTTGGAAAAAACAGAACCACTAAATACGTATCTCAACATCACAGTGATAAACGCAGACACGAATAAAACACTGGTTGGATTCGACAATCTACCTGATAGGGATATCGACCTCACAAGTCTTAATGATCAGGGGATAACAAATATCCGTCTGCAAGGATTGTTGGCTGGCAACGAGAGTGCGACACCGTTGCTGAGATCATGGGGTGTGGAATGGACGGCTGAAAATGTATGGCGGGACAGTTTTATCGGAAACCGAAAACTCCTTATTGTCGATAACGTAAAAATATCCAATGATGTACGTCCCAGTGGTCTCGATGAGATCGGATTCGTCCAATCGGAATTGATCTTCCTTCCGGAGAACATGTCATGGTCCGCGCTGCAAGTTCATCGTTCAGTTCCAGAAGCTACGACTTTAGACATTCAGGTCCATAACGGGGAGACCGATGAAATATTGATGATCGGTCGGGGCGATGATGGATATCTTTATCTGGATCTCACCGCCATAGATCCCCTGGGAAACAAAGCCATATATTTAAGAGCAAATTTCAAGTCGACGAATGAGCAGGTCCCCGTCCTTTACGATTGGGGGATCCGAATTTCAAAGGATTCCTTGGAACCAGTGGCAGTGGCCGGTAAAGATATTACAATCGTTCAGCACGATCTCGTATATTTTGATGGAAGTTCCAGTTACGATAACATGGGAATTGTTAATTTCACGTGGACATTTCTTTACAAGCAAAAAGTCGAAAATTTATTTGGAATGAATGCGGAATTTCGATTTGAAAATGCTGGCTCATTTCCGGTAACACTGATCGTATTCGACGCAGCTGGATACTTGGGAACTGATGAGATCATTGTTACGGTTCGGGATACTACCCCACCCTTGGCAGACGGTGGTTCCAATCTGGCTGTACCTCAATCCACGGATGTCGTATTCAATGCTTCGGCAAGTACCGATAACACTGGGATCATGAACTTTTCATGGTCATTCGTTTACGATGGAGAAATAATAAATCTATACGGTGAAGAAACCTCCTTCTATTTTGTCATGCCCGGAATTTACGTGATAGATCTCAAACTTATTGATTTCAATAATAACCAGGCGGAAGATTCCTTCGTGCTTCACGTTCAGGATATAATAAAACCCAACGCAATGGCTGGGGAAGATATGGCTGCCCAGCAGGGGGAATTGATACGCTTTAATGGAACCGGAAGCTCGGATAACGTAGGTATTGATAATTATACCTGGCTTTTCTTTGATAATGGTAATGTCGTGGTGTTGTACGGTGGAAACGTTTCTCACGTATTAATGACTCCTGGCGAATATCTGGTTACGCTCGTAGTCAGCGATTCGGAAAAAAATATCGATATGGACTATCTGACGTTAATAGTAGAGGAGGACGATGAAGTATCGGGAGAGGATGGAACCGATACGGATGGCGACGGATGGAACGATACATACGAGAACGCCTCCGGCAGCGATCCCAACGACCGGAGATCAACTCCGTTGGATTGGGATGGAGACGGGATCAGAAACGAATGGGACGCCTATCCCCGTGACCCAAAAAGGTGGTTGAAAGAAGACGGAAGAATGAAAAATCTAGATATAGCCATCTTTATCGGGTTGGGAATGATACTCTTCTTGATCTGTTTTATTTCCTATTCCAGGATCAGCCAGAAAAATATCTTTAAACATCGGACAAGGGTTAATATCTGTTCATATGTCCAGAACCACCCCGGAGTGTATTTCCGTGAGCTTTCAAGACGGATGAACATCCATTCCAGCACGCTGCATCATCATATCCGTAAACTCGAAGATGCGAAGGTAATAAACACAGTTTCCGACGGGTATTTTATGAGGTGTTATTTTGGTGAACCAAAAAATGATGTTCGATCGCTAACCCCGACGCAGGAAAAAATGCTCAGTGTAATATCTAAAAATTCCGGAATAACCTACAAGCAGTTGATCCAGAAGACGAATCTCACATATCCGACAATTTCATATCATGTAAATTCCCTATTGGACCGAGGGGTGGTTACGAAAGTAAAAAACGATGGTTTGATCCATCTATTTCTTAATAAAAATTGATTTTTTTAGATTTATTCCCCAAATGGGAAGTGACGGGTGGGTGGTATTTTCTTCCTTGTGAAACCGGACTCTGGAACATGACTGGATAGGGTTATTTCGAATGTTGTTTTAGAAACCATATATACTGATACTCCGGTACAGGATATCAGCAGGACATTTTCCTCAATGTCCTGGGGGGAATGCCTTGCACAGGGGAGTATTAAATATGAAACAGATTTCGCGGAAAAATGTAATTCAGGAGAGAACCAAATCGGTCTCGGGTTTTCCAAGGATTCATTTCAACAGCAACAGAAGGGCAATATTCAATTGTATACTGGAGAACCCCGGTGTGCATTATTCCAAAATAAGAAGGGAAACAGGGCTGGCCGCAGGGGTAATTACCCATCATGTCCGGGAGCTTGAAAGAAAAAGACTGATACAATCTCATTGCGGAAAATACTTGAAACGGTTCTATCCTTTTGGAATGACAATTAGCTGTGAGCCGCTAAGCGCCAGACAGAGTGAAGTTGTGGAAGTTATTTCACGGAGGACCTTTAGTTCCACAAGAGAGATAGCAGAGGAATTAGGGAAAACCCGCCAGGCAGTAATATATCATTTGAAAAACCTTGCTACCCTAGGTGTCATTAGATCGAAGATGAAAAAGAAGAGAAGGTTCTGGTATACGATGAAAAAGTAAACAAAACCAAGATGTGGCCCCGATATTTCATTTTCAGTTACAGATAACCCCGGATCCGCTCATCCGTTTCGTTAAGAAATTCACTTACGTCGATCCCCTCACCCCTTGCCAGGATCAGCAGTCGTATCTCCGGGATCACGTCAAGTTCCTTCAGCTCGTTCATCCGCCGGATGACCTGGCGTTTCTCGTAACCGCCTGCTTTCATAACATGATCCAATATTCTATCGAAGAGTGACTTCTTCGATGGTTTTTCTCTCGGTTTTTCCAGGATTTTCGTGGGCGGATCTCCGATCTCCGCTTTAACTTCATCAGGGGTTGTTTCCATTACAACCACCTGGTCAACCTCTTCGAAGCTCGGTCTGAATAGCGGTGGGATCTCGACATTGTCCATTGAGAACGTTGGCAGGAATAGCCCCTCCTTTTCCGCGACGTACCCGCTGAGGACCGCGCGTTCCACCACTAACTTGGATTGCGCCAGCGTGAACCACCGGAGGTCCATTGACAGCGTGATCTCCATCTCCATCCTTTTCAGGGGGCGGACGCCCTTTTTGTGATAGAGAAATGCAATGGTCTGTTTCAACGGGTCCATGATCGTTCTCCGGATGGGAAAAAATCTTTTCTCATAATAAAAATACTTAACTGAGTATGGATTCCAGTTTCAATATTGCTCCCGCAGCGCCGATCTTCTGGAGTGCCGGCAGATCCTCGGGGGTTACATTTCCAGCTGCGTAAGTCTTGAATCCCTCGGCTATGATGCGTTTAATCAATGGGATATTTATTTCGCCCTCGTCTTCCATGCGCCCGAAATCGGCCACTATCATCTCCTTGATTCCGATGGCTCGCACCTTGTTTACCAGTTCGCTCACACCCACGGTGGAAATTTCTTTAGAAGGCGACATTATACCGTCGTGATAATCCAGTTCGAACACCATGTTAGGGGTAAGCTCGAAACAGTCCAGAAGAGTGTTCATATCGGTAATGCTCTTGGTTCCCAGAACGATATTTCTAACTCCCATCATTATGGGGTCGTAGATCTCCTCGCTGGAAAAGAAACCGCCGTCATACCACACTTCCATTTTCTCGGAAACATCCCTCGCGCAGCCCAATTGTGTCTTCCCTCTGGTGATGCTGTCGAGGTCCACCATGTGAACGCAGTCGTATGATTTCTCCATTCGATCTATTAGCTCCGCTATGCTTATCTCTTGATTATTTTTTTTTAGAATATGATAGCTCCCCTCACGGGTCACCACCAGTCGTCCCGCGAGGATGCTCAGGGAAGGTATTATCTTGAGATCGAATCGCCCTGATAATGGAGTTACCTCGAAAGGAAAGGAGGAAGAAATAATATCACCCTCGTAGGAGGCCAATCTCAATTCACAAGGGAGCCATTACCACTACGTCTTTCACGGCATTGATCTTGTTGAAAGGAAGGACCAGTCTCTCCATGTTGTCGACCTTGTATTTATTTAGGTCCAGGTGTTCGGTGGGAGCAACGAGCACGTGTTTCACAGCGCCGTTTCCCGTATCAACAACGAAATTGTCGATTATTCCCAGAATATCTCCCGTTGCACTCATTATGGTCTTTCCCCTGAGATCCGTTACGAATTTATTTTTCTCTTCTATCATGTTTTGACCACCCTATATATCTGCATTAATGTGAATAATTATTCTAACCGTAACCGTAGGGGTGCACATCAACATCCCCGGAAGTTACCCTGCCACTAAGCCTTTTATTAATAGTATTATAATATTTAATTGTTTCTTTACTGATTGAAGGCTTGAGCCTAAGTAAGGCATTTTCGAAATGATTTGCCCCCACAAACCTTGCCTCCGGGTCCTCCCGAAACGCCTCTATGGCCGCTTCCTGGCAGAGCCCTTCAATGTCCGCTCCCGAAAAGTTCTTCGTGTTCTCAGAAAGATACTTAAGATCGACATCGGATGCCAATGGAATTTTCCTGGTATGTATCCGGAGTATCGAAAACCTTTCATCCTTATCGGGAGGGGGGACGTATATCAGACGGTCGAAACGCCCCTTTCTCATAAAGGCCTCATCCATGATCTCCGGTCTGTTGGTGGCGCCTATCACAATGACATCTTCGTACTGCTCGATACCGTCAATAAGGGTCAGAAGCTGATTAGTAAGATTCTCTAGACCTTGCGGGCTGCCTTGACCGGTGTTCCGTGACCTTGTTACCGAATCCACCTCGTCGAAAAATATAATACAAGGTGATACCTGTCTCCCCCTTTTGAATATCTCCCGCAGCCTCTTTTCAGCCTCACCCACGTACCGCGAAAGTATCTCGGGTCCTTTCACTGGAATGAAGGCCGAACCCGTCTGGTTCGCCACGGCTCTTGCGAGAAGGGTCTTACCTGTTCCGGGCGGACCGTAGAGAAGAACGCCGTTGGGGGTTCGAATCCCCAATCTTTTGAAATCGGCCCGGTGACTGAAAGGTTTTTCCACGCATTCCGATAGATCGCGCTTGACGTTTTCAAGCCCGCCAATGTCCTCGTAACTGCATTTCGGTATTCTGACCGTGATCTCCCTAAGGGCACTGGGCATTACTCTCTTTTGTGCGCTGAGGAAATCCTGCATCTCTACCTTGAGCTTGAGAAGACCTTCGATGGGAACATCTCCGACCTCACCCTTTCCCTCTATAAGCCTCTTGATTGCCGAAAGGGCCGCTTCTCGACAAAGTGCCTGGATGTCGGCACCGACGTATCCAACGGTCATGTTTACTATGGAATCGAGATTCACTGTTTCGTCCAAGGGCATTCCCCGGGTATGAATGGCCAATATCTCACTCCGTCCCCTTTCGTCGGGGGCCGGCAGCTCCACCTCTCTATCGAACCTCCCGGGTCTTCTCAGGGCCTCCTCAATGGCATCCGGCCGGTTCGTGGTTCCTATGACCACAACATTCCCATCCGCGGGAAGTGAGTCCATCGACGTGAGAAGTTGAGCCACTATTCTCTTTTCCACATCCCCTGAAGAACTGTCCCTCTTTGGGGCGATGGAATCGATCTCGTCTATGAATATTATGGAAGGAGCGCTCTTTGCAGCCTCGAAAAATACGTCTCGCAAGTTCTTCTCGCTCTTACCGTAAAGTCCGTCCATTATCTCGGGGCCGCGAATAGAGAATATGCTTGCCCCGGTCTCCTGAGCCAGAGCCTTGGTTATCAGAGTCTTCCCTGTTCCCGGGGGACCGTAAAGCAAAAGCCCTTTGGGCGGCGTGATCCCCATTGTTCTGAATATCTGTGGTCGGTTCAGCGGCAGTTCGACCATTTCCCTGATACCTGCCAGTTGGCTTTTAAGACCTCCAATATCCTCGAATCCCACCTTTTTTTCCATCTTTATCTTTTCATCTCCCTGGCGGGGCAGTACTAGCTCGATCTCCGTTTTTCTTTCGATCCTGACTATCCCCTTCGGTTGAACCCGCTCCACTTTGAACTGTAGCCCACCGCCGGTTATGGCTATACCATGAACGGTTACCAGATCGCCCTGGCTAAGGGGTCTCTTGTTAAGTTTATTTCTGATAAAACCGCCAAGATCCAGAGAAAGTATTGTTACACCCCTATCCTTTGCAGTCCAGGGGGATATCCAACAGCGTACACAGAATGGGGCATCTACCTTTTCCACAGTCACCTTTCCACCAATACTTACACCGCAATTCTGTCTGGTTTCACGATTCAATCTTATATGGCCATCATCACCTCTCTGATGATCCGAAAAGACAATTCCACAGGATGACCGGTCACCCTCAATGGATACAATATCGCCAGGAGATAAACCTAATTTCAGAAGGGTACGCTGTGTTAACCAGACCTTGCTTGCCCCCAGTTCTTCTGTCAAGGCCTCTTTGACGATCAGAACATCGGACATCCATCCACAACCAGTTCAATTCCCTCGAATGAGCATTATAATACATCATCCACTTCTCTTTCGAGAGATTTCATTTCGGTTTCTTCAAGTGTCGATTGACCTACCGAAAGGATAATGATGCTTTCTGAGACCGAGGCTAGGTCCTTCAATGATTGTACAAGGTTGAAGACCCCCTCGAAATCGTTGTGCGTGACAAGATAATCCAAACCATCCATGACCAGGACGCCTCCCTTTGAATTATTTAAAAACGCTTCACTTTGCTTTCTGATTACATCCAGCTGGTTCGGTCTCAGGTTCGTTTCACCTGGCATCTTAGTCAGCCATATGTGTGAGGCGGAATCAAGCTTGTATTTCCTGGTTACCTTTCTGGGGTGGTCTCTGGTTATGAACAATCCCTTTTTTCCTGCATCCAGAGCTTCGGAGAGATGTGTGAATGCCTCCTTTGCATCATCGTTCTCAAGGAGGTAGGTATATCCGTCTTCCAGGCTGGAATCGTCATCTGTACCACTTTCTCTCTCGGCACCATCCCCTCCCCAGGTATCGTATTCCGACCAGTTCACCGCACCGGCTTCTGTTATATCCTCGCCTTTCTCCATGGCTTCCCTGTTACCCACTCCTTCCTTGGAACTCACATCCGGTTCTACTTTTGGCATCAGTGCTTTTTCCTCCCCGAATATCTTTTCATGATCTTCGGTGGAGATGTCGAGAATATCTCGTAATTCAGACAGCATCTCTTCCTCATCTTCCGAAACAATTCCGTCCTTCAAGGCTCTTTTGACAGCTTTCCTGTATTTTTCTTCATTTTCCTTTTTCTTATCGGGAGATGCCTGGGCCTGATTGAATTGGGCGGGGGGAGGTCCGAAATAACCGGGTGCCATACCAGGTGTCTGCGGATACTGCATTGGGGCCCCGTAACCGGGCATTTGCATGTACCCGGGAGGCATCTGTCCGGGCTTCATACCGCCTTCTGCGATGTATGGCACCTTTTTCTCGATTTGTTTCTTCGCTTTTCCAGCTTTTTTAATTGCTTCCTTGAACTTGTATTGTTTGGCAAGTTTGGTTGCTTCGTCAAGCATTTCAGTACATTCGGGCAGCTCGATGTTCGCAACTTTCTTTGCCTTTTTGATCAGGCTGCGTCCCACATTGATATTGCGGACAGTCAACTGATATTCTATCTTGTCCACATTGAGAACTTCGAGAGCCTCCCTGCATTTCCACTGAACGTGGTCGTGTCTGTCGCTGAGTCCGGCTATCAGGTATGGTATTGACTCATATACGGAAAGCGGCGCGGGTCTCCCGATGTTCATTATGATCTGGGACATGCGCCACCTTACATGGTGGTATTCGTCATCCATTGCATCGATAATATTCTTAATGTAATCTTTGTATATATCCACGTTCACTTCGCTGATAACATTGAGTGCGTCGGATACGGTCTGGCGCACGTCCAGGTTCTTATCATTGGCAAGATGGTCTATCAGTACCGGGATCACCGATGGTATGTATTCGGGAAATGACGGGAATAATTGGCCCAAGGCGGCTGCGCAGTGGAAACGAATGTATTTCCGCGGGTCCTCCATCCTGTAAGTGAGCTGTGGGATCATGTAATGAGGGTCTTTTTTACCAACTTCAACGATGAACTTCGTGATATATTCCCGGAGTTGCTTCTTATCTATATCCAGGGCATCCATTAACGCGGGAAAGAGGAATTTGATATTCTGGGTCAGCATGAATAAAATTTTTCTAACGGTCTTGATCAATGCTCTATCTTTGTCGAGAAAGGCAGTGGTGACCGAAGGAACCACAGCAGTGGGTAATACCACGCCAACTTTTGTAAGCGTTTGAATGGCGCAGGATTTCATGTCCTCGTCCTTTTTCTTCAGGGGTTTTATCCAGAATTGGAAGCGGAAAGAGTCCACCAGCGCCTTGTATACCAGGGGTATTGCCTCCTCCGTTACGTATGCAGGAGCCACCCGCCCCAATTGCCCTATGGCCTTGATAGATGCTGCATAGAGGAGGTGAAGCCCGTCGACAGGGTGTTCCGGGTGGTATATCGGGTATTTCAAAGCGCGGGTCATCTGATTCAGGCACTTTGCCCCTATATCTGGAAATTTCTCCGAGATATTCCCCATGGCCCACATCAGGTTTGCATATGGCTCCCAATTCATTTCTTCTTCAGATTGGCCCTTGGTGAAAACCTTATTGATAGTATCTATCAGCCGACCGGCCTCGCTAGCCATGGCCCTCGGATCGAGTTTCGAGAACTCCAGTACCAACTTCGAAGCATTCAACCGCACTTCCGCGTCGCTGTCCCGTAGTAGCGGAATTATATATCGTGCAATGGAAGAAATCTGTGCGGGGCTTCTCCTGCAGTTTGATCGAATCGATTCCATTTTCTTTATCTTGCCAGTGCTGGAAGCACCTTTCAACGTTTCTGCAATAGCTCGTCCCTGGGACATGTCAACACCAGAATTAATATTAAATATCGCTTTTCTGAGAAAAGGAGAGTCGGATGTAAAATCCCGATATAACGAACGGAATATTCATTTATAATGTTTGCTGTGCAATTATTATTGTGCCATCCTCTTTAGGCCTGACGGGTATCTTGTGGTGGCCAATTCCTCGTAGATTTCCTTGAACTCGGTCCATGTTTTTATATATTCCTCGCCTATATTGCCGATAACTTTTGCCGGGATGCCTGCTGCGATACTTCTGTTCGGAATCCTGGTTTTGTTCGTTACCACCGCCCCCTCGGCTATTACTGCCCATATCCCCACCTCGGCGTAGTCGCTTATCACCGAACCCATCCCTATTATTGCGGAATCATTTATCACGCAATTATGAATAACGCTACCGTGGCCGATGGTGACCCGGTTCCCAATGGTACAGATCTCCCCCGGCCGGGCGTGGACAACGCAATTATCTTCAATGCTTGTCCCGCTGCCGATTATAATGGTACCATAATCTCCTCTTAAGCGGGCTCCTGGTCCTATATAGCAGTGTTTGCCTATGGTGACATCTCCGATCACGTCGGCACTTGGAAATACATACGCTCCCTCACCAATAACGGGGAGCTTCCCTTCGAACTCGTATATTGTCATAGCCACACCGCCAAGCATATTCATGAGGACACTTAATTATTTTATGCCTGCATTTGATTTGTGGGTTCTTCTTATGCCAGGCGTCTGGGAATTCATAAGGATGGTGGGCGACTTGACGACAGATTCACACCCCATTGTTTTTGGGAAATTGTTGGCTATCAAATATGTAACAAAAAAGGATTCTCACGGGGTGAATTGATGCTCTGGTTAAGGTGACCCATACTGGCTCACCAAACTTGTCAAGTGGTGACTTTACAAGTAATGCCTTCTGTTCTTGTGATTGTGGTGGTGGTGACATCAAGGAGTTCGAAGGATAGAGAATCATCAAATTTGAAACTCGGAGTTTTAGATTCCTATAAATTGTGTGTATACAAAGGCACCTTGGTAGACTACTATATTGGATGGGTCCTTTATCATGACCTCGTAGCGCTTTCCTTCCTCAATGTCTATTCCCATATCCTTCTTTGGCATATCGAAGCCGATATACTCGCCGTCGCTCCACATCTGACCGGTAGCCTCGACATTCATATTCTCGACCTTCCAATTCTTATCGTCGTACCGATAGGACTTGTTTCTGTCGCCACCCACGGGTGTCAGATCATCTTCACCCTGGTCTTGGCAGTCTCTAAAGCCGAATTCGAGGGCTTTGGGAATATGTCCCTGCTCGGTCACATAGAAGAAATATTTCGAAGGATCAATGTTGACGTTTTGCTTAGCACGAATCGTGAAGAAGCATCCACGATAAGCGTCCCTGTTCGCACCATCCCCGACATCAAAGCTCATGATGGTTACATCACCCTCTCTGTCGCCATCATGATAATCATCCATGCATCCTATTAGAAAGACCGACATCATCAGCATACCAATCATCATAACGATTTCTATCGAGACTATCCTTTTCATCTTTCATCCCTCATATTCCATTCAATAGATGTAAAATCATTGTGATTGTGCTTATAGATTCAAAGGATATTTAACACTATCGTTGAGAATTGGAGGACTGTAGGACTGAACACTAAAAACTCGGTCGGGATGCCCTCTACAGCGTGTTTTAGGCATGGGGTGGACTCCAGAGATACCATTGACCTCTAAGGACCGTCTAGGCTCTAGATCACTAGCATATTGTTAAAAGGGCAAACCTCGACAGAATGAATCGTGAATTAGTAAATTCACTTCACCCTCGGAAACCCAAGAGCTTCCTGCGGGAGTCGATGTTTGCCCATTTGATAATGTTCGCGGAATCGCAGCCCTGGAGAGGACCGATTCTGCTGAATACTGCCATGTCGGAGGGTAGGAAGAACAGATTTTACTTTCACACCATTACGGGTAATATCGATTATTTCAACATATATACTGGCTACTTCATTTCTCGGTATTAGTATTAAAAACTTACTTTCACTTACCCCCCGATATTTCGTTTATATGATAGAAAAATCTATATATTTACTTAAAAATAGCCACAAGAACGCCAGTGCCTTTAGGCTCTGGATGAATTGTGGCGCCGAAGATTTAAACC
>JASLWR010000140.1 GCA_030740765.1 Thermoplasmatota archaeon
CAGGGCGTCCAAAAGCCGGTGTTGTGTTGCACTTCCAGCACACCCGCTGCGGCGGGGCCTCCATGCATCCCCGTGGCCTGACATCTCGGGGGACTGTAAAGGGGTTAAAGGGTTATATATTATATATTATATATTATATTATATATATTATATTATATAACATAATATATAATTATAAAGGGTACATTAAATATTATACGTTTAATTAAATATTATACATTTAAATAAATATTATACATTTAAATAACAATTATACATTTAAATGACAATTATACATTTAATTTAATGATATACAGGCATTAAATGACTATACACACATTAAATGTTATACATTTAATTAAATATTATACATTTAAAAGAATATTATACAATAAAATAACAATTATACATTTAATTTAATGTTATACAGGCATTTAAATGCTATATATGATGCCTATTATTAGGGAGATATGGGGGATATTGGGGATTATATGGATGAAGATTATATTATTAATGTTATATTATATTATATTATATTATATCATATTATATATCATATTATATTATATTATATTATATTATATTATATATTATATATTATATTATATATTATATATGGAACCAATGCAACCAATGCAACCAATGAAACCAATGAAACCAATGCGGGCCCGGGCCCAACCAATGCGGGCCCGGGCCCAACCAATGCGGGCCCGGGCCCGGTC
>JASLWR010000141.1 GCA_030740765.1 Thermoplasmatota archaeon
GCAGACGATACTTCAACTGGCAGTGATGGGTAAGTTGGTGGAACAGGATCCGAATGATGAACCGGCTAGTGTTTTGTTGGAGAAGATTCGAGAAGAGAAGGAGAAGTTGTTGGAGGAAGGAAAGATTAAAAAGCAGAAATGGTTACCACTGATTGCAGAAGATGAGGTTCCGTATGAGTTGGTCGAAGGGTGGGCGTGGACATATCTTGGTAGAATTATAGAACTAATTTCTGGTCAACATATTAAAAAACATAATTATAACACCGATTCACATGGAGTCTCATACTTAACAGGCCCAATTGATTTTGGTGAAAAATATCCTATCATTACAAAATGGACGGAAAAGCCAAAAGTAATCGCTCATAAAAATGACATTCTTTTAACTGTAAAGGGCGCTGGTTTAGGAAAAAATAATCTAGTTGATGTCAATGAGATCGCAATTAGTAGGCAACTTATGGCAATAAAATCCATTTTGGTTGATTTTTACTATATTCATTTGTTTGTAAAATCGAAATACCAATATTTCCAAGATGCAGGAGTTGGTATCGCCATTCCAGGAATAGGACGGGATGATATTCTTTATATGAAAATACCTCTTCCACCACTTCCGGAACAACGCCGCATCGTGGCCAAAG
>JASLWR010000142.1 GCA_030740765.1 Thermoplasmatota archaeon
AAAATCCATACATCTTCCTTTTCATGGACCCCGAGATTCGACTGAACACACCATAGGATGTGCTATTCCCGCCTTCAACCTATTCAAATCGTGACGATATTCCTAGGTCTTAAACGGTTAAACAGAAAAATCTGCTCAATCTATCTCGAAGTGTCAGAAGAATGTCTTGTCTTGCGACGTGTATTTCCATAGTGCAGGAATATTAACCTGCTTCCCTTTCCCACTATTCCTGTTAGGATAGCGGTTAGGATCGACTAACCCTCGCCTGATAAACATCTTCGAGGAACCCTTGCCCTTAAGACGGTGTGGATTCACACCACACTATGCTACTACTACTGACAGGATAATTTTTCCCACGCGGTCCACAACTGCTCACGAAGTTGCTTCCGCCCACGCGGGATGCCTCCCTACCCGTTGTTTTGTACAACGCTAGAGTCTCGGCAGCTGATTTAGCCCCGTCCATTTTCGCAGCCCTAAATCTCGGCGGGTGATCTGTTACGAACTCATTAAAGGGTGGCTGCTTCTAAGCCAACCTACCCGCTGTTTTGGATTTAAGACGTGCTTCTATTACACTTAATCAGCATTTTGGGGCCTTAACTCTAGTCTGGGTTCTTTCCCTCT
>JASLWR010000143.1 GCA_030740765.1 Thermoplasmatota archaeon
GCAGCAGTTGGTGATAACATCTCTCTCATTCCCGGACCTCCACGAGGGCCTTCATATCTGATAATGATTACTGAACCCCTGGAAATCTTTTTATCCATGATTGCCAGCATCGCTTCCTCTTCATTTTCAAAGACCCTGGCGGGGCCTTTGAAAACTCTCATATCGTCGGGTAGTGCGCTTTGTTTAATTACAGCGCCATCGGGTGCTATATTTCCATGAAGTACTGCAATGCCGCCTTCCTTGTTATAGGCGTTCTCCTTTGTCCGAATAATATCATCATCATAGACGATTGCCTGTTTTGCAATCTCTTTTGTACTAAACCCACTAACAGTTGCACAATCATTGATGGTGTCATCAAGCCTCTTCATTGCTGCCGGAATACCACCTGCATAGAAAAGGTCTTCCATAAAGTGTTCGCCGCCTGGTCTCAGGTTTGTTATCTGGGGTACTTTTCTACTGATTTCATCGAAGCGGTCCAGTTCTATATCTATACCGGCTTCATTGGATATTGCAGGAATATGCAGACAGGTATTCGTTGAGCCTCCAAGCGTCATATCAATTAAGATTGCATTGTCAAAAGCCTCTCTAGTCATAATTTTCCTGC
>JASLWR010000144.1 GCA_030740765.1 Thermoplasmatota archaeon
CCAACCCAGTTCTGTTGCTAACTCTAAATATGTGAGTATCAACCGCAATAGTTGAAAATCCAAAACCTTCATTTAAAACTACATTTGCAGTTTTTCTTCCTACTCCTGGAAGAGCAAGTAAATCGTCAAAATTTTTTGGAACTTTTCCATTATGTTTTTCAATCAATTGTTTGGATAATAAATAAACACTTTTGGCTTTATTTCTAAAGAGACCAATGCTTTTAATTAATTTTTCTATCTTTTTTCTTCCTAATTCAGCAAAATGCCAAGGATTATTATACTTTGAATAAATATTTTTAGTTACGTTATTAACATTAACATCAGTGCACTGGGCAGACAAAACGACAGAAAGTAAAAGGGTAAATTTATTTTTGTATTTAAGGTCACTTCTAGGATTTTTTATTACTCTACTTAAATTTTTAAAAAGAGAATTTATTTCCCCCGATTTCATTTAAAATTTAAGACATTTCTCATTGAATAAAAACCAGGTTTTTTGCCCATTAACCATTTTGCTGCAGTTAACGCGCCTTCAGAATAAAGGGCTCTGTCAAATGCTTCATGATCTAAGGTGATAGTTTCTTTTCC
>JASLWR010000145.1 GCA_030740765.1 Thermoplasmatota archaeon
CTAATTTGCTTATACGTTTTTCCCGAATAGTACCAACAGAAAAATAATTGAATCCAACTGTATTAGATGTCATCTGTAGTGAACTGTGAATACCAGGCCCCCACCACATATTTGCGTTAGATATACCGATACCAATACCATGGTGATGAATGAATAGCTGAGCCTCTCTTATCCCTGAAGAAATAAACGGCATCTCGTTATGCGAACGATTATCATTTAACTTTGAGTACAAAGCCTTTCTAACAGGGACATCATAATCAAGATTCTCATTTTCAAAATGATAGGGCTCAATTGAGAAGGAGAGAAATTTCCCTGAATAGGAAAACCTCAAAGAACTGAAACGGCTGACGCCCTTACCAATCCACCTCACTGAACTGTTTTCAAGATTAGGTGCATTGTCATTATCGAAATACTCGGCACTAGCTGTGAGAGACCATCTGTTATTATAACTCTTAGGCATGGATTGAAAAAAAGGTCGGAATAGAAGCGACGCAGGGGAAGTACCTGTTTGGAAGATATGCTTTTCATAATGTAAAAGATAAAAGGGATCTCCCTCGTAATAAATCTGCGACTGGA
>JASLWR010000146.1 GCA_030740765.1 Thermoplasmatota archaeon
GAATCGGCGGACATCCGCGTCGCGGTAACGGGCCACGACTGGCTCCAGCACACTATGCCAATCGTCGGCGCTGTGCACCTGGCCCTCGCGTAAGAGTGCCCGCTCAAGATCGCCGAACTGGTTGAAGCAGAACAGGGGATGGTAGCAGGTGCAGCCGAAGTGCCCGTTGTACGCCGTGCCTTCCTGAGCACCATAGGTCTCACTGACCGAACTATCCAAATCCAGAATCAACTCGCGAATCGGTTTGCGTTCCTGAACGCGATCAACCCATTTTCCCGACAGGTCGATAAGGGCGTCGGCGTGATCCGGTTCGGTCAGCACTTCGGTCTCGAAGCGCCCCATGTGGCTCCTGGAAGCCGCGTTGCGCCACTTTGCTCGCCCACCAACAACGTGTCGCATGGTGGGATCTACACTGAGCCGTTCAGCGTCGTTAGTATCTTCATAGCCAGCCAAGCGACTGAAAACGGACTGACGCAGCGAGGCCGTTAGTGTGTGCTGCGTATTCTCCCCGGTGCGCCAATCATCGAAGATGTCCTCCGCCATCACAGTCAATCCCAATACG
>JASLWR010000147.1 GCA_030740765.1 Thermoplasmatota archaeon
ATGTATATTATTGCCTATTATTTATTATTATATTTGCTACTAATGTTTAGGATTATTAACTATAAATAAACTCATATGTAAAATTACTTAATAATATTTACAGCTATTTAAAAGTCAAGTTACATAAAAATTTATATTATTTAAAATTATTAAAAAGTATAAAATTTAAAATATTAATAATTTAAGTTATGTAACTTCTTAAAAACAAAAAATTTAATTATGAAGAAAAAAAAAATATTTAAAGAAAACGAGTCTTTATTTAATGAGATTGAAAAAAAATTTAATGTTGAAAAAGAAATATTGTTGGCATTATGGAGCATTGAAACAAATTTTGGAAAATATTTAGGAAAAATGGACATCATATCATCCCTTGCAACTTTAAGCTTTGATAAACGAAGGAGTAAATTTTTTACTAAAGAATTACTTATATTGCTTAAACTTATGGATAAAAAAATTATTTCTAAAGAAACCTTATATGGATCTTGGGCGGGTGCTATTGGTAATTTTCAATTTATGCCTTCTTCAATTGAGAATTATGCAATTGATTATGACAAAAGTGGTA
>JASLWR010000148.1 GCA_030740765.1 Thermoplasmatota archaeon
AATTAAACTTGCTCCATTTAATAATGAATTTAACAATGTAAAACTAGGTCCAACCAAAGCAATATTTTATTCTGTAAAAGAGATTTTTTTTGTAATTGCAACTTCTCTAAAATATTTAGGAAGCATGATAACAGGTTCAGGAGATTCTTCTCAATTAGGAGGACCAATTAGAATAGCGAAAATCACTGGGCAAGTTGCCGAATATGGAATTGTTCCTTTTCTAAGTGTAATGGCTTATATATCAATAAGCCTTGGTTTAATTAATCTGTTTCCTATTCCAATGTTAGACGGAGGTCATCTAATGTTTTACTTCTTTGAGAAACTATTGGGTCGACCTTTGCAGCAAAAAACGCAAGAAGGATTTTTTCGAATCGGCTTATTTTTGCTATTTTCATTAATGCTTTTTGCATCATTTAATGATTTAAAGGACCTTGGTCTATTCTAAATACAAAAACTTAATTCTCGAAAAAAGCAGTAAAAATAAGGGTTATTTGATATATCTACATATTGTGTGAATTATTATATAATACACTAATATAATCATTGATTTCT
>JASLWR010000149.1 GCA_030740765.1 Thermoplasmatota archaeon
AACCGCTACAGGGAGGTGAGGAGGAATTTTCAGAAGTGGAAGTAGAATGAGGGCAAGGCGGAGGACCTCTTCGGTCAGAAGGAGGAGCCGCAGAAGGAGCGTAAGGATAAGGAGAGGACGGTCAGGATGAAAGACGAACAGTAGGGGCAGAAGAAGGACCAGCAGACGGAGTCGGAGCCGGAGGAGGCGAAGGAGGTGAAGGACCTGGCGCAGAAGAGGAAGAAGAAGAGGAAGAGGAAGAGGAAGAAGCCGCCGAGTACGTTGAGCTTTAGGAAGCGAAAGGCGAAGAACTATGCTGCCTACAGGAGGAGGAATCTGGAGAAGGAGAGGGAAAGGAAGAGAACCTACATGGTGGCGTACAGGAGGAGGAAGAGGGAACAGAGGGAGAAGGAGAAGGAAGCCGGCAGCAGATCCAGGTCGAGGAGCACAGGCAGCAGGAGATGATGACCTTGTATATGCTGATGTTGATGTTCTTTTAAAAATTCGCTAAATAGGTATTTCTTTACTTGGATTCGTCGGAGAGCTCCTTACAACGGAAACGGTTGAACA
>JASLWR010000014.1 GCA_030740765.1 Thermoplasmatota archaeon
GTACGCCGTTCACCATGACGGTTATATCCATGTCGATGGGTTGAGCGTTCCTTAATACCTCCAGTACGGCGAACATGTAGGCAACGGTCGCAGTGGTGGTCCCAAAATCACCGGAGGATAGTCTTCGGGAGTTCAACCACTCGAGTAATTCCCTGACCAGTGCCGGATCGTCATTGGCCTTTGCTGCGAGATACAGGACCCATGCAGTGCATTCCGTTTGCCCCCCCAGAGCTTTGTCGCTTTCGAAATGCGATCCGACCTTCATATCGGATAGCTCACCCATAATCGGAGCCATCAGGTGTCCGCCCAACTCAGTGTCACCTAGACCGTAAAGTGAGAGACCATATGGCGTTAAGTTCCCGTCCTGCATTATGCGCTGGAGGACCTGCTCCGTTTGCTGGGGTGCTGGTATCCCAGATCTCGCAAGTGAAAAATAGAGAAATGCCGTAAGGGCCACATCGTCCATGTCATCACCGGGACCCGGCATCCAGGTACCGTCCTCACCAATTTCCATCATCAGATAATCCTGGCAGTCTGCAATGGCCTGGGGATCCACGAAAAACCCCGAATCTTTGGCGGTGGTGAGGCCAAGAAGCACCCACCCGCTCATCCACAGACTGGAATCATCTCCCTTCCACCAGCCCCAGCCGCCATCATGGTGCTGTTTTGCTATAAGGGATTGCAGTTCCACATAGATCTTGCGGCTGAGATAACGGTCGGTCCACCGGTCCAGGTCCCCGGTTTCCTTGAGATATTCACGGTACAGAACGGCGGGGATCATCCGGGATGTTATCTGCTCTGTGCAGTCGTAGGGATATCCCGCGAGCATGGAGTAACCCATCTTTAATAGTCCCTGGTAACCCGGTGCAAGGCGAAGAACGGTCTTCTGAGTGCCGTTGATCAATTCCTCGTGGAAATCCAAGGTCTCGGTGACGGCGGGGTCCGCCACTCCCGTGGCATGGCTCACGAGAAGGGCCCCGTTGGGCTTTACGAAAACCTCTTTTCGTACTGCATCGGTGCTGCCCTTGAAATCGCTTGCAATGAAAGTTAAATTATTTTTCATAGCACCGAATATCTTAAGACGATAAAGATGTTCAGAAATGGAATTCGAAGGGATTTTCACTCTCACCTGGACGTCCCCGAATACCTTGATCCAATCGTTTGCAGAAACACCGAGTTCGGCTTCCACTTCCGTTTCGTGAAAGTTATAAAGCAGTACCTTTATCTCGATCTCGTCGTCCTGGGTCATTTTGTAGGGCAGTTTGGGTTCGATGAAGAAGGCTTTGCTCACGGTGAAACTGGCGATGCTCTCACCTCCAACCAGGCCAAATGTTCGTCCCGTTCCCTTTATCCTCCACTTGCCGATATTATCCGGTAATGTCAGATTTATAACCGCAGTACCATCATTTCCCGTAATTACCGATGGCAGCCACAGAGCCGTGTCAGTGAACCATTCTCTGACATCCGTATTCTCAAGCTCGGCCTGAAGTGCATCACCAAGTTCCGCATCCTTCGGCGCTTCCTCCCCCTCAAATCCTCCACCCTGACCCTGACCGGCTCCATTCTCTGCCATTCCATCACCATCGAGATCACCATCGTAAGGATCGGCCCAGTAGGGAATCTGGTCAGGCCAATACGAAATCGTCTCTGACGGAAGCGATTCAGGGTACCACGTATCGCTGTCCCAATTCAGGATTGTGCGGTAACTCCACTCGAATTCCCAAGGAGTGACGAGACTGCCATAGTAAGCTTCGGCGGAATAATCCTGGAAAATCTCGAACACCGCAGCATCTACCACGGAAATGGAAATCTGGACACCTACGGCAGGATTACCGTCGCTTAGAAGAGCGGTGGCGGTCAACTTTGCATTCTCTCCCGGTTCATAAGCCGGTCGATCCATCTCGAGAATTATGTCAAGGGGACCTATTCCGTAGTCAATGACTATGTGGGAGGAGACCAATCGTGCCATTTCGTCCACCAGGAATATATGCACGTTTAGAGCGTGGTGCCAATCCTCTGTTTTCACCGTAAATTGAAGCGCTTGCCCGTTAACATACCTGTTTTTGCTTATTACATCCCACCCCGCCGACATGGACATGTAAACGAAACCAGTGAACTCTTCCGATAGAGCCACCTGTACATCGATAATATCCCCGGGGAAATATTCCAATTTCGAAGGAGTAAGCGTTATCTCAAGAGGGGATTTATCGATCACTTCAATGGGATGATCTATGACCGTTCCGTGTTGGCCGTTATCGAACTGGACCCTGATAATATACCTCCCGGCCTCCAAATGCTCCGGAAGCCGCCAAGTAATATTGACCGGTCCCTGTGTGCTCCCGGAAACTGCGAATACAGGGGAAGCGTCGTAAGCTGAATAGTAATAGTCATCGTAGTAACCATAATATCTCTCACGCTTGAAAATTGTCAACGTGTAGTTATAATCGGCATCAATAGTGGGAACCAATGACTCTGCTTCCAGCATGATGGTGGCGTTGGAGCCTGGAGTGAAGGCTGCCGGGTCGTTTCTCACGGTATAAATAACGGAGTGAACGAAGAACTCGTGCTCAATGGACACTGGGGGGGTATTATCGGAGCTTGTTGATACAGCCATCTTGAAATAGTAACGGCCCTCCGCCGATAGATTAAAAACGTCAACACCCATTTCTTTAAGATCGATTACAGCATCACCATTCCTATCCGTGGTAACGTTAAAGAGCGCTTCCGGTCTTTCGGAAAGCCATCCTTCATAATTCCCAATCATTCCAAAGGAAGTGACATTTATCATGAGGGTTGTGCTAATGTTCGCGATACGGCTGATCTCTATCTCGTTAGTACCCTTTTCAATTTCCTTGTAATTGTAGGTATTTATAGTGAATTTGGGATCGTCAGCGGCTGTGAAAGGCTCTTTCGACGGTACGATATCGATCCCGGTCTTGAGGTCCGGGTCAGGGGCTTCTCCAACGTAATATGTCGTGCTGGCCTCGCTGGAGTGGTCGTAATCGTCAGAAAATACCGCCTCCAGTTCGATACGGTTCAGTCCCGCGGGAATTTCCACGGTGAGGTTTGCCCATCCGTTCTCAACCGTTTCGTTCATCTCCAGCGTGATAAGGGGGGCCGGGTCGTACCACCATCCACCCCAATAATCTCCCCCATAATCGAATAGAATTCCATCCATATCGTAATCGTCCCACCAGTACCATGGAGTGTATTCATACCGGTTCTCGTATCCCTGTATCTGATAACTAACGGTACCCTGGTAAACCGGAGCGCCGAACATATATTCCACCTTGACCGGTATCTCCACCTCACCGGTCCTGAGAGCGAGACCACTGTCGAAAACTATCCTGGTATCCGGCGTCTCGTAGTATCGAACCCCCACGTCCCGCCCTAATATATAGTTCCCGTTATGATAAACGGCAATTCTGTAGGTACCCCAGGGGGCGTCCTTTGATATTGGGAACTCTGTATCGGCGGTACCAAATTCATCCAATACCAGATTTTCTCTTATTACATCCTTACCGTTTCCATCATATGAAAGTCGGACCTCAATTGGTCCGGCGAGGGGGACCGCATTATCGATTTCGTATATCGTGAATTGTGCCAGGATGGTATCACCCGGTAGATAGACCGGTTTATTCGTGTGAATGTACCCGGACAATTGCTCCGAACGTATCCAGGCATAGGTTTCCACTTTTTCGGTCTGCGCCCCTTTGGACGCCGTGATCTCCAAACGGTAGTAATTTCCTTGTGGTGGTAAAAAGCTCAAGGAAGCAAGTCCGTCCGCGCCGGTTTTACCGGTAGTCATCCGCTTCCGGGGAACCGAGTGGCCGGACATGTGAATGTCGATATTGACGTTTTCCACAGGAATTACTTCCGGGCCGTAAACTAGCACCGAGAGATTGGCAGCATGTTCTCTCACCAGTGTCGAAGGCGTATTTACGTAAAGGAGAAAATCTTTGACCTGGAACGTTGTGTGACCGATCCAGTTATAGGGAAAATTATTCACGCCCAGGGCCTCCACCACGGTTCTCGTGTTCGGCGAGAAAAGCGCCACTGCACGGAAATCGTGTTTACCTTTTGCCAGTTGTCCAAGGTTCACGGTCTTGTCGTAATCCGCAAACAACTCGGTACTGGCGTATCCGCCGTCCATGTAAACCGCGAACTCCCAACTGGCCAGTGAACCGGCTCCTTTGGTACCGGTCACAGAAACATTCGAGCCGGTATTGGTGAAATAGACATTCCCGGATTTGAAAGCATTCAGGTATACATCGCTTCCGCAGTTGAAGTAATGGAGCCGGTTGTAATTCGATGAGAGCTTGTAACCGTTCCAACGATAGATAGGGAAGGTTCCGGCCGGGTGATTGGGCTGCTGCGGGTGGTAATTTACGGCGGCGATATACCTGCCAGGGAGCTCGAATTCGTAATTTGTTTTGGCAACTCCTTTAAGCGTCAACAATCGGTCGAACATGGTATAGGCAGTTGCGCCGCTTCGAGGGACGTAAACGTAATAGAAAAGTGAAAGCCACACATCGGTATCGTATGGATTGGCGTGTTCCGGGTGATTTTCGGCAATCCCTCTCAAACCGCCATTGGAATACCACTTGGAAAAATCAGATTCGTTCATTGTAGTGGTAATGGAATATTTATGGAGTTCAATGGATACGTTTTCGTAAACGTCTGGTGTTGTATTTTCCAGCTGGACCCAGCTAACGGTGGGATTTATCACTGCGGTATATGCTCGAGAGTAGGGGAATTTCACAGAATACGAGAAATCCCAAGGAATGGATACGTCGTAGGCGGTAACGGCGAGATTGTATCCGCCTTGCTGTCCGAGAGTTATGTTGTAATATAAACCTTCGAGAGGAATATTTAGGGTTGTCCGGTTCAGCAGTGAATTCTTGAACAGGTGGAGGTATGCGGTACCGTTGGCTGGGGCGTACAGTGAATCCAGGACCGGTGATGGAGTATAGTAACTTGTGAAGCGCGAGAGAAATTCATGGGTGTTATTAGAAGGTGAATAGGCGTATCGTTCAATGTAGTAATGGGCTTTGTGACCGGGCAGCAGCGTCGGATAAATGCTCTTTACCGTTGTAAATAATGCAGGATATGCCGCTCCCTTCACATAACCTATCTTCATTTCACGGGAAAGCCGGGCGATCTCGGGGGTCCTTGCATGGATGCCGAGGGTAACCTGTGAGGAATTCACTCCCAGGATGAAATAGTATTTGCCGGGATCATTAGCTATATGCGTATAAGTATAGGTTCCATTCTGTATCGTAATTTCCTTTTTCATAGATCGATCCAATGTGTAATAAGATCGGGTATCATAAACGTATAATGTCGCTTCAATGGTTTTAGGTACGACTGCCGTTCCATCAGGCATTTTCCGGGAGACTGTAAAAGAGACATTGAACTCATCCCCTGCTTTAAGCACGGGAATTTCCAGGCGTCCAACGATATCCCAGGTATCCCACACCTCCTCCGTGTTCAGCATTCCCCCTTTTGGTGTGGGATCATCCGCATCGTGAATCCCGTCCGCATCGGTGTCGGGATTGTTGGGATCGGTCCCTATGGCTTCCTCGTAACTATCGGAAAGGCCGTCAAAATCCGAATCCGGCTCCACTGCTTCAGCATTTTTATAGATCCCCAAAGCGGAAAGTAACATCAGCACCACTACGGAAACCGATATTATCCTCAGGTAGACATCTCTCGATAACATTATATTCGCCTCTGAAACTTGTGATTACACTAATACAACAACGTTAAACTGCCGTGGTATATAAATATAGATTATGGTACGATAATCGAACTGAACTAGGACGATATTCGAACTTTGTTAGAAAAATCGATGAATTATATCTGCCCACCTTAGGTTTCTATTCCGTGGAATTGGGATAACCCAGTTTCGCGAGAGCTTCCCAAACCTTCGATAGAGGAAGTCCCATTACGTTGAAATAGCATCCGTCGATCCTTTCCACCAGTAAACCGCCCTTGCCCTGAATGGCGTAGGCACCGGCCTTGTTTTCCCACTCTCCCGAATCCAGGTAGAAATTTATCTCGTCATCCGAATAGGAACGCATAAAGACATTGGTAACACAGATATCGTTTTGTACCAGGCCCCTGTAATGAACTGAAAAACCCGTTATTACCTTGTGGCATCTTCCCCTCATTGCCGCAAGAGTCCTGAAGGCATCCTCGCGATCCACCGGTTTTTTTAATGTCATTCCGTCAAGGTCACCCAGAGTATCGGCCGCAAGCAACGGAAGGTCGCCAATCTCGTCCCCATGTTTTTCCAATACGTGGGCGGCTTTCATGCGAGCAAGATTCAAGACCAATTCATCCGGGGACATTCGGCCCATGATCTTCTCATCGATCCCAGGAATAAGTACTTTTATCTGAAAACCTGCATTCTTGAGAACCTGGTATCTCGCCGGGGAGCCGGAGGCTAAAACTATCTGAATCATTTCAAACCTCTTCCACTATAATTTTTCCGTCAGCATCCATAACGGCACAAGCTCCCTTGTTGCCTTCATCCAGGTAATTCGCCGCAGAAAATATCTTTAACAGTTTCTCGTTGAAGAAATAACAAAAACCGTTTTCGAGAAATCCGTGCGAAACTATCATACGCTCCAAACCGTTTTCAGCCATGAACTCATCAAAGACCATTTGGCCGAAGAGGCGCACCCTTTCACCCAGTGGAGACGGCTTATATCCGGTGAGCTCATCCATGGGGCCGTTCCACAGCAGTTCGAAAAGAACATCATCCTCGGTAAGTGGCGTATTTGCCCCTATCATATCGATCTCATGGAGTTTCGCGAGGCCACGGGGCAGCCCGCCGTGGATTGCGAGGGTAGAATTATCATGAATTGCGGCCAGCGGGAGTAATGAAAAGATCTCGTTATACCAATTAAATATTTTTTCTACGTGCTGGGGCAGGAACTTATCCTTTATTTCATCCAGGAAGCCAAAATTGTAGTTCACGGGAAGTGTTTCGTGATTGCCCCGTAGAAGAATAATTCGTTCGGAAGACCGCAGCTTTTCGAGAAAAAGTCGGTTCACTACTTTCAGGGAATCGAAGCCGTGATCCACGTAATTTCCCAGGAAAACTATTTTTTCGTTGTCAGTAAACCGGGTGAGAATTTTTTCGACAACTTGAAAATCTCCGTGAATATCTCCCACGAACACCGCGGAGCCTGAATCCAATTTTATTAGGTTGTCCTCGGATTCGAAAAGGTCCGATACAGCAATAAGGAGCTGCATCGTGAGAAAGGAATCGAATTTATCGAGATATGTCGGGTTCAAGATGAAATCATTGATGACATCGGGAGTAAAGAACGGCTTTCCCGGTGTGAATGTTTCCTCTACCTCGATATGCTGCCTGGCTTTGAGAGCTTCGGCTCTGGCTTCGGGATCTTCTTCGGTCATGTAATTGATGGGATAGCTATTTTCCACGACCTCCTGGGGCGGGGAAGACGATTCTTTGTCCTTTTTGGAATCGCTTTCTTCCTCCGCGTTCTTTTCTTGTTCCGACGCCATTTACATCATGCTCATATTTCTGTAGAATGGATTATTGTGCCAATCAAAATCCTTTTCAAAATCGGATTCTCATAATATGCTAGCTGGAATATATTATTTCTCTCCTTTTCCATATAACGAAGTTACGTTAAAACGTACTAATCCACTGCGCTACTCGAAGGGTCTTGGCCACAAATAACACGAAAAAATAAATATATCCATGCAGGCTATATCCGCCTCCTCTGCAGGAACATATTGGAGAGGTGACAGAGCGGCTATGTGCGCGACTGCAGATCGTGTCTATGGGAGTTCGAATCTCCCCCTCTCCACTTTTTTTGGGGGGTTATATACACTTGTCAGAATTAACCACAAAAATCTTATTCTATAGTATTTCAGGGCTATTTCGGGGACCCATTCAAGGATTTCCAGTACCCCTCAAGCATCCCTTGAAGCCATTCTAAGCACATTCAAGGATTACTTGACCCCTGAGATTCCTGCACCTCTCAAGCACCTAGAACCCTTCTAGGATTATGGAAGTAAGGACCTCTAAGATTATATGGTAGGTAAGAGATTCAGAGGGGTAAAGATATATCATTAAAGGCATGAAGAAATTTTGGAGGTCTAAACTTGTCAATCATTAAACTTACTGATCCAAAAGATATTTTTTTGTTGAATATAGGTGATATTGTAATCAGAACAAATCTGTATAATCTTATTGTGGAGAGTAAACAGAAGGAGAGAATGCTTCGGATAAACTGCACTCCACAACAAGGCATCAATCCCATAGGAAGCGGTCCTAATTACAATGGTGTTGTTGTAAAATCCTATGGCGAAAAATATAACGATCGGTGGTTAAACGATGATAAATCTCAATACATGTATTATTTAAAAAAGGGTGAAGCACAAAAAATAGACTCAATAAATTACAACCATCCTGGGAACAGCTCAATTCTTAATCAGCCCAAATACGGTTATCCCATTTTCCTCTTTAAGGGGAATCCTAATAATCAAAAGCATGGAATTTTTTGGGGAAAATTCAAGGTTAAAAATATAATTACCAATAATGAGGGTAAAATCGAGGGTTTAGTATTTGCTCGTTATAAATCAAAAATGGAAATAGAACTAGAAGAGGACACACAATATCAAAATATAGTAGAAATAATCCCCTCAAACATTGATACAAATAAATATAAACCTAAGCTAAAAAAAAGGGGAGAGAGATCAAAAAGCGATACATGGATTAGAGATCCATTGATTGGAAAAAATGCCATTATTATTGCAGATTATCATTGTGAATGTAACGGCAAACATATTGATTTCATTTCAAAAGTTACTGTTAGACCCTATGTTGAAGCACATCATCTTATTCCTATGAAGGCTCAGGAGGAATTTAGTTATAGCTTGGATGTTGAGCCAAATATTATCTCTCTGTGTGTTCGATGCCATTCAAAATTGCACCATGGACGACCGGCTGACATTAAATCAAAGTTAGAGAGGCTTTATATCAATAGATCTAATTTATTAAAAGAATGCAAAATCTGGACATCGTTTGATAAGTTATTTTCATTTTATAACCAACAGTAACCTTTTGGGTTCTTCACCATCTTTCAATGATGTTTCAAGGGTTATCAGCATCCTGAGACCCTTTCTAAGCACATTCAAGGATTTCTAGACCTAAATGTTCATTGAATTTCTTTCAAGCACCTAGACTCTTCTAAGATCTTGAATTTTGAGAAGTGGTATATAGTGGTTATTATGGCGATCTTAATTCTTGGAGTTATACTTCTAACTCCTGGATGGTATGATATTGCACATCGCCCTGAACGAATGAAAGTTCATATTGAAAATATAGAAGGAGGATATGTTATTTTAATCAAATATGTAGGAGATTTCAAACACGATGCAACATATGGCAATCCAAATCTTACTTTGAATATAACAATACCTCTAAAGTGGCAGATTTTGGATTTAGAAAAGGAAAATATAATTGCTTCTGGTAATATCTTAGATACTTCAAATATAGTAAAATATAACGATAGTAATATGAACAAATTGATAGATGTCAATGATACTATACAGATATCCAACCCCGATCATACTTTTGAAGGATACTACTTTAAACTATTAGATGAAGACAAGAGATTGAGCGTTATACATATTCAGTTTCCGGACTGAGTGGAGAAAACTTGCTTCGTCAATGCAAGCCTAATATGAATCAAGACAAGCGAATGCTTAATCAGATATGAGTGTTTATCATTCCCGCTCATTCCCTCAATTTCTCCTGGGTTCTTCGCACCATGTCTCTGCTCAAGCGGCCTCTCCCGCTTCGCTCCGTTGCATCGGATAGATGCTACTGCGCCCTCAGGACTTACGTCCCTGCGGGTGGTCCCGAAGACAGGAGGGAACAACTCGGGAGTGTAGTTGTACCAGGGCCTGGGTGTGGCGGGGCCGGTTCGGTGCCTACTAACGTTCCGTTGCATTGAAAATGCAACTGGACCTGTAAGAACCGTTAGGTTCTGAAGGTGCAGCAACGACGTAGGTGTTGCGGAGTGCAATGGGCACCCTCGGAATCCTCATGGATTCCTACGGACATAACCTAACGAAAAGTTGCCAGGGGGATTAATCAAGAATGATGTATTCAGCGGAATCGGCTCTTCGAGTCCACGATTCCGCGAACGTTGTCAAGCTGCAAACAGTTTGCACCATTGACAACACTCCTCAAGATACTTCCTCATTCCTCCAAATCCGGGGGCATACTGTCAAGTAGCTGAGTTTGTCGGAATTGAATCCGAGATACTTTAATGGACACGTTTGGAGGAAGTGGACTACGGGGCGAGTGGAGAGGTGAGTTTGTGGAAGTACCGAGCGGGTCGGCAGCGTTTGGTGAGGGAGGGATGAGGGAAGTAGTGGGTTGGATTTTAGGTAACCGGGTATGGCTATTTGCGGAACCCAAGGGATATGGACTTCGGGACGAGTTGATGTGCGAGTTCGTAGTACCACTGAGCGGGGATACAGGGGTTGTGATGAGTTCTTTGTTCGTGGGAATCGAAGGAGTTTGAGAGATTCTATTGTGAACACTTTTTTATATGAATAATTCGATTCCTGTTTTCCATGAAATCTCGATTCGTGCCCACCGATGACGACGAGATCCAGCTGGATATTCTGCGTGATGCGGTACGATCATGGGGACAGAATCTGGATTGTTACGACAACTTCGATGGCGGTGATATCGCATGGGAGGCGGTTTGCCGGAACCACCTGCGTATCATCGAGGCGTTCCACGCTTTGTCACCAGACTTCCACCGATGTCATACCGAGATCAAAAACGCCTTCGCCCCCATTGAAAACAGTCCCATGGGTGAGGTGATTGACCATTTCGCTTCGGCTGTTCGAACGGTTGCCCGGGAACGATTCGGCGAGTCCTAAATAGAACGTGCATCCCGGATCATGGACAAATAGTTTAGCAACATGAACTCCATCGGTAAGAATATCCATGTTAACAATATTTTAGGAAACCTCCGTTTCGTGGAAAAGGGTTTGCTCGGGTGATAAGATGAATGATTGCAGCAAGGGACCGATAAGCAAGACTGAAAGATATTCCCGGCAGATGTTGTTACCCGAGATAGGCCCGGACGGTCAGAAGATTTTAATGGATTCAACGGTGTTGGTGGTGGGGATCGGTGCATTGGGTAGTCATATTGCCAATAACCTCACAAGAGCCGGTGTCGGTCACATCAAATTGGTTGATCGGGACATTATCGAGTTAAACAATTTACAGCGCCAGATATTGTATGACGAGGATGATGTTGGGCGCTCTAAGGTAATGGTTGCCGCAGAAAAACTGAAAAAGATCAATTCGGACATAAGGATTGACGCATTTCTCAGAGACGTAAATTTCAGTAATGCCGAGCTTATCATCAAGGGAGCGGATGTGGTGGTAGATGGGACCGATAACATGGAAACACGTTTTCTCGTAAACGATACTTGTGTGAAAAATGAAATTCCCTGGATATATGCGGGGGCCATCGGCACCCAGGGTATGACCATGACCATAATACCTCATCAAACTCCCTGCCTGAAATGTGTGGTTCCGGGGATACCTCCGGCTGGTTCTCTGGGAACTTGTGACACAACAGGCATATTAAATTCCATAACAGCGATTGTGGCTGCAGTTGAAAGTGTCGAGACGATAAAGCTGCTTTTGGGGCGTGAAAATACTAATGACGGTCTATTGATGATCGACTCGTGGAAGCAGAGCTGGGAAAAAGTAAATATTACAAGAAAGGACGATTGTAAATGCTGTGGAGAGCATGATTTCGAATTTTTATACGTCAAGAAACGGACCATGGTGACCGCTCTATGCGGGAAGGAAACCGTACAGATAAGCCCTATAAAACGAAGCGATATTTCACTTGATGATCTTGGGGCCAGGTTGGAGAAGGTGGGAGCTGTCGAATACCGAGATTTCGCACTCGTATTCAAATTACCAAGCTACGAGATTACTATCTTCAAGGATGGTAGGGCAACGATAAACGGTACAAGCGACGAAAAGATCGCGAAATCATTATACTCGAAATATCTGGGAATGTAGGTGTCGCTGACCTTATCAACTTTGAACCGAACGAGGATATTCCATGAATTACCCGAAAGTCGCCTGTGCCCTGATATTCCCCCTTCTTATTTGTTTCGGAATATCCACATTTCCAAATTCGTGGCCTAACATCACAACCTTCAATTGGCTGGAGGACCAGAGATGAGCTTCGACGCGAACTGCCTGGCAACTGCTATCGGTAGTGTTCCGTTCATCTCAGCCGATGATGCGTATGAAAATATCCTGGAGAATTTCCCGAATATCCCATTCTGGCCACAACTTCCTCGACTGCGAAGATCGGAAGAGATGAATTTCCAGTACCTCGATAGTTTTCCTGGTTTATCCTCTGCTAAGGAGAAGTTAATCGTTGATACGGATTCTCTGGAAACAGCACTCGAAATGGAGGATTTCTATTCAAATGTAGCAAAGGTAAATCTGGAATACTTCGGGATAAAAGAAAAAAGCAGTGTTGGTCTTTGGAGCATGAATGAACATCTCCGTGGATCAATGAACATGATGGCTGTAAAAGGTCAGTTGTTAGGTCCCATAAGCTTAGGTCTACAGGCAACTGATCAGAACCTTAAATCACTCATATACAATGATATCTTCAGGGACGTAATTCTCACAGATATTCAATATAAAGCGAAATGGTTGGAACTTAAATTACGCGAGATCTGCCCGGACACCATAATTTTCTTTGACGAGCCCTACCTGTCATTCGTGGATTCGGCCTTTTGTAGCTTGCCGAAGAGCTATGTGAAGGCGTGGCTGAGCCAATGTATGGGTCTATTAGAGGGAAAAAAGGGAATTCACTGCTGCTCCAACACCGATTGGGGATTTCTAACCGGGCTTGATATCGACATCATAAGCCTTGACGCATATCAGTACGGCGATAAATTTCTGCTATTTGGAGATAACATTTACGAGTTCATTAAAAGGGGGGGGATGATTGCGTGGGGTATCGTTCCCACCAGCGAGGAAGATATTATGAATGAGAATGTCGAATCACTATACGAGAGATTTGAAAGATTGATCGCGGGTCTCGAATCCAGAGGAATTCAGACAAAAAAAGTCCTTTCCCGCTCACTTATCACCCCTTCATGCGGTCTTGGTAGTTCATCCGTTGATACCTGTAGAAAGGCACACACACTTACTAGGGAATTGTCCCATATAATACGGGAAAGATATGGATTTATATAGTGGTACGCTATGAAAACTTCTCGTCGTAATGGAGATAAAAATCATGGAAGAACTCTTGATCGCCGAAGATATAATCGTCTATATCGAGAATTCGGGATTGTGGACGGCCATGGCTTTGCTCTTTATCGCCGCCATGATCGAATACGTTTTCCCGCCCTTTCCAGGAGATACTGTAACCCTTTTCGGGGCGTTCCTTGTTGGAACCGGCATTTTCCCTCTTATCCCGATATTCCTATCTATCTTTCTGGGAAGTCTTTCGGGTACCCTTATGATCTATCTTATGGGGCAGAAACTCGGAAAGCACTACTTTGCCAAAAAGAATTTCCGATTCTTTCCCATGGAACGCATGCACACCCTCCACGACTGGTACAAGCGCTGGGGAGCGTGGCCAATTGCCGTAAACCGTTTTATCCCGGCCTATCGTTCTCTTTTTATACTGGCGGCTGGTATCGCGGAGATGAATGTCTGGAAGGTGATGTTATTCAGTTCCGTAAGTATTATATTATGGAACGGAATTATAATGTGCGCAGGGTGGTTAATCGGGAGTAACTGGAACTATTTGCTGGATATTTTCAAGGTTTATACCATCGCCGTGATCTCCATCGTGACAATGTTGTTCGTGCTATATTTACTGATACGAAGGCGACGTAAAAAGAGGGATCAAAAGTCAGACGAAAAATGAATTTTCATTTAGTCTCGCAGGATTTACCAATTAAAAAACAGCGACATCTATTTATTCTAACATATCCTTTCATAATGGATTATAATGGTGTATCATCTTATTGGCCTTTTATAAATTTATTATGAGTAACTCACCAATATAGAACCCTTATGATAATGGAGGAAAAGCTATGTCACCCGCCCTCAACAGAAGAGAGAAAACCTACGAATGCATAATTGTAACATTTTTTGATAGTGATGATGTTCCTATTGAACGCAATTCCACTGGAACTGATCCAAAAAACAACCTATGATAGGGGAAGTGTCCAACCGAATACACACGTCGAGAATGATCATTCGTCGCTTCCGGGATACATATTCAGAGCGGAAGGACCCCAGGTCCGGTTATGTGAGGTCATGCTGAACCCATCAGGTGCGGACAAGGGGGCCGAATGGGCGGCGATATACAATAACGGTAGCGACGCCGCATCTCTCAGTGGTTGGGGACTCACCAACAGGGACGGTGAGACCGACGCATTGTTGCCGGATTGGAACCTCCCTGCAGATTCCACACTTTACATACATTTCGGTCTTGGTGAGAACGACGCCGATTTCGAGGATTACGTCGGACACTACTATACACAAAATCCCTTTGAGATATTCAATAATTCGGCGGATACTCTTGCTCTCTACAACGGTGCTAGTGGCAATGATACCATTCTGGATTACGTCTGCTGGAAGGATTCTTCAGACGTTAGCTTTACAGGTGGTCGGACCGGTGAATGGGCTATGGAAGCCGGGATCTGGCCCTCCGGTGATTACATCCCATCTGAAGGGTTCTCAGAAGGAAGTTCATTGGGACGGACTAATATTTTACCTACCCTCGATTCTTCTAATGATTGGGAATCCGGGCGGCTTGTCATAAACGAGGTGATGTTCTACGGGGACACTAATCCCGCGGGGAGTGACGTTGGGAATGAAATGGTGGAGATCTATAATCCCACCGATGCCACGGTTTCCACCATTGGATGGTCACTTAAGGTGGATGGTGGTGGCGAATTCTTATTGGAATCCTTCGAAATTGCACCGAGGTCCTTCGTTGTCATACATTTAGTCACTGATTCATCTATTGAAAACGATACTGATCTGGGGGATGGAAAGGCCGACCTCTATTATACGGTAAATTCGGCTGTTCTCGGGAATGCCCGCGGGGCAATAGGTCTATATTCTCCTCAGGGTCCGGAAGATTATGTGGCATGGGGAACCGGCGGCTCAAATAATGTGGCCTCGGATGCTGTGGGTGCAGGGATCTGGACGCAGGGGACTTCTCTCACAGGTAATTTCTTGAAGGGGGATTCAATTGGACGTGACCAGTTCTCCACCGACACCAATATAGTGGCAGATTGGTCCAGAGGAGGAGGATTGTTTTCCAATGGTCCCACAATAGGCTTATCGAATTATTACAGCCTGATGATATGGGATGCCGATCTTTTCGCCGACGCTGGTGAAGAGTGGATAAAGATCTCCAATTACGGAGATAGCCTGAATGTAGATGGATGGGTCATTTATAACCGAGAGGGTACCGCAGTTGCTACTCTTCCAGCACTGGAACTCCCCGGTGGTTCAACACTTACAATCAATTTCGGCGTAGGCGTGGATGATCTCGACTTTTCGGATTATGACGGCTCATTCTATGTCAGTGGAAGCAGTGGATCTCCCCCAGCATCAAAATTTTTCAATTCATCTTTGGATATAATCCTCATCACCACCGGCGACTTGGACGGCGATTCCACCGTGGGTTTCGAGATATGGTTTGAAAACGGTTTCAGTGATAGGGGAACACGAGGGTGGTTCAGCGATGCCTGGAATGCTGTGAAGAATGCCGGAAAATGGGTTGCCAAAAAGGTGGAACAGGCGGTCAGCACGGTTGTAGACGGTGTATTGAAAGCGACCAAATGGCTTAAAGAGAAGATCGGCCAGGCCCAGGCATGGGTTTTGGCGAAGATAAAAGGAGGCCTGTCCTTTGAGATCAGCCTGGGGGATTACCTTACACTCAGCTTGACCACTCTTGCAATGGGATGGAGGTTCCATGCCGAGGCAAATGCGGAGTTCAACATTCCGGTACCCGGTTTTCCAATACTTCAATTACATTTCGCAGCGCAAGGCAGTATAACAATCGTGAGGGACTGTGGCGGCCAGAGTGCATCAGGTCAGATAGTTATCACTGTGGGAGTGAATTTGGGAGCAAACATAAAAAAGTTATTTACTCTGGAGCTGAGGGCACATTTGCGATTGACCATAACCGTTGGAAATCTCGATATCGACGATTACTGTAACCCGGATACCCATCAGGGGACCGTTTCAGTTGGTCTGGATATCGCTCTTGACCTGGTCCTTGGAGCCACTTTCAAGGTTAACACACCCGAATTCGAATTGTTTGACAATGACTGGGATTGGAACCTGGCGCAGTTCAAGTGGTCCCAGGAAAAGCAATACGAATGCTGCAGGGATCCGAAACCGAAACCGGGGCCGAAACCTGGTCCCTTGCCGGAACCTCCCTCTGAACCGTCTACGCCCTATTATTGCCCGGATGAGGGCTGCAGCGTATACATTGATTATCACGTGACCAACACCGATAGTGAGGCCCATGATTACTATACAGGTGGAACACTGGATACACCGGGGTGGGAATTGCATTATTCAATGGATTACGAGTTGAATGTCCAACCTGGCGAATCCGTGAACTTCTATCCATATCTGACCGCACCTGCTGATTACCAGATCCCGCATACTTTCGAGCCGAATGTCGGCCTTTCCTCTATCCCCGGGGAAGCATATGCTAGGTCTCTTGATCGATCCCGCAGCCCAGAGTCGGTTGACATCTCCGGAGACGATTATGTTGGTGCACCGGGCAGCACTCTTTTATTGAACTTTTATGCTGATAATATGTTCGAGGATATCTTCTTGTTGGGCTTGAACGCATGGATTGTCGATAACAGCACGCCGCCCTTTAATTCCAGTTTGGATATGTCTGCATCGCCTGAAAGGGTCAATATAACAGCGTTCACCGAAAATCGCTGGACAATTCAGGTTTACAACGAAGATAGTGCCGAAATAAATGAAGATTTCGCAGACGATAGGGTTTTCCCCATTACGAATTTCGAGGGCACCCGGGAATTCACGGTTGTGGTAAATATACCAGTGGATGCAATAATGGGTTCAGTTGAGACCCTTACCTTCGGACTCAGCACCTTTTTACCTAATTCCACTGGTTTACACACAGACAATATTAGTGCGAAAATACGGGTTGGCGAGAAAGTGGAAGAACCGATATGGTTCGATGATCTCGAGAACGAAGGCACCCTGGCAGGATGGAACAACACAACAGGTCAATGGGTATGGGGACCGAGATTGGGACAGTACGCGGATTACCAACCCGGACCCGGCTCCGATGAACCAGGTCCGAATATCTGGTCTACGAACAATACGGGAAATGCGGAGCAGATGCTGTCCATTCTTGAAACACCGGCCTTCGATCTTAGCGGATACGATTCCGTCTCTCTCCGGTTCAGACAGTGGATACGTGGGTGGGCGGATATTGAAATTTACGCAAATAGCAGCGGATTATGGCACAAGCTCGAGGATTTGAACAGCATGTATCTATCGGACTGGGAATACGTGTCCTATGATCTTTCACCGTTCCTGTCTGGTAGCGTAAGTATAATTTTTTACTACAATGCCAAGAACGGTGATTATCCGGGATGGCATATTGACGATATATCATTTATCGGGATCCAAATGGGTAAAGTGATAATTCATGAAGAGCTTGAAGACGAGACCGCTGCTGAGGAGGACTGGGATAACAGCACAGGGGAATGGGAATGGGGGCTCATGGGAGCTAACGTTGCGGGGCCGCCTCTTGAAGGGCCGTATTCAAACATGTGGGGAACTTTACTGAATGATTCTGCAACCGAAGAAACGATCTCGATCCTTAGCTCACCGTTTTACGATCTCACAGGATATGAAGTAGTAAACCTGAGGCTATGGCATTGGATCAGTGCCATAGGGACCATGGAAATCTATGTCAATTCCAGCGGCATTCAAAGTCTGATAGGCAATTGGAGCGGCAATCACTATTGGCAGGACTGGGAATTTGACATTATTGATATCAGTGAATACCTGTCCGATCAAGTACAATTTATATTTTTCTTCAATGCATCATTAACGCGCAGCGGGAATTGGGGTTGGTTTATCAATAATATTTCTCTGGCCACAACATCGATGAGTGATGTCCTCATCACAAACGCGACACCCTTGGTAGATGGCGGATTGTATGCTCCCGGATTGAATCAGATCACGATAAACGTGGAAAACCAGGGCGATATAGGCTACAATGACCTTACCGTTGGCTTGTTACCTGTTAACGTGGGTCGAAAGACAGTGTTTTCCGACGATTTCCAGACAGATAAGAATTGGAATACGGGGGATGGTGCATGGAACAGGGATGATGATATCAATTTCGGAGCGGAAGATGGGTATTCCCTTAACATTGGGGGTGCCACCGAAGGAAGTAAATCCCGAAGCGGACTTGGGTCGGATGTGTTGATCTCCCCGGTCATCAACCTGTCCGGGGTGGATGACCCGGTGTTGACCTTCCGGGAGAATAGCTGGTTTGACTCGGGCGTTTTCTTTAAATTGGAGCTCTATCTCAGCGACAATGCCGGTGTAAACTGGTCCGCCGTGCCGGTCTGGGTTACAACGGAAAACTCTCACGGTGCGTGGGATCGTGTAAGTATCCCCCTTGAGCCGTATGGGACATCCGGTTTCACCATGAAATTCGTCCTGGCGAGGTACTTGAGTGAGGGTATACCTTTCATCATCATCGATGATATTGAGATAACGGTAGGAGAAAATTCCGATCTGAATTATGTGACGGATGTGATCGGGACGCTTGGGCCGGGGGAGGATGAGAATGTCACACTTGATATGTTTCTTACTGAAGAAGGGTTCTACGAGATAGAGTTTTTCGTTAACTGCAGCAAGGATGATGATCTCAGCAATAATCACGAAGGTGCTTCAATTATCATCAACCAGATGCCTACCCCGGTAATTACAGACCCCTCGGCTGCTGGTGATCTCAGTGGTGTGGTCACTCTTGAGATGGAATATCGAGATACCGATACCACTGAGGTCAGGTATCATTATCGCTCTGCTGTGAGAGGAGATAACCTAACTCTCATCGGGGTGACCGACTCCCCGGACAGCAACATGGTCTGGAGCGTTGAGTGGGATCTTGGCGAGCTTGAGAACGGTGATTATGTAATAGTGGTAGAAGTTGTGGATACCTGGGGCGGAATCACTTCGGCAAGTATCGAGGTTCCCGTTTGGAACCCGGTAGGCACTATTAACGCTAATTTCACCCATGAGGAGATCACGGGAAAACCCGGTGCCTTTTCCTTTACCGATACCTCCGAAGCCACTCCTGCAGCTTTGGATATTGTTGGCTACTACTGGGATTTCGGTGACGGTACGGATTCTTGTTTGGCATCTCCGCGGCATGCTTACCAGGAAGACGGGACATATGTCTTCTACCACAGTGTGACCGGTGCGAACGGAATTACATATGCCGTTCAGGCGCCAGTGGTAGTTATCGGTACACAGGTGATACCTGATATTACCGCAAACTTCACATTTGTGCCTGGAACCGGTGTTACGAGGCTTACCGATGTGCAGTTCAACGATACCTCATTGATCGGCACCCCCCTTATATTGACCAGAAAATGGAGCTTCGGCGATGGAAATATCTCTTCTAATGTATCGCCTGTCCACAGATATTCAGAGCTGGGTGAATATACGGTAAACCTGACGCTTACCGACGAATGGGGGAACCAGTGGATCCATTTAGCAGATCTGGAAGTTACGAATATACTGCCGCAAGCGAATTTCACATTCGCGCCATTGGCCGCCAGGGTAAACGAGACTGTCACTTTTACGGCCGGCGGTGGAGACGAAGACGGAAATATCAGCTCCTGGGTATGGGATTTCGGGGACGGAACGACGGGTGCGGGCAGAACCGTTACTCACCTTTACAGAACATCTCAGAAGTATACTATTGAGCTTAATATGACGGATAACGACGGCGGTTGGTCGAGCATTAGCAAAAATCTCTTCATCTTCGATAGTGACACTACAATTTTGGACGTGATCGAGGTCAGGATGGGAGAAGTGAGACATTTGACATACCCCGATCCTTCGGGCTCCTTCATTAAGGTGTCTGTTTCGGGGGACGGGACGCTGGTGGCTGCCAGGGTCGATGAAGATACCGCTGGGATTGAGGGAGACCCAGATGATTATATTCGTATAAGTTTCTACCTGAGGCTGCAGTTCGACGGAGATTTGAACTGGACAAACATCACCATCTCCTTCGCCGACATGCCCAAGAACGAATCCCTGGACTATTCCAAGGCAACGATATTCTATCACGACGGTATCAAATGGAATCAAACGGATAATACGGGAGTTGACTGGTCTAATCAAGTAGTCTGGGCGAACGTATCTCATTTTACCATATTTGCAGCTTTCGCTATACCGGAGGAGGAAAGCGGGACCGACACGGGACCCGGCGGTGAAGAGGAGAAAGAAGCGTGGTACAAGAGCGGGACTGGGCTCATAATTATCGGAATTGTGATATTGCTTATCATCGTGATGCTCGGTGTTTTAATTTACGTAAAGGTACGCAAGGGGCGAGAAGAAGATGAGGATGAGGAAGATAAGGAAAAGATCGCGGAAGCTGGTGAGGTCATAAAAGATATTCGCGAAAAGGATGATGATCTTGATGAAGAAGAGAAGGTCCCCGACGAGGATTTGGATGAGGATGACGAGGAAAAGCCTCCTAAGAAAGTGGAAATTGTGAAGCAGGATATTTTACCTGATGGGGCTAAAGAGGAGGAAGATATTGAAGAAACTATGGATGAGATGGATGATGATCTTGATGACAAATCTCCGGAAGGGAAATCCCCTGCGGATGCTGAACAACCTGATACTATCGAAGAGGAACCACCGATGGACCATGGGGAAGTGGATGAAGTAGAGGCTCCGGAACCTCCTGAGCTTGCGGATGATCTTGGCGACATAGAGATCGTAGAAGAAACTCCTGATGATGCACCTACACTCCTTGATGAGCCGGAACCCGTTGACGATCTTGACGATATAGTGGTGGCAGGTGAAACTTCCGACGATGCTCCGGTAGTTCAAGTTGCACCGGAACCCATAGACGATCTTGATGATATTGAGATAGCCGGTGAAACTCCCGATGTGGCACCAGCACCTCCTAGTCCACAGGATCCCCTTGACGATCTTGACGATATTGAGATAGCCGGTGAAACTCCTGATGAGGCACCAGCGCTTCCTAGTCCACAGGAACCCGTTGACGATCTTGACGAAATCGAGATAGCTGGTGAAACTCCTGAGGGAGCCCCAGCGCCTCCTGGTCCACAGGAACCCGTTGACGATCTTGACGAAATCGAGATATCCGGTGAAACTCCTGATGAGGCCCCGGCTCTTCCTCCCACTTTGGAGCCAATGGACGATTTTGACGATATCGAGATAACGGGGGAAACTCCCGACGACACACCAGCACTTCTCAGTCCGGAAGAACCCGAAGATGACCATGACCAAGCCGAAGAGCTTACCGAGATATGGGGTGACGAACCCGGTCTTATGGTTCCGGAAGAAGATGCGGATGAGCCCGACGGGGCTGAAGAGGTATCGGAGGTATGGGGCAACGACCCCGATCCTGTTCAAGAAGACGACGAGGATATCGACGTCATGGCTTTATTCGATGAAACCGATGACGTTGATGGAACGGATGAAGCAGAAGATGAAGAATACGACGAACTGGATGATATTGAGGTCGTCTGATATTATTACATACCAGAAACCGATCGGGGACAGTCGCAGTTCCTCTCGGCTGGAAGGGCCTGAACGATACCACCGAGACCCGTTGTGATGTCCTTTCTCATGGTCTCCACCATTCTAAGGGTCGTGTCGTGAGTTACCAATTCATCTGTCATTCCAGCCCCGTAGTTCACTGGCAGAAGGATGGGAACGTAGCACATACTCAATTCCCGAGCAAGCTTGCATTCGGCAGCTATTGTCATACCCACGAAGGTCATTCCCAATCCCTGATAGAGACGTATCTCAGCTTTCGTCTCGAAGGTGGGTCCGGACAGGCTGAGATATGTGCCACCGAATTGGTATTGAATACTCCTTTCGTCTAAAACTTTTCTGATCATTCCAATTACATCCAGGCAGAAGGGGTCCGAAATATCCGTATGTACTATACCCTCTTCCCCGCCGTTGTAGAAACTGTTAACCTCTTTCGACATGTCAACCAGTTGATCGGGCAGTGTGAGAACGCCCAGCTTGTAACGGAATTTCAAAACACCCACCGCCGAGGTGGCTATAATCCTGTTCACACCCATTTTATGCAAGGCAGCTATATTCGCTTTGTGGTTTATTGCATGAGGCGGGTATTTTATCTCGTCACCGTGTCTTGAAAGAAATATCACCTCAACATCGTCGAGGGTACCTTTGATTAGCGAAACGTTCCCGTACCTGGTTTCCACGCTAATTTTCTGTTCGTTTGCTATGCATTTCTGAGAACTGTAGAACCCAGATCCCCCTATTATGCCTATCATAAACTTTCCGTCCTTTTTTTCTTGCTGACCCGGTGAAGGAATTCTCTTAATCTAACCTCGATCTCACCAAAATCGGAATAGTGAATTACTGTAATGTTCGGCAGGTCGCAGCCTTGCAGCATTGCGGAAAGGCGCTTGCCCTTGCGGGAATGAAATATGAGAACCGGGATATTCATGACGAAGAGAGCATAGCTGATCTCGAAACCGGCTCCATGGCTTGGTGCGGAAACCTCAGCCACCACACAGTGGGAACTTTCGAGCCATTCCATATCCCTTTTATAGATGCCCCTGTCACCCGGCGGGTATTTTCCGTCATCGTTCTTATTCCTTTCCCGCCGAATATCATTTCCCGACTCCGCAAGAGCCATTGCACCCAGCTCATTAACCATCTCTATCAGGTGGTGGTAATTATCCACAAAACTTGTGTCACCCCTGATGGGCCCCGAGCAGTACACTCGTATCCCGCCGAACGACTCGTTTCGATCTGCTTGTTCTTCCGGAACTGCGGTCAATATCAGCATCCTCCCCCGTATCTTACCTTGAAATCCTCATATTTGCCCGAATATTTACTCCAATAAACATCGTGGTTGGACACTTTTGCATGGGGCTGCCGATGAAGGCATTGGTGAATAGTCATTTCGATATTTTTCCGTTCACCCTCGAATACGGCCTTAACAGAACCGTCCGGGCAGTTCTTCACCTCTCCTGCCACCCCGTTCCCGATAGCGAACTTTCGAGTATTGATCCTGAAGAATACTCCCTGGACCTTACCCTGAAAACGAACCTCTGCCCTTGCTTTTTTACTCATGAGAACACGGCACGCTAATTCCTTCAATTTGCTAAATTATAAATGAAAATCAAGGATCAACTGACAGATTCAGCAACCACTTCCACAACTCGTTCAATCGACTCATCTTCAACAACTTCCACAATTTCAACTGCAATGGGTTCAACAGCAGCTATCTCATCCTCCGAGGATTCATCGGAGGGGTTCGATCCTTCATCTTCTGCTGCATTGCTCTCTTCGTCTATTTGGATTTCATCTTCGATTTCGTCACTTCGCGCTTCCTCGTCTCCGTCCACCTTCTTGAATATCAATTCGTCCTTTCCCTTGCGCTTGACCAACGCTATAATGATTATCAAAATTAAAAGTAATAATGCGGCGCCCACGCCCCCGGCGATGGTCTTGTTTTTCCAAAGATAATCCTTTGCCCTGGTGATGAGATTTCCTTTCTCTTCGGGCTCGGGATCGACTGGTGGTCTCGTCCTCACCTTGATCAGAATGGATATTTCCTCTGAATTAGAAATGCCATTCCGGTCATCCATTACCTGGAGGAATGCCCGGTACGTTCCCGCTTTGCTGTATTCGTGGGATGCGTAGTCCTCTTCCTGCCAGTCCGTGCTTTCCCCGTCGCCGAAATCGAAATTATATCTTATGATATTTCCGTCCGGATCATCTGAATCGCTTCCATCGAAACGGATGTCCTTTTTTATGAAAGTTTCATTCATATCCACCACGAGAACAGCAACGGGAAGCACGTTATCTGACCTAGTCACTATCACTTTCACCGAATCGCTTCCCGAGAGACCCTCTTCATCCGTGGCTGTGAATACCAGCTCATGAACACCCACGTTGAATACCCTCTTTAAGGTCAAGGATGTGGAGAGTACCATACCGTTCTCGCTCCATTCGAGATCGATAATATTGTTTTCATAATCCTCCGCCAGTGCGGTCAATTTGACCTCCATACCTTCCTCCACCGTCACATCATTCCCTGCATCCACAACCGGAGCCGTGTTCACAGGCCGCTCGGTCACCGATACTGTGCAGTTGTCTACGCTGAATGATCCCATTTCGTCGGTCACCCTGAACGAGGCCGTGTAGGTATTCTCAGTTTTGTAGACATGATCCACCTTTCCGCCGGAAGAGGATTCCCAGTCATAGATTTCGTCACCGTCAAAATCCCATTCATATTTGATTATCGAACCATCGGGATCGCTTCCCACCCCTTCGAATTTCACTTCCTCGTCAACAAAGCCTATCTGGTCCTCACCGGCGTTGGCAACTGGTGCACGGTTTGTGAATCTAACCCAAATTGGATTCGTCATTGCATAATAATTGCTATCGAAACTGTCTACGGACTTCACCGACATTCTGATGTAAGTTTCCTTGTTGGGAACGAGCAGGGAGCTTATATCTATCTCCTTCTCATCTATATCCAAGAGTATGGAAGTTTCGTTCTCCCCTATTGTTCCCATATGCAATGTAAGCTCTTCAATTTTACCAAAGAGTGAGTCGCACATGGTTTTGTAGTTAATGGTGATCTCTTTTCCTTGCAGCACTGGTTCGCTATTCTCGCCTATGAAGAACTCGGTCTTGTTCTCGTTTTCGGCCAAGAAGGTCACTTGAGGGCCATTTGTTAAAATGGTATGTCCCCCGCCCAGTGCGTTCACTAGATTTTCTTCGGTGAGACCCTTGGGAAGAAAAGCAGAGGTTCGGACCTTTCCCAGTTTGTCGAATTCACCAATTGCCCCGCTTCCTGCAAGGGCATAGGATCGTTTACCCATCAAAAGATACGTTACCCATTGATCCAACATGAGACCGTTTTCGCCTGTATACGGATCCCCTCCTTTCCAAATCTCGATTCCCGTAAGATTTCCGGGCAAAGTATTCCATGGAGCGTACAGGGCGTTATCACTAAGAAGATCCTCGACATAGGAAGCACCGCCCGCTTCCTCCACAATAGCGATCACTTCTTGGGCCGATAATGAACTTCCCCGGTGGGTCGATGCGATATACCCAGTACCGTAAACCAGCAATTTGCCGTATTGAATCCCAACGCCTCCATTGTCTTGACGGCAGATGACTTCTTCGGCGGGAATGAGGAGTGGTTGTGGCAAAATGCCGTTCTGAGCCGTCATTTTTAGGGTTCTTTCGTCGAATTCATCACTGTCGGAGAATCCCGCCGAAGAGGAATCATCGGTTATGGCCAGCCAATCGAGGTCGATGCAGTTACCCGCTCTTGAAATGGACTCCAATGGCGCGCCGAAATCGTTATCGTTATCGGTATAATTGGAATAGGAATGGGTCTCTCCTATATACCAATCCGGAAGACTCGTGAGGTCATCCTTGTTTATAAGCATGAACTGTCCACGAATTTCCTCCCCGCTTAACAACGAAAAGACGGCTTCGACCTCGGCGTTTCCCATATAGTCAGGGCCCTTGCCTATAAAATCAGAAGGTGAAAATATGACTTCCTTGGTCCAGGTTTCATCAGTTATCAATAGTGCAGCGCTACCCATGGGTCCACCTAACTCGGTTGCATTGAATGTCTGGTTGGACAACAGCTTGTGCTCCGAGTCATATATGGAGACAACGATCTCCCGGATCGGGACGCCTATGGAGTTCGGCCTAACTAGACTCCTGGCATCATCAGCATCATGAATTATTAGAAGTACCGGGATATCTTTGCCCTTTTTAATTCTCCAGGGGACATCCAATACTATCTCGTAATCCTTTCCAGGAGCCCTGCTTTCTTCATATCCTTGGCTTGTTGGATTGACAATGCAGATGATCGATATCATCAGGATGAATATCATTGTCGTGGAAAAAATTTTTAAATTGCAGGTTCCTTTCATGTTTCCACCGGGTTATTAGGGCCAGAGCAACAGTTTTTTTACTGTTTTATAAAGATATACAGACTGTCCACATTTTATTTCTATTATTAAATGATTTCGCTCATTAAGGGGTGTCGATTTATTTTTATGGATATAGTAACTGTTTATCTAGGAATTCGTTCACACATATGTGTCCATACCCTATTATTTTCTATCCAAAGAGGGTCTCCCATATGCTCCTTCGATGACCAACTGTGATGTGGAGCGAGTTGAAAGGCTAAGTATTCATGAATCAAAACATTTCCGCTTCATGAAACTAAACCCTTATAACTGCTGGTAAAAAACATAAAATATGATGTGGTCTTTTATTAATTACTGATGGTGGTTGCCAGATTATGTGAAAAGATATTTATTCTATTGCTGGTAATTTTTTTCATATTTCCCGTTACTCCCGAGAATGATGTCCATTCCACGGTGAAAAGATATTATCAACAGAACGACATCGGTTCCAGAGATGATAACGAAGCTCCTTCAATGTTTAATGACAGTACCCCTCTCCACGCCAAAACAGGAGGAGAATTGACGTTCTCCGCCAACTTTACCGATAATGTCGATGTTAAAGCGGTCAGGGTAAATTATAGTCATGATAACATCCCATTTGAAAATATTTCCATGAATAATGTTGCGGGAGATTGGTGGAATACAGCAGTTAATATTGATGTGAACGCCACGGAGATTATCTATTACTTTTTTTTCAACGACAGCAACGGTAATGAGAATGTATCATCCCCCAAAACAATTACGATAATCGACATCGTCCCCCCGGTGGCCAATGCAGGGCCGGATATGTTTGTACCTCAGAGCGAGAACTTTTATTTGAACGGAAGCAACTCCACCGATAATATTGGTGTAAATTATTATACCTGGTTCTGGCACTGCTTCTGCGGTGAGGAAAATTGGGCATACGGGCCGGTCCCACTAATTTCCGGAGATCCGGATAATCTGACGGTTTATCTTAATGTAACTGATGCCGAAGGTAATTGGGCTGTCGATTCGGTTTATATCACCATGATCGATGTCATCCCACCTGTTGCAATTGCCGGAGAGGACGTAGTCGTCGTTCAACACGAAACGGTTTTTTTCAACGGGAGCAGAAGTGTTGACAATTATGGGGTCGTAAACTACACCTGGTCCTTTTTCTACAATAACACAAAAGAATATCTTTATGGAAAATTTGCCAATTTCACTTTCGATATTGCGGATGAATATCTAGTAGAACTAGTTGTAGGGGATGCTGCGGGAAATAATGGTATAAGGAGTATGGATAATTTCTCGATCTCTGTATCGGATATCACATTACCAGTGGCATTTGCCGGGAACGACGCGGTGATCGAGCAGCATCAATTGGTTACTTTCAACGGAAGTCTCAGTCATGACAACGTAATGATCACCGATTATACCTGGAACTTCACATATGGAGGTCGGATGAAACTTTTCAGCGGTGCCACGTTGAAATTTACTTTTGACGAAGCGGTAATCTACATTATCACACTGAATGTCACTGATGAAGCGGGGAACTGGGATTTGGATTCGATGCAACTTACTGTTAAGGATATTACGGACCCCATTGCAAATCCCGGTGCGGATTTCTGGACCGAAAATATCGGTGATAGCATAAATTTTGATGCCAGTTACAGTTCGGATAACTTAGGGATCGTAAACTACACCTGGAGTTTCAACTATAACGATACGTTCCATCAACTATACGGTGTCGAGGCTACCTTCAAATTTTATGTAGTACAAATCATCGATGTCACACTTACTGTCACGGATGCCGCAGGAAATTGGAATAACAGTATATGTTCTGTTAATATCGTCGATACGACCCCTCCCGCAGCCTTGGCAGGTCCGGATATGATTGTTGGCGCCGGAACAAATGTAACCCTGAATGCCAATGGTACATGGGATCACTCCCAGATACTTTCTTATGTATGGATATTTACATATGATGGCGTAGGCCGGACATTGTCCGGTATGGATGTCGATTTTCGATTTGATCTTATTGGCACTTATCCTGTTCTATTAATCGTGAGGGATATCTGGGAGAACGCAGCCACCGATACGCTGATAGTCGAGGTTAAGGATTTATCCCCCCCTTTGATCGAGGCCGGTAATGATATGAATCTCACTGCGGGAGAACCCGCATTTCTCAATGGAAGTGCCTGGGATAACGTAGGGATCACAGAGTACACATGGAGATTTAAGTATAATGAGTCTGAAGTGGTGCTGGAGGGAAATACCGTTTTATTCGAATTTAAAATCCCGGGTAACTACATCGTTTCACTCTTTGTACAGGATGAGGCCGGGAATATAGCGAACGATACAATTACAGTCAATGTTGCAAAGTCCTCCGTGATCGATATAAACGATACTGTTGATGATGACGATCCCGATGATGATGATCTGGATGATGACAGTGATGATAACGACGATATTGATGATGACAACGGAGATGGGATTCCACAGGATACAGATGAAGAAAAGGGATCGGGAATACTGTGGTTCTGGATTCTTGCCATACTTGTAATGTTAATGTTTATCACAATGTGTTTGTTCGTAGTCATTATGAAACACAGATCCAGGGAAAAGAGCGTTCCCCCTATTACGAGCAATAATGACGAAATGAATCCAAAACAAATGAAGCTTGATCTTCCCGAGGATGAAACAACTGATAAGCTTTCATCAGATGAAGGCGAAAAAATAGTACCGGTATCAAAGAAAATCGACACACTGCCAACTGAAGAATTTTAAGAAGTACCTCCTCCGCCCCCTGAATTAGAATAGGATTGCGCTAAATATTTGATGAATCACCCACATTTGCCCGTTATCACTCCGTTGCATCAAGATGCAACTGCATCCTCGAAAACCATATGGGTTTTCTACGGATGAAATGTGGGTTTCATCCTCGGAAACGACCGGAGGAGCACGTTTCACTACGCAATACCTACGGCATTGCTGCTCCTTCGCCAAGTGTGGCTACAGGAGCATTCATCCCCCGTTTAAAAACGGGGGTTTCCTGCTGTTTCCTATGGATGAAATCATTATTCTCATAGGTGAGAATCGTGAAGTAATCTTTTTATTTAAATTATCAGATGAACAAATGTTCGCAACAACCTCCCTCTGGCAGTTGTGAAATCCCCGGGAAATCCCACGGTCCACCCACCGTCCCGGGGATGTGATTTTAATATTTTGTTATACAAACAATGACTCTATGGTCTCACCTAGTATCAATCTACCATCCCAAAAATCGATCTCGTTCCTTGTCATATCCGAAGGATTTCCTTGTTTTTCACAGTCAGTGAAAATATCTAATATCACCTTTGATGGGTAATTTAGTCCTTTTAATTCCTTCATACCTGCTAATTTATTGCCATCGTTATCCAGATGCCATATCCCCTCTATACGATCAACTTTCTTTACGCATTCGCCAACTTGGTCTAGTATAAGCAGGGCAAAGTTAGTCCTATTATATAGACGAAAGCCCCACCAGATGAGTGGTGTCTGCCCGGGGGCGGTTCCCTTTCCGATACTCAGGATTCTTCTGGTGGTGGGATCGTAATCCACGATCTCAAGAGCCATATCGGCTTCGTGGTTCTCACCTGTGATGGAACCCGTTGTGCATAAGAAATGTGAACCGCATCTAAGGGCGAGAACGGTAACTTCATCCCCTGTCGATTCAATTCGTTTCAGTCCAGGTTTTGCATGACCGACGAACATTTTGTATTTTTCTCTCATACCCACTTCCAGTGGTTTTGAAGATACGCAGATACTTCCCATCGGGTGAATATCGAACCCCTCTCGAGTGTTCGGTATTCCATTGTGTTTCTTGATTATTTCCTTTTCAGTCATGGCGGTTACGGGAAAAGGACTCGGAGTATTTTAACCTTGCTCTCGTGGATAGTGGGGTATCCGGAAGGAAAAGGCTGGTTTCCGGAGGAAAATGAGCAAAAGATATATATAAAAAAGTTTAAGTGGGGTCCTAAATCGGATGATTCGTCATAACTAATGACAGGCGGAAGTGATGCGAATGTCAAAAACACTGGCCGAGGTCAGAACACTAAAGGTTAACAGATATATTATAATCGACAACGAACCCTGTAAGATCGTTGATTATTCAACGTCCAAACCCGGGAAACACGGTGAAGCTAAGGCCAGGCTCGTGGCAATCGGAATATTCGACAACCAGAAAAGAAGCATAGTCCACCCGGTCACCCACAAGGTCAGCGTCCCCATGATAAACAAGGGGACCGCACAGGTGATCTCCATGACCGAAACAGAGGTACAATTGATGGATATGGATACCTATGAAATGTTTACCGTGGGGATGCCTGAAGCCCTTAAGGAAAAGATCCGGGCGGGGGAAAACGTACAATATATAGAAGCTCTCGGCCGAAAGATGATCACAAGAGCCTAGAATAACTTATTGATCGATTAGATCCGGTTTGTGATTCTTATCGGTGTTTTTGTCTATACTACCGGTATTATTCTTTTGTATATCAACGGTACCAGCGGTACTGCAAGAGCAAATGGGTAAAATGCCAGTACAACCAGTTCTATTCTGTCGATCACACCCAGCAGCATTACTGGAGCCATCATGTACGAAAAAACTTCTATGGCTGCCAGAGGTTTGAGTATCTTCTCCCGGTTAAAATGTCTTATAGTCAGAAAGTATTTAGTTAGATAGAATACAAAAATGGTGAGAATGACGAGAGTAATAAGCTTGAATACCTGTTCCGGTCCCTCTGAGGGTATCATTCCCAGACCCAGTGGAAGCATTACTATTCCAACTTGTGCGGATTTTACAAGAAAGGAATAAAGAATGAACTTGCCTGGAACGGATATTCTTCCCTGGAACACTCGAACCCCCATTCGGAGAGGTGTCGTCTCACCCTTTCCCACAGGGTCGTGATCGCAGTCCTTGAACGCCCCTGATATTCCTGTGTTGAATAATATCTGGAAGAAAGAGATGACGGCGACCATTACTCCCAGGCTATCCACTTGCCCATTTACCGCCGCATTACCGCTGAGAACGAAAAAGAATGTCCATGCTGCAAGAAAGATCTCGACGTATGCCAGTTTCTTGCTGTACAGGTTGTAAAGGGCTCCGAAGAGGATCGATACCGCGAGAAGACCTATAGACAAAAGCTGTCGGAAGAAGAGGAAATTGACGAAAAGTGCCAGTACCCAGGCCGTTTGGTATATTATGAAAGCGTTTTTCGTCGAAATGGTTCCCTTGACAAGGGGTTTGATCTGGAGTTCTGAAGAGCGGCGGTCGATCTCGATGTCCCTGTGCTCGTTCATGGCGAACCCGAAAATATGGACAAGGACTCCAACAATTCCGAGCTCCAAGAATATCCACCAGTTCATGTCCCCAGTGGCTGCTGCTCCGATTATTGGTATTACGGTTGTGAATCCAACCGAATGAAATTTGACCAGCTTGAGGTATTCCCTGATATCGCCCATTGTATCACAAAAATATGATCGCTATTGCCTGGAACAAGCGTGTTGAAAAGAAATTATGTGTATAACTGACGCATCGGATCCTAAAGTAACCCCTCTTCCTCCAGTGATCGAATTACCTCCTGTCTGAAACGACGTTTTCTAACTACGTGCTTGTACAAATAGAAGGGTAACAGGAGCATAATCGAGATGAAGGCCATGGCGCCCATACAAAGAGATATGTCATAATAAGTACCTTTCTCCTGATAAAAGACAGAGTAACTCATTGTTTCCGGCGAACCCTGATTCTCGGAACTCACAGAGGTAACTTCAATAGAAACTTCCGAAATTCGCGAACGGAACAGTGTAAAGGTTCTCGGGCCTATTATATCGAAGGTGAAATTTGCAGTCTCTCCCGGCTGGACTTTTTCAGTTATTCTTGTCTCGCGTAAAACGACGAAATCGGTATCCTCGAGAGTATCTTCATTTGTAATCCGAATATCGAACCAATCCACCCCATTCCCCTCATTCGTAACCTCCAGGGTATACTGCCTTTGCTGACCAGGGTACCCAGTATTGAATGAATGTGGCGAATTTAACCTGATCATTGAATATTGGGCGGCCACAGCCGTCAATGAGAAATCTTTTATTTTCCCGCTGCCGCCGGGATTGTTCTGCCAACGCCCTCCAATTATGATATCTGCCATGGCATTCATGTATTCGTATTGAGCGCATTGGACCGTAACAGTTATCTCGTTTTCAAGAATTGTTGGATCGAAAATAATGATCGGTGGTGTGACAACTGCGCTCCAACCGTCTAAACTGGGTCTCGCAGTATCAACATTTTTCGCATCACAACTAAGAGAGACTAATACTTGGCGCCCCTGAGGAATAAAACTCTTAATCCTGGCCTTCCCCTTGAATTGTACCAGGCACGGATCGCCAGGGCCCACTTCTATATCTTTGGAGACCTCTTTGAAATCGAATTCCACGAATACCTTATCTGAGTCCTGGGCTGCGGCTGAGGGTGACATGTAAAGAGGGATGAGTGATAGGAGGACGACTAGCCCGAGAAGGGAACAAATATATTTGGAAATTTTATTTCTGGAGTATCCCCCTTTTCCGAACATTGCGCAATCACCCTTAAAAATTCCATTCATCGTCCATGGGGTCTTCTTCATTATCTTCGTAATCGGTATATGAATTTTCCGTATCACTATCGTAATCGTCGAAATCCGCTTGGGGTTCCCGCTCGAAATCTTTGTCAGACATTGCACTTGGCCCCTCACCTCCCCTGTGCGGTCGCTTCCTCCTATGCCGCTTACTACTTCCAAAGAATCCTTCCGGACTGTAGGCGTATTCTCCCTGGATTATAGATAGCAGTTCCTCGATGGCACGACGATCTCCCTTTCTTTCCTCAGCCATAGCCATTACGAGGTTATAATGTTCTTCCTCGGTTATACCCATGGTACGACGCTGGACGTCCAGCATTCCCTTTTCGTCCTCGCTGATATGCCCGTCCACTAACGTCTGGTTAACGGCTATCTTGTAGGAACTGAGGTCTTTCTTGTGGTATTTCTTTTCTATTTTCAGGTTGATCCTTCGTCTCCGGTCTATCTTAAAGAAAATACCCATTATTACTACAAAGACACTGGTACCAGTGGTTACATATACGCCGTTCTCAGCCTTTACTGTAGTATTGGTAAGCATGCTCATCTTGTCGTTCATTTCGTTTACCTTATCGAACATCTCTCCCATATCCTCAGGGTTCCCCTCATCATCATCGCCGCTTCCGTTTCCTTCTAATCCTTTGTTTTGACCTCCAAGAGGCGTATCGTCATCTTTGTCGTTTATACTGTCGTTGTCCGAATCGTAATTCATGGGATCGCTGTAAGGCATTTCAAGAACTTCTTCTCCGTCCAGAAGACCGTCTCCGTCCGAATCCGAGATGTTCATATCAGTACCGAACATATCTTCGAACTGGTCCATCAATCCATCCTCGTCGCTATCTTTTAGATCCAATTCACCCAGGCCGGGTATCTTCATCTTTCCCGGCATCACTCCCTGGAAGAGGGATCCCATCAGTATCACCAGAATCAGATAGGTTCCCGCGGTGACAAAGAGAGTTGAGCCTATGAAAACGGTGGGTCGTCCAACAATCGAATATATTAGGCCGAGGAGAGCCAGTATGAGAATGAAATAGACACCCATGAAAAAATAACTAAGAATTTTGGATTCCTCATTTCTCACGAGATCCATGGCTGAATATGTGCCTGAAGCGCCAAGGAGTTCTTTGCCGTTTATGGTCGCCCATGGAAGGTAAAGCGAAATAATGAGAACCAGGACGCCAATAACACCAAGTACTCTGATGGGGATGGTCATTTTAGTTTTTATCATATTATCCAAGATAACTGATATATAGTGGATAATATAAATATCTTTATTCCAAAATGCAAAGATAGAAGTTGGATTTCTCTATTATTTCCTTAACACAGGTGTTACTTTTTGAAACGAATTCTTATCACCGGAGCCGGCAACCTTGGACTAGCTTTACATGATCATTTTATTGATTTGGAGACCTATGAACCGATATTGGTCGCTAAACACTCCCCTGCTTCATGCAAGATCAATTCAATTACGGGGGATATTACAAGACCCGAATCCATGGCCGAGGTTTTCCAAGAACTGAAACCGAATGTAATCATACATACGGCAGCTCTCACTGATGTTGATCTCTGCGAAAAGGAACCAAATATTGCTCATTTGGTCAATGTGGAAGGGACGCGTAATCTTGTACGGCTGTGCGAAGGTGATGCGATTCCACTTATTTACATTTCCACCGATTATATTTTTGATGGAATGAAGGGGAATTACAGGGAAAACGATTCGCCAAATCCCTTAAATACCTATGGAAGAACGAAGTTGGAAGGTGAGCAGATCATAAAGGAGATGAAGGGTGGAGAATGGGCTGTAATAAGAACCTCGTTCCTCTTCAATGCTAGTAGTCCCAACTACGATTTTATTTCATACGTGTTTCATGGATTGAAAGAAAATAAGAAAATAAAATATGATGATTTCCGTCTTACGAAACCCACCAATTGTCGTTGCCTTGGGCCACCAATAGAGAGAATTATATCGCGGGGTCTCCGGGGTGTTTACCACATTTGCGGCAGGGATACACTTTCTCCATACGATCTCGCCAGAAACTGTGCCGTTCTTTCAGGTTTCGATCCTGCTTCGATTGCTATCAGGAAAGGACGGAGATCCGGAGCACGAAGGCCGTTGAATCCATCGCTGAATACCGAAAAGGCTGAACGGGAGCTTGGGTTCACACACCCTGAATTACATGCTTGTCTGAAGTACTATTTTGAAACAATGACGCGTGATTCTCTACGATCTACGAAACAAAGGTTATATTGATAGCTGATAAGTGTTCTTCTTGAAACATGGTCGCGCAATCGCCCAACGGCTTCGAGATAATCGACGAGATCGTCAGGGACCCATTCTTCAATAACAAGATAAGACATGTGGAAACGATATCAGGAAAAGAAGGAAGTTCGATATCATTGGATCGGTTTTCAGACATAATTGATGAAAGACTTTTGGACACCATGCGTCAAAGAGGCATAAGCTCTCTTTACAAGCATCAATACGAGGCCATATCATCAGTTCGAGAGGGTAACGATGTGGTAGTGGCAACGCCTACTGCCAGTGGCAAAACTCTCGTCTACAACACCTGCGTACTCAATTCTTATTTGCAAGATCGAACATCTCACGCTTTGTATATTTTTCCACTGAAAGCCCTTGCCCAGGACCAGCTGAAGAACATTAGCGCGATCTCCACTCTCCTGGGTATGCCATCGAACCGTGTTGCTGCGATATACGATGGTGATACCTCAAATTATCAGAGAAAGTTAATCCGGCAGGACCCGCCCGGTATAATAATGAGCAATCCGGATATGCTCCACCTGTCTTTTCTTCCGAACCATCTGACATGGGAAAACTACCTGAAAAATTTGAAATTTATTATTGTGGATGAAGTGCATACATACAGGGGGATTTTCGGATCCAACGTGGCAAATGTTTTCAGGCGCTTGAACCGGATTCTGAAAAATCTGGGCGTCCATCCAATTTATATTTGTACATCGGCCACCATGGCCCATACGGGGGAGTTCGTAAAAACACTTCTCGGGAGGGATTTTCATATCTATTCTGAGAATCACGCACCATCCCCGAAAAAGAATTTCATTTTCCTGAACCCCTCCAATGATTCAGGTACACCGGGCCGATCGGCATCGGCAGGAACCACTGCCACCAGGCTACTCGCAAAATTCGTACAGGCAGGTATCCGCACCATATGTTTCACTCAGTCCAGAAAGCAGGCCGAACTCGTTGCGAAATGGGCAAGGGAATCTCTGTCCCCGGAAATCCGGGGAAAGGTGGAATCCTATAGAGCCGGCTATCTGCCGGAAGACAGGAGAGATATTGAGGCGAGTATGGCCTCCGGCAATTTACTGGGTATAGTATCCACATCGGCACTGGAACTGGGTATCGATATTGGGTATCTCGACAGCTGCATTCTTCTAGGTTATCCGGGAACGCTCATATCCACCTGGCAGAGAGCAGGTCGTGTGGGACGGACCCGTAAAAAGGGGGATGCCTACATATCTTTCGTTGCCGGGCGGGACGCACTGGATCAGTATCTGGTCAACCATTCGGATGATTTTTTTACCCGACAGTGGGAGAAAGCGGTAATAGACCCGGATAACCCCAATATCCTGAATCCTCACATCCTCTGTGCGGCCCGGGAGACGCCGATAACAGGGAATGAAATAGGTTCCAGTTCGCTGTTCCCACTGACCTCGATCTTCAAACTCAAGGGAGAGCATCAACTCCGGAGGATGCCTGACCAAAATCTATTGACCACGGATATTGCACGCCCACACCGGCGTATCGACATCCGTAATATGGGCTTCACTTTTCGGATAATGAGGGAGGACGGTTCGCAACTGGGTGATATAGATAACGGGCGTGTCTTCCACGAGTGCCACCCGGAGGCAATATATCTGCACCAGGGCCAGAATTACATGGTAAAGGACCTGGATCTCCTCTCCCACAGGGTTATGGTGGCAAGGACCGATTCACCGAATCATACCTCGCCAATGGTTGAGAAGAATATCAGCGTGATCCGTGCGCTCCAGGGGGAGAGATACGGTCCCGTGGAACTATTTTTCGGTGATATCAAAATCGAGACACAGGTTATTGGGTTTTACGAAAAATCACCGGGCCCCAAGAGTCACATAATACGGGAAGAAGAATTCGAAAGACCAATGCCAAAACAGGTGATTACCACCAAGGGCGTTTGGTTTACTGTTCCCTTCGAGCTGGCCGGTTCTATTCGGGAAAAGTTCGGTGGCGAGCTGTGGGAGACCGTTCTCGCTCCGTCCCCTTTGATTATTACTGAAGCATTCGCAGGAGCCATTCACGCTGCTGAGCATAATCTTATCTCCATGCTACCTGTATTCGCCATGTGCGACAGGTGGGACATTGGAGGATTATCCACCGCCATGTCTCCCGATACATCCCGGCCATCGATATTCGTTTACGATGCCATAGAGGGGGGGGTTGGTTATGCCCAGAGAGCCTACGAAATGGCCTTAGAATGGTCTTCTTCCTCCTTGAGGTCGCTGCGGGAATGCAAGTGTGCGGAGGAGAACGGATGCCCATCATGCATTCAGTCGCCAAAGTGCGGCAATAACAATGCGCCGCTGCACCGGAAGGGGGCGGAGTTGGTGATGAAGTATATTTCACAACAGCTGCTGGAAAATAAAAGCGAAGCGATCATGATCCCACCTGCCCATCGGATTGGGACTAGGAACGATGATCAAAGTGCTAAGCTTGTAGAACCGACGATAACAGAAGGAAAAATCGGAGTAGGGAACGCAGGTAAGATTGATGAAATTCTCAAAAAAGGAATTGTGATTTTCGATCTCGAAACAAAACATTTGGCCCATGAGGTTGGGGGATGGAACAATATCAAGGATATGGGTGTTTCGGTAGCGGTAACATATAATACCGCCAGCAAAGAATACTCGATTCATTCCGGTGAGGGAGTAAAAACAATGATCAAATTGTTGTATGAAGCTCCCCTGGTGGTAGGTTTCAATCTCCATAATTTCGACTGGGAGGTGCTGGAAGGATTCGAAGGATTCGATCGGACCCGTATTAAGGCTCTGGACCTGTTCAGCACCATCAAGAAGACGACTCGGAGAAAAATATCCCTGAATAACATGGGTAAGTGTAACTTGGGAATGGAAAAGACAGGAGATGGTTTCAAGGCGGTCAAGTGGCATCGAAGCGGGGAATTCAACAAATTAAGCAATTACTGTAAACGTGACGTGGAGATCACATATAATTTATTCATACATATGCTTAGAACCGGGATGGTGAAATTTGAGGTTCCTGAATTTGAACATGTGATAGAGGTGGACGTGAACCTGTGGGATGAGATCGGTCATGAATTTCAGTAAGATGAAAAGATGAAATGGTTATGGAACTCCAATTGAAAAGCATCAAAGCCTATATTGACCAAATTAGGCCAATTATCGGCCCATTTTATAAACAACTGAATATAGATGTGAGATTGCAAACCATATTTTCCCTTTTTGGAGATAAGTTAGTTGCTTTTGCCCTTACCACAACTGGCATTTCATATGGAAGTAGATAAGAATTACAGAGAATCAAACAACTTTTGATTGTGGATGTTAACAACCTGATTTGTTTCATAAACTGTAGCATAATATGGAAAATATACAAATAATTGAAAAGTTGCACTTTTTCCATAACGAACTACTGTTTGAGGTTGTTGGAAGGTGTCACACTCGAAAGGTATTTGAATAAGGGAATTTCAAGGGAGTCTGGTTTAAAATACGATCCACCAGAACTTGCAGGAAGCTAAAAATAGTATATTGTTGTCTGAATTGCCTTGAAAAATGGACCAAATTGAAACGGTTTTTTTATATAGTAATAAAAGCATTAATTCAATTATCTGGTGTTAAGTATGCAAGCTATGAAGATCTATCTGGATGTGGGGGACGATGGCATGGTATCTCTACCAGCCCTCCATCAGTTCCGAGGAAAAAAAATAGAGGTAGTGATAATTGAGACCGATGAATCAAACGACAGTTTATTGATGGCATCGGAGAGCAGTTTGGAATTCTGGGACAATCCGGTGGATGATGCGGTGTGGAACAATGTATAAGCAGCGTGATGTCGTTCTGATCCCGATCCCTTTTACCGATCTTACGAGTATCAAGAAACGACCTGTAGTGGTTATTTCCAACGATGAATTCAACAAAAATAAGGAAGATATAATCGTTTCTGCGATTACGTCGAATGTTCTGTGGAATAAATATGCAATACCGATCACGGAGAAAGATATGGAAGGAAGTACCTTACCCCGGCCTAGCATGGTAAGGGTAGACAAAATATATACTTTGAACCAGGCAATAGTTCTCAAGAAATTTGATATTATCAGGAAAGAAACATTCGAGAAAATTCGATCAAAGATCCAGGTATTGTTTTCCACCTCATTATAAGTAGTTTTAGAAGAAATTTTTTCCGATATGTATGAAAACAATTTTTCGCCTTGTGGTAAATAATATATTTCTTGTGAAATATTAAGGTATTGATAAAATGACCGAGACTAACAACATTTCTGAACAACAGCAAGAATCCAAAGTAATTTCAGGAGTAATCTCCAATTCGATAAGCACTGAGTTGGACGAGCTGGTGGAGGTACGTGAAAAAATCCTCCAAAAAACCCGGAAGATCATCCAGCTTTCATCTAAAATAATCAACGACATTCATAACTCGAAGAGTGAGCCTGAGCATGTTGAGGAACTCAAAAAAAAGGTCAACGAGATTAGCGAGATCACGGCGGGACATCCCCGAATTGCTCACGCACCATACGTTGACAGCGCTCTGGGGGAATACTGTGAGGCATTGCTATTTCTTGCAATTATAAACGACGAAATGATTCCTTCGCCAGGGGAGCTAAGCGTGGATTCGGTTCCCTATTTGCTGGGAATGGGCGATGTGGTGGGGGAGCTTCGGCGCTATATTCTCAGTTATCTCAAGGAAAATAATACCGAAACCGCATTATTGTATTTCGGAAAAATGGAAGCGGTCTATAATTTTCTCGCCACCTTTCATTACCCGAAGGCGGTGGTGGATGTACGGAGAAAAAAGGACGTGGCACGCTCTCTTCTTGAAAAGACATTGGGCGAGCTGGTGGTTGCACGCTCGAATCACGATCTCAGTGAGAGGATGAGCGAATTCGGGAAGGATTCTTTGGAAGTAGTAAGCGGCATAGGAGGAAGCGACCGCACAGGGGAGGTGAGGGGCCAAGTGCAATGACTGGGAAAAGTATCTACCTCCCAACGATCGATCATTTTACACGATTTTGGGAATCGAGCGAGACCGCGTTCCTTCAAGGAGAAGCGATTTTGCCTCCTTTCTGCGTTCCTATTACAGGCAATGCGACAGGATCGCAGAGGTAAATCTCGCCTACACCGTGTTGAAGAATAAAAATCTCAGAAAGGATTACGACTGGATGCTGGAGTACCACGGGCACATGAAGCAGATGCATGAACTGTTCGAGCTGGGAGATGAAGATTTCGATGAAAGTGATATGATGGAGATGATGTTCGAAGAAATGATCAGCAGGATGCCCGATAACGAGATGGATGAACCTTAAAATGGACCTAAAGTGAACCTTTTTTTCGGAATCGACTTCCCAGGAGATCCCAGGTGATATATGGGAAATTGTAGATATCTGAAAAAAATGGTAATGCCAATGTGAACGACAATAAATGTCATTAACGCGGTGGAGCGGGAAATGAAGAGATCCCGGTGATAGAGGAAAGCGAATTTCTTCATGAAAAAAGTGAACGTGGATGGGAAGTTCTGTCGGATCGAGAATGATATATCGAAAGTTATGCGGTGAATTTTGTATGGCCCAATCAATTAAAAAAAAATTAACTCTTTACTACCCATCTCAGCATCACGCGACGCTCTCGGTGACAGGGACGGGGTGTGCTCTTGACTGCAAGCACTGCGGCCGAAAATATCTTGAAAACATGCTTGATGTTTCCACGCCAGAGAAGTTCCAAAAGGTTGTGTCTGAGCTTGAGAAAAAGGGAATAAAGGGAATTCTTCTCAGTGGTGGATGCGACTCTATGGGAAAGGTTCCTTTTACTCATCTATTGGACGAGATAAAAAAATTGACAGCTAGTTCCGACATGTTTATCAACGTACATACGGGCCAGATCGATCTGCGTGATGCCGAGGAACTCTACAATATGGGAATAAGGAACGTCTGCCTGGATGTCGTGGGGGGCCGGGTGGTAATAAAAAACGTTTACGGACTGGAAGTAGATGATCCCGGCAGTTCTCTCGAATCACTGATACGGGCGGGTTTTACGGATATAATACCGCATATCACGGTGGGACTTGATGGCGGAAAATTGAGCCATGAGATGAAGGCTTTGGAATTGGTAAAGGAGAAACTCGCCAGACCGGAGAAACTGGTATTCTTATCACTTATTCCAACCGAAGGAGCCGTCTTCCGGGAGGTTCGGGCTGTCTGTGCAGATGATATGTCGGTGCTCATTCGTAATGCAAAAGATATGTTTCCGGATGCAGAGTTGATACTGGGGTGCATGCGACCGCATTATTCGGGGGATGAAATAATGAAAATGATAGCTGTGGGTCTTAATGGAGTTGTGAATCCCTCGCGGAAGCTGGAGGAGGAGCTTCGGGGGGGGGGCAAATATAAAATAAAAAAAAGTACCAGTTGCTGTAGTTTTTGATTCTGCTTAGGTAACACGACTAGTGTCCACTTATCTCGGTATAATCATAGATACTGGAAATTGGACTTCCTATGGAATTCGCAGGAAATGCTGGGATACGGTCAAAAGGTACTTGTGGGGCAGTTCGTTCTGGAGTGACGGTTATTTCTTTGAATCGGTTGGCCGAGTCACAAGCGAAATGGTAGAATTTTATATTGAGAGGCAACAACGTAAACACTGGCAAGGAGAAGACTATGAATACTTCAATGCCAAGAAGATTGAAGGTCTAACCGGTCAAACTTCGTTGACAGAGTTTGCTTAGAATAAACGGACTACTCGCAAAACGCCAGCTCCTTTAGAGGCTGGTAGTTTACACATAAGCCGAGAAAACCATCTGAAAGACTTTTCACAGGACGAGGTTAACTTTGAAGATATTTTGGGAAATATAAAAGAAGTATTGGCAAGGATTCGTAAAGAAGGTCGGGAGCTGGGCGGAAAACACAACGAAATTGCTACAGAGATCAATGATGCATTTGATCGCCATTGGGATGAACTTTTTGTCCCAAACCCGATAGTTCACGGGAAAAAGGTCTCGTTCCGACGACATAATAACAGCTTGGAGAGTAGTCGTCGGAGAACAAGAAAGGCTGTACGAGAGCGTACCGGTAGATCCGAAACAAATCGAGAGATGGAACAGTTTGGGGACTTATTGGCAATTCTTTCGAACCTATGGAATAAGACATATCAAAAAGGGATTTTATATGATGTGAAGGACCTCGGGTGTACGTTAGGTCAGTTTGTGAATGAGCTTCCAGGACTCCGAAAGGAATATCGTAATGCAAGAAGAGGACCTGAGATACCAATTGCTGATGATAAGCGGATGTGTGTCCTGAAGGAGTTTATTCAGGCTTTGGAGGGTTCCAGCCTCCAAAATGACTTGCATTCTACACTTCAATCTATATTATGTACGGAGTACAAAGAAGAGGTTTCTGCAAAGGTATGATCAATCCAAGCCTATCTTGACGCTATGGTTACCTTGTTGCAATCACGGAGAAAAATTATTATCTATGTAGTCCGCTGGTGGTGATACCACAAATTTGCTTCATCGGAGGTAAAACCAAATTGGTGATGAGAAATGTCTGGAGGTCATTGGGATTATTGTGGACTCAGGATACGACGTTATCTTGAAGATATAGCGAGAGATAAGAGAGTAAGAGGCAGATTTACGCGGTTATCTACTATTTTGCTAGGGTTAGGAGACTTGCTCTATCAGATAGAGTACGATTTGGATTGAGATATATCCAATGATAGTTCTATTGAGGATGACAAAGGATGGGAAAGTGAAGCGATCGATAAACTGAAGCGATGTTTAGAAGGTGATGAGTGATGGGATATAGTGATTTTGTCTGGTGAGGTGATTAGGATATTATTAAATTCTGGAAAAGCGTTGATAATAGAAAAATTGGCACCGATTGAAAAAGAGTTGACAGGGATCAATAGGGGGGTTCAGGCAAAATGGTAAAAATCTGGATACACAAAACAGACACATTCGAAGCTGCTGAGAGATTTGATCGGAATTATTATCTATCAATGAGCAGGACAATGAGATTGGAGACGGTGCAGTTTTTAAGAGAAGCATATGCCAAAATGAAAAACGGGGGTGAAAATGAAAGTAGAAAAGGACTACGAAGAATTATTACGATTATTCAATAAATACAAAGTAAGGTACTGTATCATAGGTGCCTATGCAGTTGCCTTTCATGCCATACCACGATATACAAAAGATATGGACATATTAGTCGAACCGAGTATTGAAAATGGTAAAAGTATCGTGGGTGCCCTCAACGAATTTGGATTTGAAAGCTTAAACCTATCTGAGGAGGATTTTAGCCAAAGAGATAAGATCATTCACTTGGGATATGAACCGGTAAGAGTGGACATCATACCTTCAATTGATGGTTGCACTTTTAAAGAGGTATGGGATGGCAAAACGCTCGGAACTTATGGGAACGAGAAGGTTTATTTTATTGGGATAAACGAATTGACCAAAAACAAAAAGGCATCAAAGCGTAAACAGGACGAAGCAGATCTGGATATTTTATCAGGAGCAGATAGGAACTAGAAAATGACCGAAAAAATATTGAAAGTGGATGGCAAACCGGATGTCTGGAACAAGCTTTCCTGGAGCTCGGGTCTAAATGGAATCGCATAGTGACGAAAGGAAAATTGAGAGTCAATCAAGGAAGAAGGTGCGTAAAAAGAGGCGATACCCAAAAAAGAAGGATTCAGCATCTTCCAACCTCGTTTTCATAGGTGGCAAGAGCTTCAAAGCCAGCACTGATAACGAAAACTTGGAGAATATTCCTGACGATTTTGTACTTGTAACAAGCGGTATGAGATGGGAATGCTTGATGTGTGGCTGGTGTTGCAATGGGAACTGGCAGATAAATCTGACATGGAAAGAATATGACCGGTTGAACGACGTTTTACCAATAGAGACAGTTGTTTTACATGAACTTATGGGTGCTTCCCATCCATACTTCAGGATAAACGGGAGATGCCCGGTTCACGATAAGGAAAACCGCAAATGCGCCATTTATGATAAGAAGTGTTACACGTGCAATGCTTTTCCGTTCCTTGTAACGCTTAAAAGGGAGCTGCACATCTGCAAATCGTGTGAAGGGTTCGGTCAAGGCCCTCTTATTGATATCGATAAGAAGATCGCCGAACTTTTGAAGTTAAAACAAGAAGCTGGAATGAACGTATCGATCTATAACAATAAATAAGAAACCAAATCGCCACAGCCATTTGCTTTGATACGTCAATGGGTCTCTACAATTTCATATTTCTCATCTCACCCCGCAAAGTATCTATGAAATCCTCTTGGGATTCAACCTCTTCCGACGTGTCGTCCAAGTCCAGAAGATCCGCGAATTCCAGGTCAATGTCCCCCTTTCCGACCTCTTTAGGTATATTAAGTCCGTCATTAGCTTCCTTTCCTTTTTCCGCCCCTTCCTCGTCGATGGTTTTTTCAAGCTTCGAAACCAGTTCCTGAATTGACCGTTTTCTTTTCTTTTTAGGTGTGGTCTTTTTTTCTTCAGTGATCTCCACTTCTTCATCCTCTATAGGTTCCACAGCAAGTGCCTCCACGATTATCGGCTCATAAACTTCTTCGGGGGACGGATCGGTTTTTCCTTTTCGCCATCTCACGATTATTACCAGTATAATCAGGATGACTCCAGCCCCTAGGAGGATGTATAACTTATCGGTGCTGCTAAAGGAAGCTAATCCCTCTCCTTTTCCCCCATCCTCCACCATCACCATGATTGAGACACGATTGTTATCTTCATTGGATTCTGTGATGATGTACTCCGAATCTACTTCGATTCTTATCGTATGTTTTCCGCTTTCAGCGCTGTCGAGATCGAGTTTTATCAAATATTCTTCACTATCCCCGGCACCGATCACATCTTCTATGAGGCGGGTTGCGTAAACTATCTCGGCCCGCGAAGTGGGGTCGTGAATTTTTACCTTGAATGGAATAACAATGTCGACGCCGCCCGGATTCTTAAGTACGACCTTAATGTAAGCTTCCCCCCCCGTTGTCAACGATGTGAGATTATCGGATGAATCCGGTGAATCCACAATTAATACCTCTTCTATGAGAATATCTGGTCTAAGATCGAGTTCCCTCGTGGCGATATTATTTTCTTCATTTGCGTCCCGTAATTCGTTGTTGGGGTCCAAGGAGACCCTGAACTCGTATACTCCAAACACCGTTAAGTTGATGTTGAAATTTACAATACCGTAGGAATCTTTCTCGATGGGATCCATCGTCATTTCCATTGCGGAAATTTCCATAGTGTTCAATTCCTCAAGCACAACTTGGAATTCGGGCGAGTCGAAGGTGCCGTTGTTGTATAGTCGGGCGGATATGATTATTTTGTCATTCAACTGTGGATTCTTTGGTGTAAAGGAGATATCGCCCTCGGAAATGCTTAAATCAGGTTTGCCCACCTCGAGAATGAATATCAGTTTTTTTTCAATATTAGAAGAGTTCGATACCACTTCGAGAGAGATCTCGAATATACCAGCTGTGTTGGTTTTTACCTCGATGCTTATGTTCCGTCGGGACGTCTCTCCCGCACCGAGAGTGAAATATCGATCATACTCAGTATTAAGTTTCGGGCTCACCGTTACGGAGACTGAGAAGGAATCCTCCACATCCCCGGAATTAATAATATCGTATTGAAAGATAGTTTCAGTTGTCTTCGATGGTGTCATGAGAACCTTGTTCGTTTCTTTTGGAGTTAGAATGAAACCTGCGGATACGTTTATCCGGATCACCGCAGTTAGAGTCTGTTTCAAGCTCGGCTCATTTTCAAGACTCCCGGTAATGGTCACCTCTGCCACGACCCCAATCAGATTCTTATCGTCAGGGACTTCCACTAATAGGGTGACCTCTTTGCTGGTTTTCGCTTCCAGGGTCACGATATCTTCGGATAGTACCGCATTCCACCATAGTATATTATCATCATTATCTCGTATTTCAATGTCACCGAATTCTATGACATTTCTTTCGTCCATATCATTAATGACATTAATATTGAACATAGAGGTATTACCCGGGGGAACTGTGATGTCGGATGAGGACCGGAATGCCAGTGTGAAAGTATTCGAGGAACCCTGTTCGAGAATGATGGTCCTTACGATTCCCTTATCCTCAGAGTAAGCATAAATCGTAATGGTATCGCTCTCGTTCCCCGATGTAGCGAACAATCGGATCTCGTCCCCTTCGGAATACCCGTGGCCCAGGTCTTTTAGATCAACGAAATACCAACCGGAGCTATCGGCCGTGATGACGATTTCTTCGGTAGTTTTTACATTCAACACACTTATACTGGCCCCTGAGGCTATGGTCAGGTCACTCTTGTGGACGTACCCTTCGATGGTGTATGATGCTTCCCCGGGATCATCGTCTATTATTGTCAGCAGATCACTGAAATAATTGTTGGAATTGTTCATCTCTTTAATGAGATCATCGGGGTCCACGGTAACGTTAAACTTGGACTCACCCTCCCCGAACCGATGAGCGATCTCTGCATATCTTATCTGACCAGGCTCGAAAGAGCCCAGGTTGTTACGGTCGATTATTAGCTCGTCATCCACTTTTATATAGAGATTGCAGGCGGCAGCCTTTTTCATTCCTCGGTTATTTATGGTAACGTTGATTAGAGAATCTTCCCCGGCAACTATATGCGTATTCTCATTATCCACTATGATCCCATCGCGTCTCTTTAGGTCCACTTTCACTATCTCCAGGTCCGGTAGTGCTTCACGGACATCCACAATGATACTTACCTGATTGTTTTCTTCATCGATCTCCGAGATATTGTTGTTGAGATCAACTATAACAGTGATCTCCTTTTCACCCTTCTCTCCGGGAATCCATCTCACCGTAGCCTGCCTGGTGTCCCCTTCGGGTATCGAATCCAATGTATCGTTTCCGATCAGTTTTGCTTCCTCTAAGAATCTAACATCCACTTCTCCGGTTTCGTCTTTGCCCAGATTGTGTATTATTGCGATTACCCCCACTTCAACACCGTCATATATCATAGTTTCAGTGAAAGTGATATCCGTGCCGTTCAACGTAAGGTCTACCTCTTTGTTCGATAATACGAATCCTTCGAGAGAGATGTCCAAGAAACCGTCACCATCGAACTCCCCTGCTGCGGGTGAGGACGATATAACTCCGTTCTGGGGAGCGATCTCCCACAATCTTTTCCCGAGTTTACCGTCAATAGCTATGATCGTGTTCGTGGTGGCAAACACTACATCGGCCTTCTCGTCCCGGTTGACGTGAGCTAGTAAAGGGGATGCCACGGTTGCTTCGATGGTCGCGGTCTCGTTCTTGGTGAACTCCCACAGCAATGATCCACCGTTATCCAGAAGGTACGCGTGCGATTCAAGGCGGTTGGGAAACAGGGCGGCTTTCCAGGAGACCACGGCGATTTCAGAAAGAAGGTCACCGTCAACATCGGCCAATGCCGGGGACGAATCGAACTGACCCTCGGCTTCGAAAGGAGCCAACCACAGTTCGTCCCCGTCTTTCGAGAATAACCTGACGTGCCCGTTTCCATTCTCAAAGGGGGTTAATATCACTATTTCATCTCCGTCATGGACCAGATTGATCTCGCCCACTGCTGGAGATGGCAGAAAGGTCACGGGTCCGTTCGAGGGTATCGATGAAATGGGGATCGTCCGATTCCACGCCGTATTCCCGTTATGGTCTATCATGTATATGTTCAATATGGAGCCGTCCCGGCTAGTGATGACCGATCTCAGATCATTCGGTGTGTAATGGAAAAGCACGGGCGGGCTTACTCTATTTCCTTCCAACCTGTCGTAATCGTAAAGGACATTTTGATTGTAGATGTCGAGAGCGATTAGGTGCATACCCATGGTCAACAGCAGGTCTTCTCGCCCGTCGTTGTTAATATCCCCGATAGCTGGCGAAGACTCCCCTGTATTTCCATCGTAGGAATATTCATATCTTTTTTCCAGGACTTGGTTTTCTTCTTTCCAATGATAAGCGGAATCGTTGTATGTGATATTGGGTTCAAAAATGTAAAGAGACCCAGTTCCCAGTAAATTATTGTCAGTAACTATGGCTATCTCCATTTTACCATTCTTGTTGAAATCTTCGATGGCAGGGGCGGCACTGACTATATCGCCTAGAGAGCTTTCGTTGATATTCTCAATATTCATCACCCACATATCTTCTCCTGTTGCCCCATCCACCACATATAAATAGGCGCCTGTCGTGTACACGACATGTTGATGCCCAGATGGCGCCGGACCCTGAATGTTTGGCGAAAAATCTCCCACAACTGTTGCCCACGAGAGGGCGTCGATATCATTATCCCATTTTACCTTTACTTCTCCGATACCCCTGGTTGTCATAGGTAGGTAATGACTGTGTTTCATATCTCTACCAAGTACGGGCCAATCGTGTTCAATTATGGAACGCTCTTCACTTTCTCGAATCCGCTCCCCTGCGGTACCATCCACTGTGTGAAGGGTAAAAGCACATTCAACCCTGTCTTCATTATGGTCACGAACCTGAAGGCCGAGAGCAGGAAGACCTAGGATCAATACGACTAATACGGCAAACTCCTTTCCGTTAAAGGGTGTCATATTCTCATTTCCTCTTCTAAATAATATATAAATTGATTGTAGTTTAATAGTAGATAAATATTACTGGTTAATTTCTCGGATTTTCTTAAAGCAGGGGGATTTACCTGGAACGATATGCTTTTAGAAGCATTTTTTTAAAGGGAATAGGACTCTGTATCCTGAAAAATCTATGGATCTATACGGGTGACCGAGAGCCAAAGATTAACGCCAACATCTTTTTATAAATAATTCATGTTCACCTCATTCCTCCCGGCGGAATGATTATGACACTGATAATATGCGAGAAGAACATTGCGGCAGAAAGGATATCCCGAATACTGTCCGGTAACAATATGAAGATGACCCGGAAATACAATCGACCCTATTATTCCTTTTCAAAATCCGGGGAAGATTACGACGTTATTGGTCTTAGAGGTCATATCGTTTCCCTCGATTATCCCCCGAAATATAATAACTGGCAGGCAGTGGATCCTAAAGATCTTATACAGGTCGAAACCGAAACGGTTAACAGGGAAATAAGCATCATAAAGGCCTTAAAGACTCTTGTAAAGGCGCATGACAATGTCATAATTGCCACGGATTTTGACCGGGAAGGTGAATTGATCGGGACGGAAGCCCTTGATATCATCAACAGGGATGGTCTCGATGTAAAGCGAGTCCGTTTTTCATCGCTTACCAAGGACGAGATACTGACGGCATTTACTCAACTAGGCGAGATTGATCGGAATCTTGCCAATGCAGCATATACCAGACAACACTTGGATCTGGTATGGGGTGCCTCACTGACAAGATTTATATCTTTGGCGTCGGAACGTCTGGGATATGATTTTCTCTCCATCGGTAGGGTCCAGACGCCGACGCTGGCATTGCTTGTGAACCTTGAAAGACAGATCGAAGCTTTCGTCCCGGAGAAGTATGTATTGATCAAAGCGGAACTGAAAAAGAATTTCTCATTCCTGGCGAAGTATAAAAAGGGGAAATTCAATGACCGGGAGGAAGCTGAAAGAATCCTCCGAAAGATCGAGGGTGAAGAAAAGGCCAATGTGATAAAGGCTGTGGGGAGAAAATCGACACAACGGCCACCAGCGCCCTTCAATACCACTTCCTTTTTAAAGGATGCTACAAAGCTGGGACTAACAGCTTCCAAGGCCATGTCCGTTGCCGAGGATATTTACACGCGCGGTTTCATAAGCTATCCAAGAACCGATAACACGGTTTATCCAAAAAGTCTTGATCTTGGTTCCATTCTTGAGTTATTCGGGTCTCGAGAGATATACGGAGAGTTCGCCCGTGAGATACTGTCTCGGGGTAAGCTTCATCCCACCAGGGGTAAGAAGGAAGCGACGGATCATCCTCCCATACATCCTACGAACTGTCCAAAAGAGGGCGAATTGAGCGGAGACCCAAAAAGGATCTTCAATCTCGTGGTCAGAAGATTCTTTGCCACCCTTGGTGAGAACTGTATTGTGAATAACGGAACTGTGGACCTGGACATCTCGAAGGAAATATTTGTCGCCAAATCCCTGGCCATTATCAGTTCCGGGTGGAGAAAATACTACACGTTCAATGGGATAACTGAAAAAAAGCTTCCGGAGATGAAAGCCGGCGATATTGTGGATATTATCAAGATATTCAAAGAGGAGAAAGAAACCAAACCGCCATCTAGATATTCCCAAGGGTCGTTAATCTCCGAAATGGACAAACTTGAACTGGGAACCAAGTCCACCCGCCATGAGATAATCAAAAAGTTAGTGGATCGTGAATTCGTGATATCCACACCTCTGGGACCGACACTTTCTGGTAAGGCGGTCATTGAGGCTATGGAGAAGTACTCAAAACCAATTACTCTCCCGGACATGACAAAGCAGCTGGAGATCGACATGAACCTGATTGCCGAAGGGAAGATGGACCCGAATGACGTTTCAAGAGAATCCCGTAAAATGCTCACGGAGATATTCAAGGTGCTGGAGGAGAACCGGACGAAGATCGGCGACAGCATCAAGAAGGCCCTTCAGGACCAGAAAATCCTGGGAGTATGCCCAAGTTGCGGTAATGATTTGGCTATCAGGGAATCAAGACGAGGCAAAAGATTTGCCGCTTGCGGTGGTTATCCCAAGTGCAGGAATTCATATCCATTACCACAAAGGGGACGTATTTTGATCCTTGGCGAAAAATGCCCCGTTTGCCAGGCACCGAAAATTAAGGTGATTACAAAGGGGAGGAAGCCCTGGATTATCTGTATCAATATGGGTTGTGAGCATAACAAACAATAATTATTGAAGTTTTCAAAAATTATACCTCTATGGCGGCTGATATTGGGTTATTGGACTGAGAAGCAATTTCGAAAATTAGCGAGGGTGAATAAGCACCCTGTCATTTTTTATATAAAAAAGCGTTCTATCACACCCATGGAGGGTATAACGATAAATGGCTCGTTCGGGGAAGGTGGAGGACAGATACTGAGAATGTCATTAGTGTTCTCGGCGGTTACGGGTAGGCCTTTCCGGATAGTGAATATTAGAGCTAATCGTCCCAATCCCGGTCTCAGAAGGCAGCACTTGGGATGTGTAGAGCTGGCGGCCCAGATGACTGGGGCTGAAAATACTGAGGTGAAAGTTGGTACCCCCGAACTATCTTTCGTACCGGGAAAGCCGAGAAGTGGAACTTTTATTACGGACATTGGAGCAGGCAGTATCACTCTTCTCGCATCTGTATTCCTCCCGATTGCTATGGTTTCTGAGGGTGTCTGTCGTCTAGTTGCAAAGGGAGGTACAGACGTACCCTTCGCTCCCACTTCCTCTTACTTCGAGCATGCTTTTCTACCATTAGCTTCCAGATTATTCTCCCAGTTGGAATGGCGGATCGCAGAAAAAGGCTTTTTCCCAAAAGGAAAAGGAGAAGCGCACTTTTTGGCTGAAGGAAAAGCAACACTCCCTCATCTCTCTTTTCTGGACAAGGGTGATCATAAGGGAACCTCGTTGTATATAGGCACCACAAATCTTCCTGGCCACATTTCTCGACGATTATGTTCATCTTTCCAAAATGAGTTTGGGGCAAGATCATTGGGATTCTCCGAAGATATTAGATTTATTGTGGATAACAACCCGTCTCCCGACCCTTGGCGCGTCGGTGTGAGCGCATGCTCTGTTTCGGAATTTGACAGAGGCGTTATCGCAAGATCCCTGTGTGGTAAAAGGGGCATTCCGTCAGAACGAATTGGAAAAAAATTGGCTAGTGAACATCTGCAACAGGTCGAACAGCCTTGCGTTGATTCGTTTTTGGCGGATCAATTGCTTCCGTATATCGCATTATTGGGCGGGGAAATTTCTGTTAGGGAGCCCACCAAGCATTTCCTTACCGGTCTACAGGTCTCAGAGAAGTTTCTAGGCAAGGATTACACAAAAAAAACGGAAGGGGAAATACACTATTATTCATTTCGGCCGTGGTACCGTAGCGGTGAATCGAAAAGAAAAAATTAATAACCTTTTCAAGAATTGTATCTATCCATAGTTAAGGGTGATTGTTTGACAGAAAACACAGTTGGAAATAAGAATTCACAAGATAGGTTTTACGGGATGAAGAAGGAGAGATTGACTTTCCTTGATTTTCTAAAGAGCGGTAAAGGCTGTCTGGTGGTCAAGGGATTTACGGGAGCCGGTAAAAGCTCTCTTATCGAGAATGTGCTGGGCAAATATCTAATGGCTGGCAGAGCAGTGAATGGCGTATACCGAGCGGATGGGATAGGTATGGAATGTGAACCCCTGGTTGAATCCTTTACCGATCTAGTGGCAAATCTTACCCAGGGCCAGACTGACGAAGTAAAGGCAAAACGCCGAAAGATTCTGGTTGCTTCAACCAGAAGGATCCGAAAAGGAGAACGGGAGGCAACCATCGTACTACTTCATGATATATACTCAAGGTTGAGGACTCGATTGGGGGAAAGCTTTGACTCCGAGTTCTATGGATTTTTGAACATTCAACCCAAGGACGAAGACGGTGTCATTATGACACTTCCGGAGCCGGATGACTATCAGAAGAACCATCAACAGGTATTCATAAACGCAGCGGTCCATTTGGTGGAAAACATTGCCGGTTATTTGAAACGTTCGAAAATGAAGTTTGTTCTCTACTTTCCCAGAGCCCAAAACATATTATTCAAGGCTCTTGCCAATGTGGCTAATGTTGTCTCGAGATCGCTTGATAATGTTTATTTCATCATGGTATTCGATGCAGAGGACAGCGCGACGGAGAAGATCAACTTTGCAGCAGCCCTTCAGAACAGCAGGCTGATGGAACTAAGCGGAGTCGATTCCGGATGCATCTCTAACTGGTATTCTGCCCTCAAAGATAAGAAGCCATCCAAGGAAGAAATTTCCGAATTCCTGACTATCTCTCAAAAGAATGCCTTTTATCTTGGTTTTCTGATGGAAAACCCGGAAATATTGAAGAGAACGGAAGGAAAGGTGGGGCCAGAGATATACGCTGGTTTCATACGTAGGAAAATTGAGCAAAAAGGTAAGAAGTTCACCAGGTTCATGGAGCAGTATTCCTTGCTTCTCCGAATACCTGATATTACTGAAATGACCGCGATTTTCCCATTTTCTGATGAAGAACTAGGCGTTCTAATGGAAAAGGCAGAGTCCGAGGGCATACTGGTCGAAAATGGGTATTTTTCCCATCCGTTGATCAAAAAACACCTGGCCGAATCCATCGATGATGAACGGAGGAAGGCTTACTACCTTAACTTGGGTGAATATTATGAGGAAATATTCAGGAACGAGACGGACAAGGAAAAGAAATTCGATTTCAAGCTGATGTGGAGTATCTGCCATCACTATTTCCACTCCAGTGAGAGGGAGAAGTCCTATTCCTACAATACGTTCATGGCACAGGAGGGATTCTTGTCGGGTAGCTCCGATGTGGCAATGATAGGATACGAAAGAGCGCTCTCTGACGCCATGCTGCTGGGGAACGATGAGTATCGCATATCAGTGATAGAAAAGCTCGTAAAGGTGCTCGAAAAGAATCAGCGCTGGGTGAAGGCACTGGAACTTCACAATATGCTGGTTGACCATTTTACCTCGGCAGGAGATGTTGACAATAAATGCATCGCCCTTCAACGAATGGCAGCCATTTACCAGTTCATGGGTGATTTCGACAGTTCATTGAAATACTACAATCAGACACTTCGGATCTACAAGAAGAACGAGGAGAAGGAGAATATAGCCAACACCCTGATGAACATTGGAACCCTCTACCAGATAAAGGAGGACTTTGAGGACGCCATTAAGAATTATTCGGACGCCAAGGACCTTTTCGAGGAATCCGATAACAAGAAAATGACTGCAATGGTGCATCACAAACTGGCATCTATATACCACTTGGACTACAAATACACGAAGGCATTGGGCCATTACAACAAATCACAGAAGATATTCAAGGAGATAAAGGACAAGAACGGGTACGGGGAGACGCTGCACCAGATGGCAAATATCCATTTTCTAAAGAAGAAATACGAAAGTGCTGCAAAATACTATGGGAAAAGTCTGGAGATTTTGGAAGAGGTTGATTCGAAAAAGGGTGTTGCCGAGATCTATTTCCAGATGGGAGTGATGGCCACCAAAGAGAAAAAATACCAGGAATCTCTGGAGCGTTTCAATAAATCGCTGAACATCTTTCGGGAAATCTCTGATATAGGCAACATCACGAACACAATACGAACTCTTGGAGACACGTACAACGAAATAGCGAAGAAGCAGATCGGGGACAAGAAGATAAAATCAGCAAAGGAGACGCTTAAGGGAGCGATCAATATTTTTACCCAGATCGGTGACAAGGATGGGATCGAGGAGGCCAATTTCCTTCTTGAGGACGCGGTTGAGATTGAAGGTGGAAAGAAGACTGTGGATGAGTTCAAGAGTTCATGGGCTTAGGTGCCTATTTCGGCATCACCATGGTAAATCGGTTCAATAAGCAGTGATTCGAATGTATGAGGAACAAAAGAGACCACTGGGATCGGATGAGAGGAAATTGGGGCCGATTATCCTTGCCCACGGTGTCCTTGGCTTTAACAGGATATTCTTCATCCGCTATTTCAACGGTGTTCTAAGCCAACTCCACGAAAGCGGTTACGAGGCATATTCCAACAAGGTGAGCAAGGCCGGAAGCATAGCGAAACGCGCAAATGAGCTGAAAGAAACAATCCTTGGTATTCCCGAACTGTCCGACAGGCTGAAAGCTTTGGAAAATAGGAATTCAGGGTCCAATATGGGCAGCTCAAGAGTTCCCGGCCTCAATATAATCGCTCACAGTATGGGTGGTCTGGATGCGAGATACATGATCTCCCGGCTGGGGATGGCCCCCTACGTGGACTCTCTCACAACCATCAGTACACCGCATACCCATGACCCCGTTATCGATCTCATACCATCGGCGTTTGGTGAGGAATTGAAGGTAATTGATATCCTAAAAAAACTTTTCATCGACATGGAAGCCTTCGGAGACCTAACAACAACGTCCATCCAGGAGTTCAATGAGAACACACCTGATGCTCCGGGTGTGAAATATTTTTCGTACGCCGGTGCCAAGAAATATATCCACCGGAGGGAGTTTTTCCACACGTCCTTCCAGTACCTGACAGAGAATTTCGGTCCCAACGACGGACTTGTTACCGTGGAAGGATCGAAATGGGGGAAATATATCCGGACCATCGACGCCGACCATCTGGAACAGATCGGCTGGGGGAATTTTATCAATATACCCGAGAACCTGAAGGTGCCGGAGAAACTTCGAAAGCTTTCCCTGAAATTCATCAGACGGTTCAACGACGGTTATTTCGACCACCTGTCGTTCTACGTCGAGATCGCGGAGATGTTGTCCAAGGAGACCCGATGATTCCCATTAATGGGAACGATTCATTCTATCGGAAATCCTTTTATATTGAGAATGAGTTATATAAAAATCGATTTTTCTTGCCGAGGTGAAAGGTAAATGAGAATAATACAAAGGATCAGCGCTATAACTATCTTGTTCATTTTGGTTGCGGGCAGCATGTTATTCCTTGTACAGGCACCCGGGAAGGGCAATGCATCCGGAGCCGGGATTCCTGGCAAACTGGAGTTCGGCCAACCAGCACCCGATTCGATCTTCCCCCTGTACGGAACCATGCAAATCGAATGGGCTCCCGTCGCCGATGTAGACTGGTACCGAATCGAATGGACTGACAACCCCGACCAAAGGGGAGATAACGGCAATTATTCTCAGATCAGAGGGGCCGAGGGAAGAGTTGATGGGACAAATCATTCCTTGGACCTGAATGATGCCAATTTTGAGGAAGGATGGTGGTTCTTTCACGTCTTCGGGGTACAGGATGGAAACAATAATGGAGTTCCCGAGGATTGGACCGAGTGGAGTGACGATGTTCGCTTTGCCGTGGATAACAAGCCGCCCACGATAACTCTCAATTACCCGCAGCAGGATCACCTACACCAGAGTAACATGATAACTTTGGCGGGAACCGCCAATGACAATTTCGGAATAAAGGAGATCGTTTACCAGTTGGACGGATCGGGGGAAACCATATCCTATCAAGACAAACCCACCGATATTAACTGGAATTCACAAGAGATCGGCATCGGATCAGGCGAACATACTTTTGAGGTGAAGGCGGTGGATTGGGCAGGAAGAGAGAGCAACACGGTACAGAGCCGGTTCAGCGTGGATCTCGAAGACCCCGTGATATCCATCAATGTACCGGACAACGATCAGGTGTTCTACGAGGGAAGACATATCTCTTTTGGAGGAACGGCTTCTGACGATAACAAAATTATGGAAATGAGATATTGGTTCAACAATGAAGGACCATTTCAAACTAATATTCCCGGGGGAGATGGGAGCGATGGGAACAATGAATGGAACTTGGAGGCCGATCTACAGGACGGAGCGAACATCTTCAGTATAATGGCAACGGACAAGGCAGACCGAAGCTCTGAAAATAATATAACCGTATACTACGATTCGGACAACCCCCGAGTTGAGATCACGGATTATCAGAATCCCGACGGGGGAGATGGGTGGCACGCGGAGAAAAAGGATTTTGGTGACGGTATGGATTGGTACTTGATCGACGGATCGAGTTATGAAGGCGACCTTGTGGGCTACGTCGAAGATTCATGCGGCGTTGAGAAGTTGGAATGGACGAGATATAACGAAAACCAGGAACACGAAGAAGATTCGCAGGAATTTGAAATCGTTGGAGATAGTTTACCCACTTTCAACTCTAGGGTCGATTGGAAGACGAGCCTGAACTTCGAAGGCGATGGAATATACGAGATCGTGGTAATGGCCGAAGACCGGACTAATGATAAACAGGGAGATGACAAGGTCAGGTTCGTGTCCGACAGTCAGAATCCCGAGATAGAATCACTCCAAACGGAGGACAACCAATTCGTGATCCAGGAAAATCCCTTGAGCTTCGGTCTCCAGGTTAATGATAACGTCGGAATAGTATTGGCGCAATACAAGATAGATGACGGCGACTGGGTGGAGTATTTCAAATATGATCCGAGCCAGGGAGCGCCCCCGAAAGACCATTATCAGGATATGGAAGTGGATATTCCCGATGGCCAGCATGGCATGGAGCTCATGATAATTGACATTGGAGGACATGATACCTCTGTTTCGTACACTGTAATACTGGACACAGAGGAACCGTCGGTTCAGATAAACGAGCCGAGTGAGAACGATTTCATAGATAGTCTCGATTTCAATATCCAGGGGAGTGCTGAGGATGATTCCGGGCAGATAGATAGGGTGGAAATAAGGTTCCTGCGGCCCTGGGAGGAAGGAAATACCGATCCTGAGGGTATGTGGATGAGTGTGGAGGGTAAGAAGGACTGGAATTTCGATTGGAAATCGCAAGATGGGGGTCAATGGGTGATACAGGCGAGAAGTGTCGATAAGATCGGACAAATTAGTGAGGTCTTATCGGTCCATGTCAGTTTACCAGGCGAAACTCCCAATCAGGAAGACCTTCAAAATGAGGGTGAGGAGGGTTCTGATTCTAGTGAACTGATATTGGGCATAGCTGTAGGTCTGGTCATCGTAATCGTGATGTTCTTAATTTTCATCAGTACATCCAAGGGTGTCACGAAAGCGGAAAAAGAGTTGAAAAGGCTGGAGGATGTGCTAGAAGAGAAAAAGGCAAAAAAAGAATGATCGCTCGATTTCTTATCTGAAATATTCACGTGAAGGGAGAACTTTTTCCCCTGAATGAAATTTCCATGTTTGTCTTAATCATAGGGAAAAAACCTATTTGATATTCGGGCGCTCAAGAGAGATCACCAGCAGTTCGTCCTTTTTTCATCTCATTGAACACATTGGTGAACTCACGTTCTAGCTCATTTAACCGGTCCACCGAATGTGCTTCCACCGTTATTCTCACCTTTGGCTGTGTGTTCGAACACCTGATCAATCCCCACCCGTCGGGATATGTGATCCTGGCACCATCGATGGTGCTGACCTCGAGGTTCAGATGTTCCAGGGCCTTGTAATGCTTCACCACGTCCTCTATCACGTCGAACTTGATCCCATCGTCGCAGTCATGGGCCTTTTCTGTCTTGGGATATGAAGGGATCTCATGGGCCAGATCACCTAAGGTCGAGGTACCATTGGAGATAAGTTCCAATAGTATCATGCTGGTTAAGAGCGGATCATCGAAAGAATAATCGAAAGGAATGAAAAAATGAGCGCTGTCCTCGGCTGCGAAAGCCGCCTTGTACTCCTTTATCGCTTCCGCGACGAATACATCCCCCACCCTGATGGTAATCACCTCTCCGCCCGATCGCTCGATCTCCTCCTTCACTATCATTGAACCGGAGACTGTGGTTATCACGGGTCCCTCATGTTCCTTTATGATCATGCGGCCCAGCATAACCGCGACCTTCTCCACTTGTACCACCCTGCCGCCCTCGTCCACGAATACACATCTGTCGGCATCACCATCATAACCGATACCGAGGTCCGCTCCCGATTTTACTACCATATCGCAAAGATCCACGAGATTTTCCGCGCTGGGCTCGGAGGGTCTTCCCGGAAATGTACCATCCACCTGCGAGTTGATCGTTATAACATTCATACCAAGCCGTTTGAAGATACGGGGGGCGGTGAGGGTCCCAACACCATTGCCGGGATCGATCACAACGGTAAGTTTTTTTTTGTATGAGCAATGTCTCGATATGAAATCCAGATAATCCTCGATCACCACATTGCTGTCTTCGTGGGAAACATGACCTAATGAGTCCCAATCCGCTTTTTTGAACCGATCCCCCAGGTAAATGTCTCGTATCTCATTGTTTCCACCGGTGTATCCGGTGCCGTCGGGGTGTCTGAATCGTATCCCGTTGTATTGTGCGGGATTATGGGAAGCAGTAATGTATACACCTGCAGTGAAATCGTTCTTCCATGTCCAGTAATTGGCTGTCGGAATCGGTAGGAGACCTAGGGATACTACATGGACACCTGTAGACACGATACCGGAAATAAGAGCCTGCTCCATGGCGATGCTAGATGTTCTGCCATCCCTTCCAAGACTGACCTTACCAGTGCCACCAAGATAGGTTCCAAACGCCATTCCTATCCTTGCCACTATTATTGGGTCTAGCTCTTCATTGTAGATTCCCCTGATGTCATATGCCCTAAAAATATTGTTCATTGCCATTCACCTTATTGCTTTAATAAGAAATAATTTCCATCGCTCCGAGGTATTCCCTCCACAATCTTCCTTACCCGTTCCACCCTCACGACTCAAGATCCCAGTTTAACATTTTCTCAATCATGATCCTTGGCTTTAGATTAAATTCGTTAGATTTTTCCAATTCGGCCTGTTCGATATCAAGAGAAATTAAACCGTCGGTTGTATCAAACAGTTCCTCCATCTCTCTTTTGAAAAACTCGTTTTCTTCGATGTGGGGGAAATCCTGAAAGAGAAACTCAAGAGATCCAGCAATAGTAGACAATTTTTCCTCAAATAACCTTTCACCCAATCCCATAAAGGAACTCGGGCGCAATCCCTTCGAATGAGATAGCAGACCCTTGATTTCCAACGTTTCCGCCCGCGACCGGATATCCAGCGAACGTCGAATCATTTCTTCGTTATCCGGAATCCCACCCTTACTTTCACAGAAATGGGTGATCATATCACGTTTAACATTTTCACTGCATATTTTACGGATACAATTCATGCAGTGGTCTTTCTCCGGATCTAATGGTTCAATTTCGTTTTGCGCGCCATATCGGTACGACAAATAAGGATTTTTCCTAAGGAACTCAAGTGTTTCTTTCTCCCTATCGGAAATTCGAAATTCATTGTTGCAGATGGAACATCTCTGCCAGGTCCCCTCTTGGTGACTGCTGACATTTAGTTCCGGATAATTGGACTCGAACATGTTACCGGTACCGTTATCATGCTTGTGATATTATAAATCTTTGGGTTGGACATGCTTTCAAGAATTTCAAGATATTATTATTGCATCATTTACTAGTCCAAACAATGCTGGATGTGATTGAAAATTCAAGAACGAAACTTCCCGACCTGATTTATTATATGAACTGAACTGGGTCGGGGGAAAATATTTAAAATATCAGCATATTAATATAATATGAATGCTGTACCAATTACTATAAATAGAATTCCAGCCTAATATTATTCCTCTATCAGCTATTACATTCGTTCTCAAAGGAAAACCAACAAGGAACTCTGAGAAAATGAGAAATATCGAGTACTTTGACAAACAGAGGGGACTGATAAACCTCCTGCTTTTCATAGAGAAAAATGGGAAAGCAAACATCTCCGGGATACGGAACAAGGGAAAGATCAATTTTGGTATCGCCTACAAATGCTTGAAGATCATGGGTGATATGGGGCTTCTAACGGTGGATGAGGAAGGATTTAATAAATTATCTAGGGGTTATAAGGCCAAACATTATCATCTAACGGAAAAAGGTAAAAAAGTGGCGGCTGTCTTCAATGAGATCGAGAATGGGTATGACCGTTCATGCAAGATTGAACACTTTGACAACCAGACGGGGCTAATAAAGCTGGTGCTTTTTCTCTTCAAGAATAATAAAGCTTATGTTACCGAGATCCAGAAGCGGGGAAAGATCAACACAGCTCCTGAGTGCCTGTATCTGTTGGATAACTGGGGATTCATTGAGACCAAACAGGAATATTCCGCGAAAAGTAGGCGACGATTGAGAACGAATCACTATTCCCTAACGAAAAATGGTATGGAAGTTGCAAAGAAACTCAGGGTGATTGAGAATATCGTGGAGAACTGACATCTTTTTTTTACCTGAGATCGTCCATGGTTCAGACCCATACGCCGGAATGTCCCTTCGACTAAATCGATTCGAATATTTTACCTTTACTTGCATGTGAAGCGTATCGCTTTCACATGCAAGAAAAGACTCTGTCCTACATGTAGCCAATGGTCCAACCGCAGCTTTGCGATCGGTTTTATTCAACGAATGTTACCAGTAACTCATAGGCATATGACGATGAGTATGCCAAGAATGCTCTGGGTAATTTTCCATGAAAATCCTAAGCTTCAGAAATTGCTAATCAAGGCGGCTTACACCACTATTCGGCAGGCAATGTGTACATATCTTCCAGTGAATATCATGCCTGGGGCAGCGTGTGTTCTCCATAACTTTGGAAGAGATTTAAAGAAGAATTGTCATGTGCATACAATTGTAACAGAGGGGGGAATGTATGAAGGTAAGTGGTATCGTTTTACTTTTTTTCCATTTGTAAAATTGGGTAAAATCCATACTACCATAAACGAGATGTGGCGGGATAATGTATTAGAAATTCTGCGTGTATCCCTTCCCAGAACCGAAAAGAACGCAATGTTCCTCGGTGGTGTTCAAAGGAAATATCCCAAGAGCTTCATTCTCACGACACCCGTACCATCATAAGGTGAATGGTGTTGGTGATGGTTATTAGACCCCGAGCTAGGTGGTGGAAAAAATAAAAAAAAAGGAAGAGCGAACTCTTCCTTCATGGAAAAGAGGAGTCCCAATGGCTCGTCTTTACTTTATCTGCTCTTCGAAAAGCTGTCTTTTTCCGGCTCTCAGCTCGAAATAGTAACCAGGCTCGGCAAATCCCGGCGAATCGGTGCTGCCGTCGTCGTCCATGTGCTCGAAACTCTTTATCACGAATCTGTCGCCTATGGATAATTTACCGTCGTGGTCGCCGTCACGGAAGCTGATGAAGGTCTGGTCGTCGATGGGTTTGCCGTATACGTTCGAAACCCTGTGCTGGCCGTTGCTCATGTCGCGCCGGTCGGAGCTGAAGAGGGTGAAACGAAGGTCTTCGACCGAAAGATCGTTTTCACCGGTTATTGTCTCCACCTTCAGCACGTAGTCCTTGTTGACGGTCCGGGTATCCGGCTCCACGTTGACGATCCCGCCTACGGAATCCTCCTTGCCAGTATCCACGAGACCGGAAACCCATAACCAAAGAACTCCTGCGAGAACTATGGTGATGGCCACCATGAGGATGATGGCGATCACAGGCGACACGGCATCACGATCCCTGCGGTACCCTTTTTTCCTTCTCTTGCCGGAGTAAAAGGTACTTCCCACAGCAAGGCCCAGAAGGGCGAGGCCCATGAGGGCAACGGATGGTGCAAAGGACGGAGTCACATCGGCTGGCGGTGCACTCACCGCATAAAGCTCCACAGTTACTCTGTTGTTGTCGTTGGTCTTTTCAAAAAGGTCCATATCGGTGCCTCCGATCACTTCGCCAACCTCAACCAGAAGATAGTTCTTCGTAGCGTCGTTGCCATCCTCCCATTTCGTGATATGATCGCTGAAACT
>JASLWR010000150.1:0-254 GCA_030740765.1 Thermoplasmatota archaeon
ACAACTCTTACACAACTGCCGCCGTGAAAGAAATAATCCTGGCCTTTCGGGCAGCTTCTAATGACCGAGGCGTGGTAGCTGTTGTCTTCACCGCTGTGGGGGATAAAGCTTTCTGCACAGGTGGCAACACCAAGGAATATGCTGAGTATTATTCCGGCCGGCCGCTGGAGTATAAGCAATACATGCGCTTGTTCAACGATATGATCACATCCATACTCCACTGCGACAAACCTGTCATCTGCCGTGTGAACGGC
>JASLWR010000150.1:264-526 GCA_030740765.1 Thermoplasmatota archaeon
ACAATTTCCAGTGATCTTGCCGTATTCGGCCAGGCAGGCCCCAGACATGGAAGCGCTCCCGACGGCGGCAGCACGGACTTCCTGCACCTATTCGTAGGGATCGAAAGAGCTATGCAGAGCGGTATCCTGTGTGAAATGTGGACAGCTTACGAAGCCAAAAATATCGGTCTGATTACAGATGCCATCCCTGTCCTGAAAGTAGATGGCGAATATGTTCGAAACCCGCTGCTGGTAACGGATAAGTGGCTTGATGAGTCCGGCG
>JASLWR010000151.1 GCA_030740765.1 Thermoplasmatota archaeon
TTCAAACATAAGTAACCCACAAGACTCAGAATTAAGGATGAACCGTGCATGAGCAATACCGACCGTTCTATGGGCATACCAAGAGCAGCAAGACGATGATACGTGTGATCTCTGGAAGCTTTGTGTATTTTTTTTCCTCTTCTCATTCGAGATATTACCACTAAAAATAAATCAAACAATGGAATAGCAAAAATCAAAATCGGTACAAACCAAGATGATAGTTGACTTCCTCCAACAGGCGTATAAAGAATTGCTATAGCACCAAGATAAAAACCAATAGATTGAGCACCTGAATCTCCCAAAAAAAGCCGTGCAGGATGGGAGTTATAAAAGAATATCCCAGCTAGAGTTCCTACTACAATTGTACAGAAATGCACCAATTCCATTTGATTTACACTCAACGTTATAATAAGAAAAAACAATGTTGCAAGTGCACCTAACCCAACAGCCAGTCCATCCATGCTATCTATCAAGTTAAACGCATTTGTTAGAACAATCATCCAGACCAGAGTTGTCACTAC
>JASLWR010000152.1 GCA_030740765.1 Thermoplasmatota archaeon
AAATGGATAAAAAATATGATCTTGAATTATTATCCGATGAAACTCAACCTTCGGCAGTTGATGAAGAGGGGGAGGCTGGAGATGATTCTAATGAAAATAATATAAAATATTTTTCTGATCTCAAATCATTTAATAAAAAAAATTACAAATATTTTACCAATGAATATGATGAAATTGTCAATGCCCATAATCTCTGTGATAACCAGGAACTGGATCGCTTGCGTTTGTCCTTAGATCAACAAGTCTTTTCATTTAAACCTTTAATTGCTAAAATTGCAAATCGTCTCCAAAGAAAACTGTTGGCACAACAAAACAGGCAGTGGGAATTTAACCAAGAAGAAGGATTTCTTGATACCTCAAGACTTGCTAGAATAATTGCTAACCCGAATAATAAATTATCTTTCAAAAAAGAAAAAAATATCGAATTTAAAGACACTATAGTAACTTTGCTAATTGATAACTCTGGATCTATGAGAGGAAGACCCATCACTGTAGCTGCTTTATGTTCTGATATTTT
>JASLWR010000153.1 GCA_030740765.1 Thermoplasmatota archaeon
CAAGGATCGTTTCGAGAAATTTTCTTCTTTTTTTCTATAGGAATATTTTTTGTTTGTTCTTCTTTTTTTTCAACAACAATCTTAAGATTCATTAAAAATTTTATCGTTTCAGTTTTGACTTTAAATAATAAGTTTTCAAAAAGTTCAAAAGCTTCTCGTCTAAATTCGGCCAAGGGATCTTTTTGTCCATAGCTTCTTAAACCAATAACTTGTCTTAATTGTTCTAAATACTGCAAGTGAGATCTCCATAAAAAATCTAGAATTTGTAAAAAAATTCTTTTTTCTACTTCATTGTTCTCTTTCTCCCCCAGAAGCTTTATACGTTCTTGTCTTTTTTCATCAAAAAAATTGTTCACTTTTTGAATAAGTTCTTTTTTTCCCATTTTTGCAAAGGTTTCAATCTGACTTTCGTTAAAAATATTTCCAAAATTTATTTTAATTTCATTGGAAAATATTTTTAGATCATTATTGTTTTTATAATTTTCGTGTGTTCTTTCTAGATTATTATTA
>JASLWR010000154.1 GCA_030740765.1 Thermoplasmatota archaeon
GTGAGCCTTTTATTAGTTTCAATTCATTTTGAAGAAAAGAGGCTAAATTTGAAGATTTTTCATAAATTTCTTTGAAAGTAAGTGATACGCCAAAATTAGTAAAAGCTTTATTTGAACTGAAACGATCACATGTTTTATCAATCATATCTACCAAGGATGAATATTCATCAAAATTGATATTTGATGAGACGCCCTTAGGGTAATTTTTTAACCAGGGTTTATTGTGATTTAAGTTCATTATTATTATGAAATATTTATTTTTTCCTCATAACAAAATATTTATTACGTTGAATTGACATAGATCAAAACATTAATCCAAATACAAATCTTCAAAGAGTTTTGATCCGGGCTTGACTGCATATTTATCTAAATCTTCTTCACCTTCTGCTTTTAATACATTTTCATCAATAAAAAAGTTTCCGGTACATTCTTTAGAATTTTTTGATAAAATGACATAAGCTGCATCTGAGACTATGTCAGGTTTTCGACATTGTTCTGGTGTAACAAA
>JASLWR010000155.1:0-263 GCA_030740765.1 Thermoplasmatota archaeon
TAGTTGCGAATAAATTCCTAAGCGCTTCTCGAAAAATCTCGCTCTTGTTGTTATAGTAACCTCTTTTCACAAGGGCGTCAATCTCCATTTCCAATATTTCCGGGATACTTACGGATACAACAGTCACTCACATCACCACTAATAGTTATTAACTATTAATTATTATAAATTTTTCCTCGAAATATCTGTTTCATACCACCCACCCGTTACTTTCCATCTCTAAAGTATATCCACCGGAAACCACTTTGATGACCATTCCCTGT
>JASLWR010000155.1:273-508 GCA_030740765.1 Thermoplasmatota archaeon
GGGTAAAATAGAAAGGGATTCCTGTGTTTCCGGGGATAAATACCACAGACTAATATTTGAAAGATTGAATTGTTTGCCACTTCATGAACTCTGCGCTCGTGGTCGGACTCCGCCCGCCCCCGATGCTCGGAGCTAACGCTCTCGCATAACTAGCGGGTTTCAGACTCTCGCCTGACGGCTCCGCTGCAACTTTCTACCCCACCAATACTGGTCTCATGGGGATTGTTCCCCCCGT
>JASLWR010000156.1 GCA_030740765.1 Thermoplasmatota archaeon
CATAAACTAACATAAATAGCCGCCTTAAAAAATCAAAGTTTCAAAATGTCCAGTTATTTTGTTAAAAGCAAAAGGAACACAAACCAACATTTAAATTTTCAAAACTCACAATTTCAAAATTTCGAAAAATTCAAAAATCACGTTTTCAAAATGTCATGCGTTCATGGTGCGGCTTCCATTTTGGAGCACGAACAAACACGTAAAGTTGCGACAAAAACATAATTTCATATAAAGGATACAAGGAAATCCTCTTCCATAAGTTGCGTTACGTTATTTATTACACTTTGTACAGGATGGATCCTCAAAAAACGCACTAGAAACACCGCGTTTGCGCAAAAACACGAAAAAATAAAAACAAAGAAATGGAGAAAAAAAAAACGATCAATCCCCCCCTCACTCCTATCGCCTTAAGGCGGGCCCTATGTACAGGGCGTGTTAGGTTCTTTGTAGTCTTTGAAACTGTTGCAAGTAGTTGCTCGGGGGAAGCTTTTTATTCCCCCGAGCAAC
>JASLWR010000157.1 GCA_030740765.1 Thermoplasmatota archaeon
ATTTCAGACCAGATGTCTTCTAGATATTTTTCCACAGAATTCATACCGCCGCCTTTTTCAGGTATCTCATCTTCTTTGTCGTGCATATGTTCCACTGCAAGTTCATCTTCTATTTTTTGATTCATCGTGTGTCTTCTCAAGTTCCCTGCCCACGATATTTTTTCCATTTTTTTCTTTTGTTTTTATTCTTCGGCCTGGAATTTTTCGACTTACCGATAGATGTTCTTTTTGATTTTTCTTTTTTCTTTTAAAGAAAGTTTAACTTTTTTCATCACACTAGAATCTTTAAATGATTTTCCACTATATCGTTTTGACATTTAATTTTTTTTTAATAAAATTTTCGTCATCTTTTGTAGGGTAAATTATCATTTTTATTATTTTAAAAATATAAGTAAATTTTTTAAACTTGCAAATAATTATTTAGTTTTAAAAAAGATAATTTTAAAAAAAATTTAATTGACTTAAATGACCAATGAGTATATTTGTGGATTTGCTGAAATGCA
>JASLWR010000158.1:0-238 GCA_030740765.1 Thermoplasmatota archaeon
TGGGCAGCTCCCCTCCGAGGTCGTAACAGGCCGGACCCGGTTTGGCCCCGGCGCTCTGTGGGCCCATTCTCAAAAAACTCCCCTCGTCTATCCAGCCTATGCTCCCTCCCCCGGCCCCGATGGTCACTACGTTGAGCATGGGCAGGGCGAGTTTGAGCCGGTTGATCTCCCCAGCGGTCGTCACCGTGGGGGCCCGGTCCTTTACCAGGGAGGCATCAAAACTTGTTCCGCCCATGTC
>JASLWR010000158.1:248-502 GCA_030740765.1 Thermoplasmatota archaeon
CACAGAAAGGCAGTCTTTATATCCCTGAAGATAAGTGTACTCGACACCCGCTACAGGCCCCCCGGCGGGCCCCGACAGAAGGGTTGCGGCTGCCCTCTCCATAGCTTTATCCGGGGATATAACCCCGCCGTTGGACTGCATTATCAGGAGAACGCCCCTGTATTGGGCCTTCTGAAGTTTAGAGGTTAAAGAGTCCAGATATCTTTTTAAAATCGGACCCACATAGGAATTCAAGACCGTTGTGCTCACACGAT
>JASLWR010000015.1 GCA_030740765.1 Thermoplasmatota archaeon
TATCAGAGAAAATCTCTGCCTGGCGTGAGCGCTCGAGATTTTTCAGACGTGTTTCCCGTTGGAGCTAAACAAATACAAAAATACTAATTAAGAGTGTTGTGATATCTCCTACGTTGGATCCTTCAAGAATTGTGGAAATAACGAATTATTTACAATAGCACAATATTGAACAGTAGAGATATTTCATTTCGTCCCAAACCTATCCGCTGGATGCAACCTACACCTCTATCTTTCCCACCCAGCAATCTGTTGCGGCCCGGGCCAGCCAAACCAGCTCCCGTGCCTTTTTCAGAGAGAAAATAACGACCCTCCCTTTTCGTCTAAAATCACAATTATTATCCGCACCCGGGCAGAGGGGATATTGGCGGAGTCAAGTTGTTGACTCCCGCTTGTGAATTTTTTTTGTTCATTTTGTCCATTATAATTTCATAGAAATATAGAACTTTTGCTTTTACAAAAGTAAATCAAGCAAAACAATAAATCCAAAGATTCACATAAAAAAATGCACCACGTTGCTAGATTTCAGGATATGATCGAAATGATCTGGAAGTTCAGCCTTTATGGATTTCTGAAAAATCTTAGGTTCTTCGAACCTTTCCTTTATCTTTTCTTTCTTTCAAGAGGAGTCAGTTTTTTCCATATTGGAATACTTATAGGCATTAGGGAGCTTTCCCAAATTGTTGCAGAAGTTCCCACGGGAGTCCTAGCAGACCTTATAGGGCGGCCGCGAACCATGGTATTCTGTTTTGCTTCTTATTTGGTGAGCTTTGTTGTGTTCTTTTTTGGGCGGAATTTTTGGCTATTCGTTCCAGCGTTCATTCTGTTCGGCTTGGGTGAAGCCCTTCGAACGGGCACCCATAAGGCGATAATTCTCGATTATCTCGATAAGCATGGTATGTCCCACGAGAAAACAAAATATTATGGTTTGACCCGTTCCTGGTCCCTTGTCGGCTCTGCTCTTTGTGCTCTACTGGCTGCGGTCCTCGTATTCGTCAGCAACTCTTACGAATATGTTTTTATCGCCTCCACAGTACCATACATTTTAGCACTGATGCTCATGCTCAGCTACCCCAAATACCTCGATAGGAAAATAGAAAAAGGATTCTACCAGAATTTTTTAAAAGAAGTTTGGCAGCATATTCACGGTATCGTCCATTCCTTTAAGAACACTTATGAACTTTTAAAATCTGTGGGAAACTCTGCCTTCTTTGATGCTACTTTTAAAATTAGCAAGGACTATATACAACCAATACTTCTAACATATGTAATTCTTGCAGGCGGCCTCTTTACTGGTATTATTGCCATGTCCGAAGAACAGGAAATCGCTATCCTGATGGGTTTTTCCTTCTTTATAATATTCATAGTCGCTTCGTTTTCCTCACGTAATGCGCACAAAGTAGAAAAAACAATGACCAGACCAAGTAAATCTCTCAATCTGATTTACGCTGTGTTCATACTTTTGCTTCTTGAAGTGGCTCTACTTCGAAGGGCAGAACTTTTTCTTCTTATAATCATAGTTTTCCTTTTCATGTATGTACTGGTCAACATTCGGCGGCCCATGATAATTGGACGTATTGGGGATCGAATGGAAAAAAACCAACGGGCATCAGTACTTTCTATCGAAACCCAGCTCAAATCGATATTTGCAATGATTCTTGCGCCTATTTTCGGACTTCTCGCCGATGGTCTGGGGGTACAATGGGTCTTCTTTGGAGGGGCTGCCCTTATGCTGGTGTTAATGCCATTCTTAATGCTCAAAGAGAGAAAGTAAATTCGCGATGAGTTATACCACTTTGTAAGCATAGCTTAACCAAAAGAGTGAAAGACCGGATTCGATGGCATTGGTGCCAGAACTCCGCCCTTGCATTCTGCTGTTTTCTACGGATATAATTATTACGTAAAGAAATCGAGAATATTCTCAGCGGTTTTTCCCTTTTTAGCAAGATACATGTCGGTATATCCGCATTTTTCACAAGAAATCGTTATAAATTTCTTGTCTTGGATATCAAAAATCTTTTGCCAAAAACCACCTGCCGCCCTTATTTCGCCCGGTTTATACTTCTTATTTCTACACTTTGTACACTTATACTTTGATGTTGACATGTTATTCGGTATGCCATAATATCGTTATAAAATTTTCTTGCTGAGTTACATATATTACTCATAATACCTTATCATTTACGAATTTTCGTCAGGGACTGGATGATCTAGGACGCAGACCTGATGGGGGTCTTTACAAACGTTCAGCTGGCTGTGAGAAAGGTGGAAGACCACTATAAAACGCCAAAATATCACTCGACGTGTTGGTCTATGAGAATCGGATTTCCGTCCGGATCGATCAGAGTCAGACTTGCCGGACCGGTGGTTGATTCATCGGCCTCGGAAGCGAGTGGGAGTCCCCTGGCTTTTAGATTCTGTTGAATTTCCCGAACGTCTTCGAATTCCTTAAGCGCCTGCGCCTGACTCGTCCAGCCCGGATTGAAGGTGAGGGCGTTACATTCAAACATCCCCTGGAACAGACTATCGTTGTGTCCCCATTACGAAGAATCAGCCAGTACTGTGTTGGATCCCCACCAACCTGTTTGAATCCAAGCTTTTCATAGAACGTCTGGACGTTGCGATATCTTTGACAGCAAGACTTATTGAGAATGTTCCGAGGTTCATTTTGGTTAATATACTGGAATTTTTATTTGAAAACTTCCATTATTCAGTCGCGTGAAAAAGTCAAAACTTGAGTGAAACAAAACCTATCAGGCATTATGTTTAAGTTCGAAGCCCCCCCGGTCCTACGCAAAACGGATTCTTCACAAAGTATGTTCAGCAAAATATTTAAAAGAGTAAATAGAATTGCCTAAAAATCGCTATCCCATCGTTCGCTTTGCTCACTTCGCAGCAAGCTACGGGGCATTACGCGATTTTTCAAGACGGCAATTCGATTCAAATTGAAAATTCGTCGTCTGGCTTTTGGAAACACCTTGCTCTTTAATATAGTCCTCCATCGCCTGAACATCATATCCATCACCGATCGTATCAAGATGCCCTCCTTCAGACCAGAAATGACCTCCCCACAGTTCCTTTTTTACCTCTGGAAATCTCTTGAAGATTTCCCTCGCTGTGATACTCTTGCATATCTGCATCACTCTTGAAGGAGAGTATCTTGGCGCGGCCTCTACCAATATGTGTAGATGATCTCTATCAGAGCCAATGGCTTGGAAATTGAGATAATACCTCTCTGTTATGCTCATAAAGATTTTCTCCATGTATTCAAAAATCGCATCATCTATCATAGACTTAGGATACTTGATTACAAGAACCATATGATACCGTATCCTGTAACTGCAATGACATGCGTATTTTACTTCCATACCCGTTAATATGGTTTACTAAGCTTTATAACATCCGGAGCAGCTCCGGGGTATTGGACCCAAATTGGAATAAATATTTGCAGTTCAAAAATGAACTAATAAAACATACAAATATTCCAATTATCAAATTATATTAAATTCTCCGAAGGTGTGATTTTTTACTCTGCGACGGGGTTCTTGCAGAACTCTGGGTTGCAAACACTCTATCACGAAGCTACCAACTGAGGCACACCAACCACACTTCCACCTCCCCAACCCTTGTTTTCGTATGACTACCAAGTTACGAAAAAATGACTTGTAGGCGTTATATCATTTTGAAATTTGCAAAATAGCAATACTCCGAATGTGATACCATTAGCTCCCCTTCTTCCTCTCTGCGCATTTTTCGCGAATCTACATAAGGTCACCACCCTGAGATGGCTTATTTGGGTATTTGGGACAAGAAACCATTCATTTATTTCTCTGCATAAAAAGAACCATGAATGGAAATAGAATGCCTGGGTTATACAAGTGTTGAGAGTATATGCTTAAAAAAAATCAAAATATTGAAGAGAATACGAATTGTCCGGAATGCAAAGGTAAACATCTCTCCAAGGATTATGAAAGAGGCGAGCTGGTTTGTGAAGACTGTGGTCTCGTGGTGGAGAGCGGATCAATCGATCAAGGACCGGAATGGCGAGCATTCGACGCTGAGCAGGGCGAGAAGAAATCACGTACCGGCGCTCCCATGGATTACTTGAAACATGATAAGGGTTTATCGACTCAGATAGGCTGGACAAACAGGGATTCTTACGGGAAGTCGATACCCACCAAGAACCGGGCGCAATTATACCGAATGAGAAAATGGCAGAGAAGGATCCGTGTGTCCAACGCAACGGAGAGGAACCTCGCCTTTGCCCTATCGGAGCTAAATCGCATGGCATCCGGTATGAATCTGCCCCGCACTGTCCGGGAGACCGCGGCAATGATCTACCGGCGAGCTGTTAACAAGAATCTGATCCGGGGGAGGTCCATAGAGGGTGTGGTGGCTGCCTCGTTGTACGCAGCGTGCCGTCAATCCAACGTGCCCCGTACTCTTGACGAGGTTGCCAACACATCAAGGGTGGGACGTAAGGAGATCGGGCGTACTTACCGCTTTATGACACGGGAACTTAACCTGAGATTGCTTCCGACATCACCCCAGGATTACATTTCGCGGTTCTGCTCCGAGCTGAAGCTCAGCGGTGCGGCACATACCCAGTCCATCGAGATACTGAGAAGGGCGGAGAAAGAGGAACTGACCTCAGGGAGAGGACCCACGGGAGTTGCGGCGGCAGCCATTTACGTTTCGTCCATCAAGTGCAACGAGAGAAGGACCCAGAGGGAGGTGGCCGATGTGGCGGGAGTTACCGAGGTCACCATCAGGAACAGGTATAAGGAACTCGTAGATAAGCTTGAGATAGAAATTGAAATTTGAGAAAATAAGATCATTTCTGCAATCTTAATTGATTGGAGGACTTACAGGCATTAGTTATTATTACTATCCAAGGTGGCTGTTTCTAGGATACGAGTGCAGGAACTAACTCATCGGCGGGGCCGTGGTGGCCGGAAAGGGATATTTTTAAATAAAGTCGGAAAAAGGAGTGACCTCCTGCCTGACATGATCCCCTTCAACGATATAAAGAAGATCGAACCGGCAGAAATAAATCTGGAAATATATACAAAAAATGGAAATTGTCATTCAATCCCCTCTCTTTCCGAAGAGACGAAAAACTGGGTGATAAAAGAATACATTTCAATTCGAGACAAGGGCAAGGAAAGGAAAAATCGAAAACTTGACCGGAAAGATGCAATATGGCTGGAGAACCTGCATCGTAAAAGGTGTTATCGGCTCGGCGTGATTCCTACTTATACACTTATTGCTGCATTCATATCATGCATAGTTGGTGGCGTGATAGGCGTATCGATAAAACTCGAATATTTATTTCACTTTACTATGTTGTTTTTCTTGTTTTGTTTCGTCACTTTATTCTTATGGAGAATCAATTTATTCAAAGAAGGGTTTGGCAGCTACAGGAGGAACCCCATATCCATTGCTTATACCAATGAGGGCTTGTTCGTCGAGTATCCAAAAACGAAGAAAATTCCGCATTTCGCCCTGAGAGAAATATCATGGATGGATATAAAGAACATTTCGGAAAATGATCAAATTCAGGCAAGCTCGGGTTTATTCATCTGCAGGAATCTGGTAATCTTCGATAGATCGGGGAAAGGGCATAGTGTCAATGGGATCGATGATCTTTGCGCCAACACAATAATCGGTAAATGGAAACAATGGAAATATGAAAATCATTGAATGATGAAAAAAATTGAAAACTGTCCGATCAAAATACCGGGAAAAGGATAAACGCAAACAGTGATCCAAAATACAGAACAAAACAAACGACCCGGACAACAATGTTCCCCGCTCGATTGTAAACGAATACCAATGCCGGTATTCCTACACCAACCAAAAAAGCTCCGGACACCAACCAAATAATGACCCCGGTCCGTGCCAATGTAGTCTCAAATCCATAAAAAATGAGTAAAAGAGTGAACATGGCCGTGGCAACGAAGAAACTTACAGCCTCCAGACACCCGTACTTGTCCTTTTTTGACTCTTCTTTTTCGCCGGTTATAATACCACCCCGATATTGACTTAAACCTTAATTGACTCACTTCAGATTCGTCTCGATATTGCTGATGCGAATCTTGTATTCTTTCTTCAATCTTGTGTAGTCTGCCTTTGATATGTTTTTGCTCTCGAATTCCTCGCGCAGTAAGCGAAGGGCCGTTTTTTTCTCCTTCAATTCCAGCTTGAGTATACTTTTGTCCACTTTCTCTTCCTTCGACGGCGGCAGGTCTCTTCGTTTCGACCTGCGTTGGGTACTTTTCTTTTGTGTTTCCGGTTGCTTCTCGGTTTTTACCGTCTTAAGAGCCGGTTTTCTGGATGATAATATAAAGATTACCAGGATTACGATCACAACGAAGATAATGATCACCATGTAAACGTTGGTATAATCCGGATCATTCTCCGGAGGGAAATCTTTGGCGTCGATGGGATTGGTTCCTGCCCTGTATTCCCGGATGTTCGAAAAACCGTCTTCATCCTGGTCATAGGTGGAATCGTCGCCAAAAATATTTAGCCCGTATTTGTACTCCCACATGTCCGGCATCCCGTCTCCGTCCCTATCAGAGGTTTCGGTCATCTCCTGTTCCACTATTTTTCGTATAATTATATCTCGTCTTGAACCGGCCTTCGACGAGGGCTCCTCATACACCACGTAGCATCCGGAATCATAGGCAATTAACTCGGAACCTCCCGTAGCCCGTTGGCCGTAACTTACCAGTATCTCCTTTTCGGGCGGGAACCCTTCTTCACCTCTTTGATTATGTCTCAGGTAGATATCATATCCATTTCTAAAGACCATATACCTATCACCATCGGGTGCGATGCCGAGGAAAGGAAGTCCCTGATCGTGCTGCGAGTTATTGTTTACCGGTGGATAGACCCCGCTGGGAAAATAGTCACCGGAATCGCTGGACGTTACCCAAAAAATCCAATGATTACCTTCGCCCTCCCTGTCATCGTTCCATAGTACGTAGAGAATGCCGTTTCCCTCTCCGAATATAAGTGGTTCTCCCACCTGGAAAGGACCTTCGTTCGGATAAGTGAGCTTGTCCAGCTTGTCTACGGATTTGGGAGTATCGAAGGTTCCCTCTGTGTGTAGTGCTCTGCTGAAGAATATTCGGTTGCCTGCTTCCCAGGTGCAGTAAGCGTAAGTGCTGTCCGCAAAAATCGATGATGAATTGCAATTCCCTGCTTTTGGATCGGAAACTAGTTGAGGCTCCGAGAAGGTCTTGCCCCCGTTATTGGATGTAACGAAGTAGAGATAAGTACCATCGGTCTGGTTGTCGAACCCAAGAAAGCTGCAATATATCTTGCCGGCTGGTGCAACTCCCACGGAAGGTGCCTGGACGGAGGAAAAGGCATCAGTTATCTCACTCGCATCCGTAAAAGTGCTTCCCCGGTCCACCGATTTTGCAAAATAGACTGTCGCAGAGCCGTCATCTCGCTCTTGTTCCCATGCAAGGTAATACCAGTTCGTTGTGTTGGCAACCACGAGTTCAGCATTTTTTTTTCCGTTACCGGATGGAAGCTTAATCGTGGTAGGCTCCTCGAAATCGTCCCCCCAAAATTGCGACCTGCTTATCTTGAATACACTTTCGGATGCGCCCGGAGCTTTATGCTCCCATATGGCAACAGCGGCTCCCACTGCATCTTTCCTGATAATCGGATTGCGGTTCACCCCGGCGATATTTTTGGTGATCGTGGTAGTTTTCTCCATTACAAGTTCGATAGGCGCGACTATAGATTCTTGCGGGACACCAGGATCGTACTGCGATACACCCACGGATGAGAATATAGAAACCAGAAATGTGATGAGTACGGAGACGAGCAGTATGAAGAGAATGGTTTTGAACTTATGTGCTACCATGTAATACCCCGCTATTCCATCAGGTCAATGGAACTTCTGTAGGTGGAATGAAGTTCAACAATATCCCTGTTCTGTCTCGCCGAAATATCGTGGAAAATGATCGATTGTCCCTGTTTGAGCCTGGAATTTTTAATTGCCAGCTCGTCCCATAGGACTATCTTCATAGACGACGTGGCATCCATGATAATTACGTTCAGAACGTATCCGGTGCTTCCGCTTTTCCGTGGGAATTCCCGAAGGTCGAATACAGTAGCTATCTCTCCGCTTACGCTGTAAGTGCCTCCGACCTGGATGTCCTCGATGGGCGTTATCTTCTCACTTTTCTCGGTAAGGACCTCCATATTCGAGAAGTCTACCGGGTTGTATACCACGGAGCCCCATCGACCGGGAGATATCTGCCTTCCATAGTTGTTCTCCTTCACGAGCCCGTTGGCTATCTTTATTTTTGAATATTTACTTATACCCATTTCCATTAGTTTATCGATGGATTTCTCGTCCCAGATGACCACCTTTATCTCTCCCGTGGCATCTCCAATTGTAAAGGTCAGCATTTTCCCCTCTTTCCCGGTCTTTCTTCTGTAGCTATTCACCTCAACTTCGGACATTACGATGCCGTAAACAGTGGCCGAAAGGCCGTCCCTTAGGTCCTTTATTGGAACCAAAGACGCGAGATCGATGCCCAACTGGCTGGCGGCGATATAGGAGGCGGCTAACCTATCGAAGAGGTTCCCGGACCCGGCAATGACAGATTCAGTCTTCCGGGTGTAGCTCTCGAACATATCTCCCTTTGATGCAAGAGCGTCTATTTCCTCCTGTGTGAAGGGCATAACGTACTAAACACAACCAACGTATTTGTAAATTACTGTAATGGATGAATCACGGTTGCTCAGCTGAGCGGAACGAATACGAAAATATATTTATCGTGCCGACGTCATCGGGTAGCGGATGAATGAAGGGTGCATTTTCTGTGGGTTCGAAAAGGGCAAGGATCGTGAGATACTATTTTCCTCTAAAAGTCTTATTGCGGTACAGGATGCCTACCCCGTAACGCCGGGGCACATACTGATAATAACAAAAAAGCATAGAAACGACTTTTTTGAACTAAATGGAATTGAGTATCGCGAGCTGCAAAGCATGATACTTCTGGCCGTGGATTTCATCACGAGCGAAGGCCTTTCCCCGGAAGGCTACAATATAGGAATGAACTGCGGTTCGGCCGGAGGCCAGACCATCATGCACTTCCACTGCCACGTAATTCCACGTTATAGTGGAGATATGAAGGAACCGAGAGGCGGCGTGAGACACTGTGTTGCCGGTAAAGGAAATTATTGATGAATATTGAATTAACAGAGGGCCGGGGGGCTTAAGGGTCGTCAAGATATGACAGGTAACGGCTTGCCAACTCACGTTTTGTCGAGTAATGTCTCGACAAATACAGGCGTACTCCCTAAGTATGCCAGTACTTGACAAGTCAGATCAATCCAATGATTCATCGAGACCTGTCATGCCAGATAAACCTGCAGACATACCTCGCAAGAGTGCAGATAAATCAACTTCAACCCACCATATGACGATAGAAAGATAACATTTTTATCATATTGTCCTGTTTCGTCCGAATTAGAAGAAATTTCATAAGGGGATTTTTTGGTTACAAAATGGACGAAGGAAACAACAATCGCTGAATTAAAGAGGTTGTATAGTGAAAATGATAAGCTCTCGATGTGGGATATCAGGACCGGCTTTGGTCGTGTAAAAGCGACTGGATTATATCGGGCAATGGGAAATCTATTTGGTTCCATCCACAAAGCAATTGAAGCAAGTGGATTGGATTACAAGGAATTATTGAAGAATAGCCAGCAACACCGGTTGGCTCAGGTAAAGGTCTGGACAAGAGGAAAAGTAATTGCCGATCTAAAAAAATTATCCAAGAGTCATGAATATCTGTCGATGTGGGATATAAGAACCGACTTTGGTCGTGTGAAAGGTACTGGATTATATCTGGCAATGGGAACTCTATTTGGTTCCATCCACAAAGCAATTGAAGCAAGTGGATTGGATTACAAAGAATTATTGGAGAATAGCAAACAACGTCAGCAGGTTCAGAGAAAGGTTTGGACAAAAGAAAAAGTAATCGCCGAGCTAAATAAATTATCCAAGAGTCATGAGGATCTGACGATGTGGGATATCAAAACCGATTTTGGTAGGGGTAAGGGTACACAATTATGCAAGTCGATGTCATCCCTCTTCGGATCCACTGAAAATGCTATAGAAGCGAGTGGAATGGACTATCAATTATTATTGAAGAACGGCCAAAAGAGAAACTCAAAGATAAGAACTATCTGGACCAAGGAGAAGGTAATAGATGAATTGAGAAAGTTATACCGGGAACACAAGGAATTATCATTGACGGACATCAAAACCGATTTTGGCAGGGTGGTGGGTACTCGATTGTATGAATGCATGCACAAGCATTTCGGAAGCATCCGGAGAGCTATTGATGCTAGTGGACTGGACTATGACCGGTTATACCAAAACGGCCTGGAAAGAAGAATTAAAAAGTTTAGAAAATGGAGTCCTGAAAAGATCATGAGCGAGCTGCAAATGCTGTTCAACGACAACAGCGACCTGTCCGTGAGGGACATCCGAACGGATTTTGGAAAAGTAAAGTATAGTAGTCTATATACGGCCATGAAATATCACTTTGGGGGAGTTGAAAAGGCTATGAAAAGTAGTGGGTTGGATTATAAGTTACTCAAAAAGAACGAGCGAAAACAACCGTCTACAAGGAAAAGGAAGTGGACAAAGGCGAGAGTTATCGAGGAACTGAACAGGTTATCCGTAACCCACGAATCCATTTCGATGTTAGAACTTCGGACCGATTTCGGCAAGAAAGTCGCCTGTAGCTTATATTCTGCCATGAGCGAATTATTCGGAACAGTAAAAAATGCAATTGACCAGAGTAATTTGGATTATGAAGAATTGATAGCAAACAGCGAAAAGGGCAGGATCGTCAAGGTCCGTATCTGGTCAAAAGAACGCTTTATCTCGGAATTACAAACTTTGGAGAGAAAATATAGAGAACTATCAATGTGGGACATACGTACCAATTTTGGGCGAAAAGAAACAAGTAATCTATATTGCGCAATGAAGCGGTATTTCGGAAGTATCAGAGAAGCTGTTGACCAGAGTCATCTGGATTATGACGCATTGATAGCACATACTGAACGCATCTGTTTGAATGAGAAACAGGTCTGGTCGGAAAAGAAAATCATCTCGGAGCTGAAAAGACTATATAAATCGAATTATAAGTTATCCTTAAAGGATATACGGACCGATTTCGGGCACGTTTTTTCTGGCTGTGCCTTGTATGCTGCAATGTCGACATATTTTGGCAGCCCTCGCAGAGCTATCGAAGAAAGTGGTCTGGACTACCAGGAATTATTGCATAATCGAAAAATATCAAATTATCCAATTTCTATGTCCATAAGTGACGAGGTAGTAAGCCAATGAAAATACTTCCTAGAAGCAACAGCGCAATAGTAAGACACCTTAACTTTCTCATTTTCATCACCTTTCATACATGAACTGTGGTTTACTACCTCATCTTAACCTTTAATCCTTCGATATTTTTGTCACCCACTATTCTCCCCTACCATTTAAAATCTTTTCCCATTAATCCTCCCCGTTATAACTCCCTGCCCCCACGTCCCAGCCATTTTTAGTTTTAAAAAGAAGAAAACTCAGAGTCGAATTATATGGGCCCGCCCCGGAATTTTTCCCTCCAGTTCCCTATCAACGTAGCTATCAAAATGTTATGATGTTTTCACCATTTCCCCACCCCACCTAATAGATATGTGACCCGGATTCCACGAACATAACAGGAAAATATTTTTTCCCGGTTTTCCTTTTTGCCTCCTTTTCAACCTTATCCGGATCTTTTCCCGAGGCAACTACCTTTTCATCCACAATGGCCACCCATTCATCTCGGTATCTCTCTGACAATTCGGTTTGATGGGCAAATCTCCATCCCTGGTCATCCCAAAACTCTTCCGGCATTTTTGGTATCTCCACATATATCAGTCCTTGTTCTATATATATTGTCAAAAGTGCGGGCCTCGGCAAGCTAGATGAATCTCTGATTCATCGAGGTCCTCAAAATCATACAAAGTCGTCGGCCTCAAGGGATCGAGGTTTCCGGCATCCTCGAAGAACTCACAAAACCAGCGGGCATCTCGTTTCCGTTACCCTTATCCTTTCCAGAACGCCATGGGATATTGTCAATGGTGAAAAACTCGACAAAAAGTCGAGGTTTGCAGCTTGACAATGTTCGCGGAATCGCGGTCCCGAAGGGCCGATTCCGTTGAATAAAACACATTCCACTTCACCCATGGGCTTCCTCCCCCTCAGCCATTCCACTATTTCTCGGCAGTGGAGCGCAACGAAGAACGCCACTGCGCGGTTGTCCCTTCTCATCATCTCAAAGACCAGATGTTCCATCATCATCATACTTCTCCGGGTTATGCCGTGCCGGTAGAATTTCTGCTGGTCCACCCCTTCTTCGATCTCTATTATCCCTCTCCAGTAATTCTCGATGCTTTCCTTCATGCCGCTAAGAAGATTCTCCCTGGTAGAAAGCGACCCAAGATACCGTATATACATTTCAGAGGCCGCTTGATCCCGTTCCACAGGCGTCTCCACGTAAGCGATTTCCTTTCCATTTTTCAAAGAATAATTCAGCGCCCAGCTTTCCGGGATGAATATATCTCCCAGAGCCTTATATCCCGCCCTCTGGATCAGCGACACTGCCTCATCGATCAAAAGCTCTTCAATATCCGCAGGGCACGCAAGCTCCTCCAATATTCTCCGAACAACTCCAATCTGATCTTCGTCCAGGGCTTCCTTTACACTTGGCAGAACTTCACCGATTCCAGCTATGAGAGGATGCTCGAAAACGACAGTTTTCGCCCTGTCGATCAATGCTGAAAGAGTTGCCGAAATATCCCTATCGAGAATATGATGGGTCCCGACCAGTACGATTCTGGACGATAAAGAAGGGAAGCCCAGGGTCCAGCAGAACGGAAGTTCTTCCCGACACTTATTTCTCAGTATAACACCTTGGATTTTGATGGAAATAAATTTAAAACGAAGAAGGTACCCATGAATTCGTAATTTTATAAATTCCACGAATCCAAAACCTCTTTCTTGCTGAGGCTATCGCCTTGGCCTTGCAGATCTTCTTGTTCCGAATCCTTATCCCCGTCGGTTCCTGTAAACTTTTCGGGAAGGTAGAAATTCTTGGATTCTTCATCTAAACCTACATCCGCCCCTGCATCGATTTCAACATCTTCATCTACATCTTCATCTACATCTTCTTCAACGTCTGCATCAACATACTCGTCCTCCTCGCCCTCCTCTTCTTCACCGTCGTATTGAATACTGTCTTCCGATGCATACATCACCTTTCCCGTATCATCCGTCCTTACCGGAACAAGATCGACAATATCGTGTTCGTCATTTTTCGAGAACCAGTCTTCTTCCTCGTGCGCCATGTCCTTGAATGAATCCTCCGGATAGGAGATATCGCCGGATGATTCGGAGGAGAACATATCCTGAACGGGCATTTCCGAAAATGTTTCCGTCTCGTGTGAAAAGTCCCGGTAGTCAGTCTCCGTATCGGAATAATATTCATCCTCCACCTCGTATACAATGGAATCCTCTTCTTGGTATTCATTAAAGGATTCCCATTCCTCCGAAGTGTTCTCCGGTAAAAGAAATTCCTCTTCAACCTCACCGTGAGAGAGAAATAGAGACTCATGGGAGCTTGTATCATCGTACAATAGATAAGACTCTTCCTCAAAATCCGCATCTAAACTATCGCTTCTTCTTTCCGGCCCCATCCTTCGGGGACGTCTCACGGGAGACTCGCGTTTTCGGACCACCCTTTCTCCGTACAGTCGGATAGCCTCTTTACTCATGGGGTCATCTTCCGAGTCCGGTTCGATCTGGAAATTTTTCCTCTTGCTTCGTTTCACTGCAAATATGACTACCAACAATGTCACAAGTAAAAGAGCTGCGACCATTATTATAAAGCCAGACTGGTAGATAGGACTCGACGGCAGGAATGACATCATCCCGGATTCGTCGTTATCACCCTCTTTCCCCGTTATCGTGATCCTCCTCTGATAAATATCGCTCTCAAGCCCTGAAGCGTCTCGGACCCTGAGGCCGGCCGTGAATGTACCTTCCTTCGAATAGGAATGAGTAACGTTATCCCTGGTCACCCAGTTGCTGAAGGTGCCGTCGCCGTAAATGTATTTGTACGTTCCCACTCCAATGTTGTCCGAGGATTCGGTGGCGGAAAACAGCATCTCCGAACCCGTTTCCACTTCCCCGGAGAGTGGCTTGAAAAATGCATTGGGCGGAGTTGTGTCCAGTTTGAAGTTGAAGGAACTCGGTGTCTCCCGGTTGCCTGCCAAATCCACAGAATAGTAATACAAAGTTCGCTCCCCATCCTCTATATCATCTCCCATTGGCCCCCAGTACTCTCGTTCTTTTTGGTCATTGTCGAAATAATAATACGTTTTGAACACATCCTCGGAATAGGACTCCAGCTCAAGCGTGATATTGTTATACCAGTCATTGTCACCGTCAGGGAATATCGGTTCTCTCGTGAGTTTTGTTATCGGTGGCTTTAGATCGACGATTATATCAATATGCTGGGTCTCCTCTTTGTTGTTTGCGATATCCACCGAGTAAAAAGAGAGATTGTGAGCGCCTGCTCTGGACATTATCTCCTCCATTAGCGGATCGTACTCTATCGGAACTTGATCGTCCCAGTAAAAGTAGGTAATCGCCTCATTATCGTCACAAAGGAAGAATATCTCGGGCAAACTGGTATAAAATCCGTTGGTCCCGTCAGGCTCCTCGGGAAGAAGCGAAATCGTGGTGCGAGGAGAGATCGTATCGGTCCTTACCAACACATCTTTCAAGTATTCCTGGTTCCCCGCCTCGTCAATAGAATAGAAAGAGAGAACATGCTCCCCTTCAGGCGATTCGAGAACTCTGTCGTAGAGATTGAATGACTCACCGTCCCAGGAATACATAGTTTGCACCTCCAACTCCGTCACAAGCTCTATACGAACCGTCTTGTTGTACCATTCGCTACTTTCCACAGGTGCATCATCAATGGTCATGTCCGCTACAGTAATAGGTGCCATAGTGTCGATCAACAGAGTTATTTCCTCCGACTCCTCAATGTTACCCGCTTCGTCAACGGACCAGTAATGAAGGTCATGTTCCCCCTCGAAGGTTCTGATGTTCCCCTCGTATCTTTTCTCGTCACCATCATCCCATCTGTAATAGATCTTTGCCTCGGTCTCGCCGATAAACTCAATGTTGGGATGCGTGATATACCACCCGTTAAATAGGGGGCCGTCGGGTTTCTCCGGCAACAGGACCAGTTCGGTTTGCGGCACAATAGTATCGACCTTGTAGTTATATGTTCGAGTTAATTCCTGATTCGTGTATTCGTCAACTGAATAGAAGTTCAGATTATTGATGCCCTCAGGTACCTTCAATGATGAGGTATAGATATTCGTCTCATTTTCACCATTATTCCAGTAATAATAGGTGGTAGCAAGGGGTTCCGTGCTCAGGGAAATCTCCGGTTGTGTGACATAATAACCGTTCGTTCCGTCCGGAACCACGGGATTTACGGAGATGGCGGTCACAGGAGGAAGAGTATCCATGTGTATTATGCCAAAATCATAGTTGGCGTCCTCATCGGCCGTGACTATAATGATGACTGATGAATACGTGGAGCCAAAGCCTTGAAGAGGGTGCTTTCCGTAATCATTGGCGTCCAGGTCCATGTACTCTACTTCTACGTTAGTCGAACCCATCTTGATAACCCATACTCCGAAATCATTACCGCCTCCCTTGCCCTGAAATTCCACACCGAATCCTTCCTGACCGTTCCTGAATTTGTAGTAGTCGGCACCCCAACTTTTCACGCTGGAACTATCCGATATCGGTAAAGAACTGTAGGTCTCTTCCAGTTTGACCTTAATATTCAGATTGGAATAGCCGTATTTTCCTTCGCCTATGTCGGTATTATCCAGGTAATTTGCCACAAGCCAGTTCAAGTAAGCATCCAACGCTGTGTCGGAATGTCCCTGGGAAGAGATAGCACTCGATACCCCGGAGAAACCATTTCTCGAATCGGCAATCAGGGCTTTGGTGAATGCATCGCCTCCGTATTGATCGGCAAGATAGGAAATCCATGCTGCAGTGGAACCGTAGTCATATGGGTAATTATCGAACTGCGTAAGGTCGTTATCCGGGTAAGATTCAAAATAATCCAGGTGATTCCTGACGCCCCCCGCGTTCTGGCCGTATGCCTTTATTATAGCCCAGTCAGCGCAGCCTTCATTGATCCAGAGGTTCTCGTTTGCATCTTTGTTGTGGTGAAGGAGATGTTGATACTCGTGGGCCAGGATCTCATAGCCCCAGCCGCTGATGTCCGCACTGTCCACATAAACCCTGTGAGGTCGCGATCCAGTGAAGAAACCCCCTACCCCTCCACCACCATCGGAGTCAGGGGAGCTACCGTCACGATAATAAACGTAGACGTCGATCTTGAATCCCACGGTGCCGAAAGCTTCCTGATTGCTGGGCCATATCTTGTTGTCGAATTCGTTCATCAGACTCGCGAAGCTGTTAGAACCGGTCTCGACATAGATATCACAGTGGGTTCCAGTATTTGTCTTTGTGTACCCATCCCATTTGCGCGTGCTTTCCTCGGGAAGATCATTCTGCTCGATTTCCTCCAGGTCATCACGAGCCAGAAGTTCCAGGTATTTCATATTGAAAAATAAACTCGCATCGAAGGCAATGGGATCGCCTTGATCCGTATAGTACTGTGGGAGCTCCGCCGCCCATGCTATCATCTCGTCGTACCATTCATCGAAATACCCGTATGACAACCTCGTAGCTATATCGGTCTTTGAGGGAAATGAGGAAGCTGCCGTGTTCGTTTCAACAGTCCTAATATTTGTTTGCCGGGAGAGAGCAAAGGTTCCCGCAGCAGATATAATGAGCACTGAAACAATGAAAAAACTACTTAAAATTATACGTCGTCGCATACAGGTTCCTCTTATCTTAGACTTCAATAAAGACATTCAACAATATGTGAGTATCAATATATAAGATTTATAGAGCAGTTTTCGAATTATCAGTATTATTTATGGATTGGTGGCAGCCTTCTCAGGATTGGGATTACATTTCTTCAAGGAAGTTCTATCTTTCATAAGAATTCGGACGATAGCCATATGGCCCAATAGATTTATAACAATTGAATTGCATTCATAGGATTCAGCAGAATCGGTTCCTATGGACTCCCGTAACACTTCGGGGCATCAGAGATACCCCTGAGCCTTAGATTTCCGTTGGAAATCTACAGGCTGCGATTCTGCGAACCATGACTGGTAACGCCCAGGCATGCCAGACGAGCCGTTAGGGTCGTCGAGGATTGTCAAGCTGCAAAGCATTTTGTCGAACTTTGCACCATTGACAATATACTGGTGGGGAAATGGCCGATAAAAGGGTTAACACAGGTTTATTATGGGCAATACTGGTGCTTGCCATAGCGGATGTTGCCTTTATTATTTCTTTCAAAATGGAGTTCATCCCGGCCTTCGCTGAGAAGATAAGCGAGACCACTGCCGAGATGATAAGCGAATTGTTCTTATTGTTCTTCCTCATCGTTCTCATATTGTACGTCCCCGGCGGCAGGACAAAGCGAATGGAGAAAATACCCACGGTGGAGGTTTCAACTACTGTTGAGGTCTCACCTACGGTGGAGGTCTCACCCATTACAGAGGTGGAAGAGATTTTATTTACACCTGCATCCGAAGAAAACGGAGATATCGTAGAAGTCGAAGAATATCAGTCGGCTCAGGAAGGGGGAAAAGAGGGAAATAAGGATGCTCCTGTGGAAAAAGATGAGGAATAGGCAAAAAACCAATTATCCAGTGTGTCAATTGTGAGATACGACTACTTAAACCCTATAAACGAGGCAACAATATGACCAGGACAGAGATACTTGGCCGGGAAAGTTCCAGACTCAGAAAACTCGGTCACAAGGGATGCGCATACATTGGAAAGGTAGTCTCCTACCCGGCAGGGCGTTACGAGGAGGTGGGTGAGATGTTCATGGACATAGTTTTCCCTCACTGCATCCTTGTGCTTGGAAAACGCGGTTCGGGAAAGTCCTACACTCTAGGTGTAATCGCCGAGGAGTTCGGTTTTCTGCAATCGAAGTATCGTGACCGCATCTCTGTGATCATGGTGGATACCATGAGTGTTTTCCATTCGCTGAAAAAGGAGAACAACATCACGGAGGAAATACGAAAATTACCCACTTTCGCCAATCTTCAAGCAAGGGGATTTCCCGATTATTCCCGCATTTTCATGCCCAAATCCACCATAGAAAAGGTAAGAGAGATGGGGCGAGATATAGCATTCGACAACATACTTCAGTTATCAATAAAGGACATCGAAATTTATGACTGGTTGAGTCTGTTCAACCTTACGCCCACCGAACCCGCCGGAGTGCTCATTGCGAGAGCGATAGATAAGCTCCGTTCGGAAAAGTCGGTGTTCGGCTTTCAGGACATTTTCGAGGAGATAAAGATCCAGTTCGGTGACGAGTACCTAAAAGAGGGCGTTATAAACCTGTTTCGGATGGTGGAGAACATAGGCATATTCGGGGAGGTTGGCACGCCTATGGAGGAAATCGTGAGAGGGGGGCAGCTTAGCATACTGGACATGGGATACATCGGCCACGTGAGCGGGTTCGATATCAGGAACCTGGTGGTGGGCATCATCTCCCGAAAACTTCTTTTGGAACGAACTCTTCATACCACTGTGGAAATGCAGGCGGAAGCTTCATTAACCCCCAGCGCAGGTAAAAATATTATGAGAAAAACGCTCCCAATGGTCTACATGATGCTGGACGAGGCGCATCTTTTCATTCCCCGGGATAGAAAAACGCTATCCAGTACGCCGCTTATAGACTGGATAAATCTAGGTCGACATTCTGGACTATCACTTCTGATGGCCACGCAGAGTCCCTCTTCCATCGATCCCCACGTGCTGGGCCAGAGCGATCTGGTTATAGCCCACAACATCAGTTCGGCTGACGACATCGAGGCGCTGAACAGGATACAGCAGACGTATATGAAGGGATCCAGGGACCTCCGGACCCTTGTGTCATCCATGGATTATCTTCCAGGCCTCGCGGTGATCTTCGACGACAGGACGCGTAAGGTGGAAATGTGCCGGATCAGGCCCAGGTGTTCATTGCATTTGGGGATGGATGCCAGCGCGATACCCTTATCCGAGAGGATGGGGCTCAGATCAACCCACGAGGTCGGAGTGAGTACCAGGAAAAAGAGACCGGCATCAGAGATAATCAAGGACCTTCAGCGGATTTCCGATTAATCTTACCAATGTGTAATTCGGAGACTTACCCCTCTTAATGCTCTTCTCCGAGGGCGATGGCCCGTACAGGGCGTGCATCGCCCTCGTCCACGATAAAAAAAAGTAACATAAAAACAGTAAAAGTCGGCTGGTGCCGACCATGAGGGGCGCGCCCCTCATGTTAATTTATTCTTGTTTTGGGGTCGGACCTGCGTTTCTTACGTCGCCCGTAGGCTTATCCGTAGGAAACCAGCGGTTTCCGAGGATGATGGAGAAACAAAGTTTCTCCGAACCCTAATATAATCTGCGATTATATATCGGGCTCAGGTGTGCCGTAACGTACACCTGTAGGAAACCTTGGTTTCCGAAGGTGCAGGTGCATCTGATGCACCGGAATGAAATGGGAACCGGAGTGAAACGGGAGCAGGTCCTAGATAGATAAGAAGAGTAGAACGGTTCCCCGTGGAAGAATATCCAAAAGTAATAAAAAGGTGATACGTCATATTTGTTTAACTTCGAACGATCAAGGGTGGTAAATTGGGAATCATAAAGACGGTTTTCGAGGAAAAGAAAAATGTCACAATGCCCATGGGCTCCATCGTGATCTTCATGATAATGATCACCATATTCTGGGGTATGAGCAGCGCGGAAACTCTCACGGAAGCAAGGATACAGGAACTGATAAAGGAGAGAATTGCAGGAGACAACATCGGCGATATATCGAAACTGGTAAAAATTGAAGGCACCCCCCAAACCGAGGATGGAAGGGCTGACGAAGGCGTCGATAGTCAGTTAAAGAAATCGGTTGACGATTCGAACATATGTGAGATTACCTTTACACTCAGCTGGTCGGATGAGGGGGACGCCGATGCCAGACACACAAATGAGCCGGATTCTTTCACCATAAAGGTGGAAAGCCCGGATGGCTCATATTCGAAGGAGGAAACGGGAAAAAACGGGCAGGGAAGCGAGGGGAATATCGTACTATCCATAACCCTGTTCGACGAGTCAAACCCACCCAAATCTCTGCCGTTCCTGAACGGGACTGGGGACTGGAAGATCAGTATTTCGGTGCAAGCAGGGGACCAGGAGCCTTTGATCCCGAGCCTTTTTGGAATGCGTACCTATTCGGACACTGGTAACGATTTTACCCTTACGACGTCTTACCTGTACACAGAGTAGGAAAGACGGCAGGTCAGGAATTTTACTAATCATTTCCCTGAAGGATCAAAAGCTCCTTTATACTCTTCTTGATCATCTCAAGAGCGTACTGGAAGTCTCCTGAATCCATGGCGTCTGATGCCTTCTTGAACATGTTTCTCGCGGAACTAACGTCCACGGTGCCGCCCTTGGCTTCGGAAAACCTTCTTTTGGCTACAGGTAAAAGTTTCGATATCTCTTGATAATATTTCATCATGTCCCGCACCAACTCATCAAGGCTGACGGCCAGGCTCGCCGCATTCGAAACATTGCCGTTGGCCACTTCCTTTTTGAGTTCCTCATAATCTCGGGAAAGGGGTGCCAGTTCGGGTTCCCACGAGAAAAGTTCCTTCACGTTATGCTGTAACGGAGGCAATAGTTCCTCCAACCTGAGCTGATCCCTCAACAGCGTGTCCAACTCCTCGTGGAGAATGGCAAGGGTCTTGTTGGACTTGTTGTACATGCCTTTCTTGTAATACTTCTCAGCCTTAACGAGCATCCCACCAATGGGTAGAGTATTGATACCTCTCTTTTCAGCCAGATCGATCTTGTCCACCGATCTCGCCAGCTTGTCCGTTGCATCGGTGAAGACATCTTTCAGGCCATCTAGCATGAGAGGAACCCTTTCAGCCAGGCGCATGGCTTCAGCAACGTTGTACTCCTTCATCTTCACCCTTGCGTCTTTTAGCGCATTCACCATGTTCTGGACGTATACTCCCTCTTTCTTCAGCAACGCGATCTCCTTGATCAAAGGTTGCAGATAGTTCTTCAGGGCCTCCATATCATCGTAATAGATCAGTTCACGCCGGAGCTTGCTGGCCTTTTCGAAAAAACCCTTGGGATTCTTTTTCTCCGCTTCTGCAAGCATCTCCTTGTACTGGTTTTCCAAGTGCTCCACGGTTTCTTTCTTTCTCCGGAACTCCTCCATGAAGAGTTTCATCTCCGCCATGTGTTCTTCCACATCGTCCATTGCCGGATTTTTTGCCTTTTCACGTGCCATCCTGAGATAATATTTATCGAGAATTTTTCGTACGGTAATGGATTTTTCCATGGCGCTCTTGTACTGCCGGTCTACAAAAAGGTCTTCCATGGAGCTTATTTCATCGTCGAGGTTCTCCGGGAGATCGATCTCATCCCTGATATCATCCCTCATCATCGTGAGGGCGGCCATGCTACGCTCGAGCTTGCCCATCTCCGCGTAGAAATCCTGCCCGATGTTCCTCGGCTCGGTCATTGTGGTTAAATAATAAATTCGATGATAAATATATTGTTGAGAAAAAAACACTTTTTATAACCCATGGGGGTTTTGCGTTTTCAAATAAGTCGTACGTTCCTATTGAGTGAGAGTGATTAGCAAAAAAAGGAATGGAAGTATCTTCAATCTCCAATGAATATTGTATTGTCCAGTCCTTTAAAATGGGGATCCCCCGTGATAACCGGTGCGGAAACGGCTTTGCCGGTTTCCAGAATTATTGCATCGGCCAGACCAAAATTTCTTCGTTTACTTCTCATGATTTTTCGGGTCTTTCCGGCTCTTTCCGCGATATCGATATTGAGGTTATAGATATAACTCTTGCTCATGATAAAATGTAGATCATCTTCCCAAAAATCCCAGTTTTCCGCATTGTATTTTGCAGATAGTTCCGCAATGACGATCATGGGAGTAACCCCCTTTTCATTTTCAACATAATTCCGTACCTTTTCACCTTTCGGGGAGCCTCGAAAATACTCGATCCAAGCGTAGGAATCGAAAACACAATCATAGCTCATGGAATTCACCTTCGTCTGCGGCAGTGAATTCTGTCATCTCAGGATGAGCGCCAAATCTCGTTTTTGGGGTTTTCCTCTTGAGATCGATCAGATTATTGATAACCTCGTCTAAGGAGTTGGCATTGTATTCCCCCTTGATCTCCTTGAGGAGTTGCAGGGTATTCTCTCTTACCTGAATTGTCGTTGCCATTCTACCACTCAACTATAGTTATAGCTATAGTTATAGATAAATGTTTCTGAGCGGTAAGGTCTGATAAGAACGGTTTTGAGGTCGGCATTCTTAATCTTCATCAGATGCTCTATTGGATTTTATAAAAAAGAGAAAGTATACTCTGGTCCATGAATGATAACATCGAATATCCCTTCAAATAAATAGGTAATGAAAATGCCAAAAACCGCGAAATATGAAAACTTAAAAGGTCTCGAGCTTGAACATCACATCCGAGCCCTTAAGCTCCAGCATTATCATGTCCCCAAAGTTGAGTATCTCATCTATATCGGCCTCATGATCCCACTGGTACTCGAAGTCATATGCACCCTCGATGGGTCGGAATCCCATGCCTAAAAGATGTTTCGTCACCTCGGATGGTTTGGAGCCGTTTGACGAGAACCACACAACAAGATATGTCTTCATAAATACTCACCTTTTTACACTCAGCACGAAGGATTCAATCCTATTTAAACATTGGTCATTCTTGGGAGCGAAACAATAAGTGCGTTGATCAGTATTTCAAAAAACGTTCCATTTCTTTTGCCCTGGCCACCCATTCTTTGACATCATCCCCGGTAGGTTTGTCGTTCACATCGTCCAGGAAAGCAATGTCATATTCCTCGATCGCCTGATAGAGCCTTTCCGGGTTTCGCTGCGCGAGTTCCGGTATTGTATCCACACCCACTTTTTCCAACAGCCATGCCCAGGGCGGCGTGATAGTCTCGATCCTCAAAAGATCAGCCATGTTTGCCATTGTCAGTATGTCACCCTCATGGATATCCAGTAAATCCGTCAGGATCTGCCGGTCGTTCCTTGTAATGCACATCTCAAGGAATTCCTTGGTTGTGGTGATCTCCTGTTCTTCCAGCTTTTCCGCGATGGTATCATCCACACCGATCAGAACCCGGATCGGGTAGTCGGTGGTACCTTTTTTCTTCGCCATACGATAAGCCCCCTTTCAGTCATCTAGGTATTATTGCAGCTACTATAAAAAAATTGACCTTATTTAAGAAAGGTCACTCAGGGAATTCGGGAAACCGGGAATCGTAACGATCCAATTCCAACTAAATATCAATATTTCCGCGTGATGTTGTAATCAGCCAGCGCTTTTAGGACCGCTTTCGCCGGACTCGGGGAAAAGAAGTCAAGGGACCTCTTTGCTCTTTCAGCATACCGCTCGGCCTCCCTTCTCGCACGGTCCACGGAACCGAGTTTAACAAGAACCTCCGCGGCCTTGTCGAGGTCTTTCTCGGAAGCAGACTGGTTTCCCAGCACCCGGTCGAGTATTTTCCTTTCCGCCGGGCCAGCCTTTTCGAATGCGGTCACTATTATCAACGTCTTCTTGTTCTTCTTCAGATCGCTTTTCGAGGTCTTTCCCATCTCATGCGAAAGCGAGACAACGTCCAGATGGTCGTCTGAAAGCTGGAAGGATATCCCGAAATTCATGCCGAAGTCCCCCAAAGCCAAAACCGCCTCCTCGCTAGCTCCGGATATCAACGCGCCTCCCCTGCAGGCCATCTCGAATATCTTCGCGGTCTTGTTCTCGATCATCCTGAAGTACTCTTCCACGGTGACATCGTCCCTTATCTCAAAATCGATATCATCCTGCTGTCCTTCGCCTATGGCTCTAACGGTGACTGCCATTTCTCGTACAAGCCTACGGAACGTCGCGTCGCTGCAGTTGCTACGCGTAACGATATCGAATGCGTGAGAATGGAGACCGTTCCCGGCATTTATTGCTGTTGGAATGCTGAATTCATTGTGTACGGTGGGTGTCCCTCTTCTCAGGTCGTCCTCGTCCATTATGTCATCATGTACCAGAGTGAAGTTGTGTATCAATTCTAGCGCGACCCCGAAGGGCATTACTTCTTCCACCCGACCCCCGGCTAGCTCGCAGGCAAGCATGGCGCATATGGGTCTAAGGCGTTTCCCCCCGGCATTGGGAAGATGCTCCATGGCACTTCTCAAGTTGGCCTGAACAATGGGGTCGAATATATTTTTTAGATATTCCTCTACCTCATTCTTTCTTGATTCTAATTCCAACCTAAGATTCAATTACTCCCTCCGATCTTACCTTGAGTGCTCATTAATATCACTGCAGTCTATATATCTTTTTCCCGGAATTTCGTCTGCTATCAGGAACAAAAACACTTTCATGCTTCACCACCAGTTATCATACTCACCACCCCGATGCTCCATGTACCAGCTAACCGTTCTTTTCAGCCCCTCCTCGAAGTCAAAAATAGGTTCCCAGCCCGTTACCCTGCGGATCTTATTCCAATTCACGCGATGTCTTTCCACGTGTGCCGGCCTGTCATCCACCCATTCTATTACGTTTTCCCCATCAATATCCAGCAAGCCAGTAATAGAGCCGGTTATTTCGAGAACGGATTTCTCCACGCCGGAACCTATATTGAAAACTTCACCGACAACGTTAGCTGAAAAATGCTCTATGAGAGATAGTATTGCCCGGCAGGTATCTTTCACATAAAGCCACTCTCTCGTATTTCCACCGTGCCCGTACACAGGCACTTTCTCACCGGCAATCATTCTTTCGATGAACTTAGGTATGAGTTTTTCAGGATACTGTCTCGGCCCGAAATTGTTCACCGGTCTTACTATACACACCGGTACGTCGTAGGTAGCAAAAAAGGATCTGGCGGTGAGGTCCGCGGCGGCTTTGGATGCCGCATAAGGGCTTGCGGGCCTTAACAGAGTATCACTCTCCGTGGCAGACTCGGAGCAGTTCCCGTATACCTCGTCCGTGGAGACCACTACTATCTTCCGGACCTCGTGACGCCGACATGATTCAAGAACATTCAGCGTTCCCATGACATTAGTTTCGAAAAATGGTCGAGCAGAAGATATGGATCGATCCACATGCGTTTCGGCAGCAAAATGGACCACCACGCCAGCACCTTTCAACACCCTGTCAACCGTTTCACTCTGGCAAACGGAGTCCTCTACGATAGATAACTTGCTATTCCCCGCATGTGCTTCGAGGTTCCTCCGGGAGCCGCAGTAAGTATTCGCATCCAGCACTACAAGCTCTCGTCCGGGTCTGGTGGATAAAATCATATCAACAAAATGCGATCCTATGAAACCGAGACCCCCGGTAACGACTATCTTCTCACCCGGTAAGCTCAATCCGGTCCCCCCATTATGATATTGGCGATTCCCTTTTTACGCACTACGAAGGTATATCCATTAGGTATCAAACAGGGTTCGAGCGCCGTGATTCCAAGTTCCTCTATCATCATGAAAAAACCCTGAAATTAGAAATCGCCATGCAGGTCAAAAGAGGGCTCCGACCCATGCGATGAAAGGAAAAGGTCTTTGAGAAAACGATTATTCCATTCTGAATACGTTTATACCTTCAATGGAGAGTTCCATGGATAGAACGTCCTTGCTGTGGTTCGTACCCCTTAATTTCCTTACTCTCATAAGGTTCTTGTAGACCAGGGGATTATCCAGCGTCTTGAGCTCCAGAAATATCAGCCCGTCTACCATGTATGCTTCGATATCAGCAATACTCGCAGGGGTTTTCTCCCCGATAATGGTTGTTAGTACATTCAAATTCCGAAGAGCTGTGAGAAACTCATAAAGATATTTTCTGTAATCGAAAGCGGAAGCGAAAAGGTGTGAAAGAGGCAATGGATCGATAACGATTCGCTGAGCCTTCGTCTGTCGAACTACATCGGCTATGGTGGAAAGAGCCTTCTTCGGTCCCATAGTCTGGATCGACGTCCCCAGGTCCCAGAACTGTACCTTCCCCGATTTGACTAGTTCCTCATCATAGAAATCAAATTTTGACATGAACTTCTTGACCATGAACACGGGTTCTGCCACACCGGTCATGTAGATATTCGTTTCCCCCTGTTTTGCTCCCCAGAACAACGATTGCATCCCGAAAGTTGTCTTTCCAGTTCCGGGTTCTCCCAGAACGAGTATTACAGAAGGAAATGGGAAACCACCTTCGATGACTTCATCCAGGCCCGGAATGCCTGATGGTAAGCGCTCAAACATTTATTCAACCACCTATATACGTCTTTATTTTGGAATTCATATGATCCATTATGATTAAAAAACATTTCTGGTCATATATTCAAACGGTACCAGATTGGGATTTGATAATATTAACATTTTGTGGTGCATTTCTATTATTATATAACCGTATGGAACGCCCGGATATAGATATTTATATATAACTTCGCTCACTACACTTACACCGGCCAGTTCTGTGAGATCACGAGGATGGAGGAGGATGCGTGGCGAGACGGAAAATGACTTCCCGCAAGCAATTATCATTCGATCCCAACGCTAGATCATACCCACATGATACTAGTTACCTGGACGGGGGCAGGGTATGGTATTGGGTAGTTAGAGCAGGCAGTATAATTTGCGGTCTCGCTGTTCTCTCCCTTGTAGCGCTGCTCGTCACGAATTACTGGTCCCTTATATACAGTCTTTTCACGGTTCCCGGGTATCTTATGGGATCAGTGACCGAGCCAACTTTCTACCTGCTGGTTCCATTTCCCGGCATCCTCATGCCAGTATACATGGGTACGGGCGGTATGGAAGCAGTTATTTATTATTTCTTTCTGGCAGTAATATTACTTCTGGCCATCGGCATCATGATCAAGAAAGAAGGACGGCATTTCTTGTCCATTGCCAGTTTGGCCATACGTAGGAAAAAAGCACCTCCGGCAGATGTAAATAATTCTTTTATAATGCTCTTCCAGCTCTTTATGGCGCTCCTCTTTGTCAACATGATCATCATTACTGTACATACTTTGTTAACCGGGAACAGTCCCTCGGTGCCCGAAAGTCTTGGAGAAAGTACGGTGATCGAAAAAAGACTTTATATGCTTGCCAACGCATCAGTATATGAGGAGATCGTTACCAGAATATTGCTCCTTGGGTTACCTCTATACTTTGTCGCTATCCTGACCAAGAAAAAGGACAGGACCTGGTACAAATATCTTCTTGGGGGTAATATCAAGATCGGATTCGGTGCCTTTTTCTTTGCATTGTTCAGCGCATCTCTCTTCGGAATAGCACATCTGAGCTGGGGAGCATGGAAGGTCATTCCCACAGTCATTTCCGGTTTGGCATTCTCATATATTTTTCTCAAGAAAGGCGTGTTTCCGGCAATAGTTTTCCACTTTCTCTTCGACTATCTGGGGATGGGCGGGTCCATTATTGAGCATTCGGGGTATTCAGCAACCGGATACAACATATTATTCTCCATCCTCTTACTGCTATGGCTCCATGCGGGAATAAGATATTTCACACATTACACTTTAAGATCAGTATTTTTCGCTTACAATGCTTTTATGAAATTTTTCAAAAAATCGGCGAGGCAACTCCGGATAAAACTCAGGACCGAGGCGGTTTTAAGCCTACTAATTCTCTTGATCTTCTGGTATCTATTCTACCTTAATCTGAATGAGAATATCAACACAAGCGGGGGACGTGGAACAATAGCTTACCTTTTCAGAATGTTCATTGGCTTATAACAGAGGGATTTAGTATTGACATCGATCAAGGAAATATTGGTACTTTCTAGGATCCAAACCGCTGCATTGACCGCCATAGTACCGGTGTTCGGGTACTGGTTATCAGCTGCTCTCACCGAGGGAGATGTTCCCCTAACAGGTAAATGGCTCGATCTGGTACTGTTGGGATTGATTGGATTTCTAGTGCATGTCTTCGGATTCGTCCATAATGAGATAATGGACACTAAATTCGACTCTAAGAATCCAATACACAATAACAAACCTCTCGTAAAGGGAACGATTGGTCGAGGTTTTGCCGGGATTCTCGTAATAATCTGCATAATTCTTTCAATCGCCTTCCTGCATGTATACTTCAACGTACCCGAGGCCACACTTCTTCTGACTATCTCCATACTCATGGGCAGCATTTACAATATAATTGGGAAGAAAATACCTGCCATGGACGTTTTCCTGGCCCTCTGGGCATTTTTTTATTTCCTTGCCGGAGCCCGGTTGGCCGGTCCACTGGAACCCGAGTTATATGTCATGGGATGCATGGGGGCATTGCAGATAATGTTCAATAACGGTATCATCGGTGGTCTAAAGGACGCTGTGGCCGACCGAAATGCCGGAGCAAGGACAATGGCAACCGAGTTGGGAGTAAGGGACAGCGAGGGAGGGTTGGCGATCCCGAATATCTTCAAGATCATTAGCTGGATCATCAAATTCGGACAGGTTGCCAGTGGATTGGTGATTATTCTTTACTTTCATGATCTCGCTGGATTTTCCGGTTCTGAAAAGGTTATCTTTCTTGCATTTGTAGTACTGTTAATTTTAACAATGATCATTTTCCAGGGTCTTGCACTGACCCGAAAGATGGAGAGAAGGAAAATGCTTCGCGTATTTGCCGTACACGAACTTGCCACCGTATCTTACACATTCACCATCGCGATACCGTTCATAGGTGTGGCAATCTCGGCGTTCATGCTGTTAGCACCACTGATATGGTTCATATTGGCAAACCGAATTCTTTACCGGACCACCATGATACCAAGGATCTGAAGGGATCAACAGGAGACGAGATGATAACGAGAATCGAAAGGAGTTTTCATATGAAAGATCAGAGGGAATTCATAAATCTGTTCAATAGATCCATCTGGAATCTATTCGAAAACGCATTGAAAACAGCATATGCGAATCCTGCTCAATCGTATTTTTTCCTGAAAACTTTGAGGGCTCAGAAGAAGGCAAGTCAAAAGAGGACGCTATGGGAGAAAAAGGGCGTCCACGTACCGCCTTTCATGATAGCGAGCATTACAAACAGATGTAACCTCCACTGCAGCGGTTGCTACGCCAATGCCAGAGATAAAACCTCCGACAGTGAGATGAGCAAGGTGGAACTGACGGGTCTGATAAGCGAAGCAAACGAACTAGGCATTTCCATTGTAATTCTTGGAGGAGGAGAACCCTTTGCCCGGAGAGAGATTATGGAGATCACCAGCGGATTTCCAGATATCATTTTCCCATTATTTACTAACGGATTGTTGATGGATGACGGACTGATAGCAGGATTGAAGAAACAAAAGAACGTTGTTCCGGTTATCAGTATGGAAGGACACGAAAACCAAACTGACGAAAGAAGAGGAAAAGGGGTCCATGACGCCGTTCAAAAAGTAATTTTAAAAATGAAAAAGGCCGGCATATTCTATGGAGTATCATTGACGGTAACGACGAATAACTTCGATACCATTACCAATCCCCAATACATAAAGGAACAGGTTGAACTAGGTTGTAAATTATTTTTTTATATCGAATATATCCCCATAAAGAAAGGAACTGAAAAAATGGTCATCAACCAAAAACAGCGTGAAGAACTTCAGAGCCGGGTCGATTCGTTCCGAGCGGGATATCCAGGTCTATTCATTACTTTTCCCGGGGACGAAGAGGAATTCGGGGGATGCCTTTCAGCCGGTCGGGGTTTCGTTCATGTCAGCCCGGAAGGTGACCTTGAACCCTGTCCCTTCGCTCCATACTCCGATAGTAATCTGAAGGAACTTTCCCTGAAGGACGCTCTCAAGTCCGATTTCCTGAAACGAATTCGCGAGAGTAATAAACTTGGCGAGACACGTGGCGGCTGCGCCCTTTTCGCTGAACGCGAATGGGTACGTTCCCTGATTCATTGAATATATTTTCGTTCATCGTTATAATAGAAAAATTGTATCTTAAGGTTTCTGTAGAGTAAAAAAAGGATAATGTCAATATTACGAAAGGGAGCGGACCCGAGGGGATTCGAACCCCTGAAATCCAGCTTAGAAGGCTGGCGCCTTATCCAGGCTAGGCCACGGGCCCATTATGAGCGAATGGGAATGAGCGAGTAATGGGACTGTCAGTTGCGCCAGAAGGTGCAACAAGATGGGCCCATTTGTGATTGAAATAAGCAAATGTTTATTTGCGTGTAATGGAACGGATGTAAAATTTGAAACACTCTGAGAGAACTGAATAAAGATACAATAATGTAACTATTGCTTATTATTCCGTATTCATTCCAGCAAGCCTTTCAGCAGATCATTATTGTATATCAGGGAAACTAATTTATCGTTGTTATTGGTAACAGGTAACTGCCCGAAATAGTTCTTTCTCATAAGACGGGCCGCTTTGGCTACGGTCGATCTTTCGTACACTGTTTTGGGATTCTTCACCATGACCTCCTTTACCGGTATATTCGGCAGCGAGAGTTTATGTTCCTCGTAGAAAAGAGTCATAATATTTCGTATTCCTTCCCAGGTCCACGAATCTTCATCATCTCCGAGTCCCAGTTCGGATTTGAATAATACTTCTTCGATCTGGGTGGAGGTGAACAGATCACGATCGGTAATTATACCTGTCAGATTTCCCTCATCATTCAACACGGGGAGAGCGTAGAATGATGTTATCTTTATTATTTTCGGTATCAGCGGGAGAGGTGTGCCTTCCCATACCGGGGTGCATGAGCTGCCCACAAATTCTTCCACCAGTCTTTCGGATTGAATGGCTTCCACAGCTGGCAGCAGCTCATAGGGTCTCAGGAAACCAACTAACTTCTTTCCCCTAGCTACACAGAGATGATGGATATTCTTCCCAAGGAACATCTTGGCGGCTTTCTTTACGCTGTCATTGGGACTCAATCGCGGTATGTCCCACTGCATGAGAAGGGCCAATTGTTCCTCGTTCGGGTTCTGAAATAGATCTCTTCGTGTTATCATACCGGCAAGTTCGCCGTTTCGCTTCACAACCGGCATTCCGGTGACGTTCTCGGTGACTATTTTCCTCAATACCTCCTTCCGAGTATTGGGAATGACTATGGTCACTGGATTCTCGATCATTATACTGCTGACGTTCATGGAAGCCACCTAAGGTATGTAATTCGTACCTGTTTTTATAACGCAAACACCGGAAAGTCCGCGATTTGCCCCACCGAACAGACTTTTTCTAAATAAACATATGTATAAAATTCAGCGGAATCGGTCCCCTTCCAGGTTCGAGATCCATCCTGAATAATCAAAATTTGTTCGAATCCGGTCGGTAAATCCAAGTCATGTTCACACCTTCTTTACGGGTAAAGGCACACCTGTTGGCGTGCCAAACTTGCCAAGATGAGCCAGGGCGTCTCATCTTTACAAGTAAAGATTCGCTAAACTATAAATATTCAAATGTAGCATAAATGACGCTTCATTAATGCCGGGGATGGAAATGGAACGAAAAATAAACATAATCGACTTCGAGACCGGTAAAAGTGTCAGTATTACTGTGGATGAAGAAGATATGATAGACACTTTATTGAACAATGTCAGGAACTACTGGCTCAAGGATGGGGATTACGTCCTGGCCTATTCCGGTGATATGCTGGCCCCGGTATGTTTGGTTAAAGATTATAATATAATGGATGAGGACATACTCCAGCTAAGGGCCAGATCTTCTCTGGAAGCGCGAGAATTGAAGACATTGGAACCCAGCAGGCCCGAAGGAATAATATTTCCAAAAAGCTGCCCGAATTGCGGACCTGTGGAGTTCAGATACGTTTCAGCCACAGAGTTTCAGTGCAGGAATTGCGGCGGAATGCTCCAGAAACGGCCCGATTACAAATCGCTGGACCCACTGGATTCTTTCCTTTCCGCAGGTGAATCGTTCATGGGAGGAATTTCACCTGAAAATACATCTCAAGAAGCGGAGTTGTCATATGACGAAACTGAGTCCAGTATGGATTATCTCGGTTGGGAGAACAGTGAAAATTATACACAGGAAACTTCATTTACTCCTCCGCCAAGGATTGTAGCTTCAGAAGAGATCGCACCGGAGAATGACCGGGAATCTTTCGACAAGGTAATGCTTAGGAAACCTCCGAGAATAGTCGGGCCGCCAGACGAAAATGATATGGCAAGATCGCAAGCACCGGTTCTACACCCGGAAAACAACAAAAAGATTCCGGTAGTGGTTCCCGAATCCTCTACCTCCAAAATACCACCTTGCGAGGATTGTGGTGAGGCAATGCGCTTCATTCGGTTATACGCAATGTGGTGGTGTGACAGATGCGAAAGATATCAAGGGGAAAAAGAAGAGAAAGAAGAAGAAAAAAGCGAACCGGAAACAAATATTGACACCGATGACAAAGTAGGTGTTAGCGAAATAAAGAAGGAAGATTCCACCTTTAAATTAAGGAAAACGCCTATTCCATTCCATCCTATCAAAGATACAAAACCAACCGATGTGAATGAAACAGATAATTCATTAACAACTGAAACCACTTCCAAGCTAATCGTAGAAAAGAAAGATTTCAAACTGAATCATGATGATGGTAATAATACATCAGCATTGGCGAAAAAAGCCGATGGGGATTTTCCAGTTCGTGAGAGCGAGAAAGATCAGTCATCCGAAGAAAACGAGGAATTGATAGAGCTGTCGGCCATACCCCTCGTTGAGGATGAGGACAATGAGTTCCTGATACACCGGGGAAGAGAATGGCTCATCGAGTTCATGAAGATGTCGAATCCCATCAAGACCAGAACCAGATGGGAAAACGATATGCTCAAGATTGAATTTCGGGATGATAAGGACAGATTGTGCATCCTCGAGATCGATCGGAGCGGGGAAGAGATCAAACCTATGTTCTACCGATCATCATCGTACAGAAAGGGCGCTTTTTCCGAATATGAAGAGAATCTTTTTTGATGGAGCGTTGGGGCCTTATAAATAATCCATGTCGTCGCGTAGTGTGGAAAATCCCCGTTGTGTTTCCCTTTTTTCGAGGAAAAAACACAGGGGAGCAGGTGGAATGTAATTATATCAGTAAGTATTAAGTATCGCGTGAGCCATATTCTATATCAGATATATAGTTAAAAAGGTACTGCGGAGGTTAAAAAACATGGACAAAGTTTTAAGAACGACGATTGTTTTTGTTATTGTATTGAGTTTCTTGATACCGGTAACTAATACTGCAATCGGAGAGACGGATGAAGGAAAAGACATTAAAGAAGAACCTAACAATATTAGTGTTTATTCCAATTCAGAGACTTATTTAGCAAAAAATAATGATGCGATAAGAAATGGGGAATTGCCCCAATTGGAAGCATATCGCCAGAACAAAAAAAGAAGCAGGGCAGATCACGATATCGGGATCGATCTTGACCAAACACCTACATTTAGAGACCTTAGCGACGCAACTTGGCAGGTTTTGTACGCGGATAACCAAGATAATCTCATCTATTTTTGGGGTGCGTCAGGTGAAGTTATTACTTATTCCCCTGTAGTTGTGAACTATGGCGCTGTGGATATAGCCAGTTTTAAATTGAGAATGGCCATTACCCCTCTCGTTTGGGACCAGGCCAATACGAGATGGGCCTGGGAAGGACAAAATGATCTGATCAACACGACGACGACACTCGGTCCGTTACCGGCCGGCCAAAACTCTACTGAAGCAAATCTCGATGCACGTTTATCATGGGAACCATTAGCCGGTATGAGAGTTCGAGTAGTTCTTAGCGTAGAATACAACCAAGACACCAACGCTGAAAACAATAGGTTTAATTGGTTTCCTTACATCTTATCGGATTACAACACTCTGGAAACGGCTCCGGAACAGAATGGGTGGACCAAGGGGGCGGGCTGGTCAGTGTACAATTTGCCTGCAAACGATGATGCAAATCCCGCTCATCACAGCGCTCCCACTGTACTGAAAGCCACTGCAACATCAACGGGATACGCAGAGTATGCAATGGATTTCAGTAAGACCTTAAACAATGTAATACCGTGGTACTACGGCGGAATGGACAATCCCACTCAGAAAGGAGCATACATCGGCCTCCAATTCTCAAGTGATGTCGCATTATCCACCTGGGCCTTTGAGGTATACAATACCTCCTCCAATAGTTGGCAAGGAGATATCGAAGGATCTCAAAAAGTTAATGATGGATGGTATTCCTATCGCCACATGGACGATCAACAAAATCCAACTTATTCATATTACTACACATATATGTTAGACAAGAATGAAACGGGTGCTGGAGCAAAGTTCAGGGCGAAGGGTCAAAAATTATTCCTTGACGATTTTTGGATTTCAAGTATCGAAACGCCAAGTGCCCGTGGAGCTGAACCCCCAATTCCAGAGAAATTAATCCCGAATTTTAGTTTTGACCTCATTCCCAAGGAGGGGGAGGGCTATCTCGATAACAGTGGAAATGGTATACTCGACCAGGAATTCTCTCCCGGGAATGAATACAGCTGGAACTTCACAGTAATAAACACAGCCACCAATGCAAAGGACCCCTATCATGGTCATGCGCTGGGTGCCTCTATCAATAAAGTGGAGTTCACAGTTACGAAGCCGGACGATTGGGACGTGACTCTCCAGAATATTGTCAAAGAGATCGGTCCCGGTACTCAAGAGAACTTTACCTTGACCGTAAAGATCCCAGAGGATGCAAAGGCAAGCATCGCGTACCAAACCGATGACGATGATTGGAATCCCTACATAATCAGTTTCGATGCGGTGGCAACACCAAAATTAACTGACCCAGCACCTATCCCATTGGAAGCTTACGTGAACAACACCGAAATCGAAACCCTGGTTACTGCGTACGTAGGGATAGATGTAGAGATCGACGACGACTCCCTCAACCAAACCGGTGTACAGGGGGGTTCCCTGGATTATGTCATAACAATCGAGAACACCGGTAACAGCAACCTCACGGAAGAATTAAAGATAGACGGGAATAAAGAAAACGCAGAAGTTGTGATAGAAGTAGACAAAATGAGGACCCAATCGGGCGAACTGCCCAAGCAGCAATGGGACGTCAGACTGGACGTACAAAATCTGGAGATCGAATATGGAGAAACCGAGGAGGTTAAGGTCACAATTAACATCCCGGCAAATTCTTATTCTGGGTATTTCGAGACCGACGTCACAATATCCATTGAAGATTTTGATATCGAAGAAACAAAAACCCTCACGGCTGGCGTGGAGCAGATCTACGGACTCGAACTAGACTTCAAGGTCCGCACCGATAATAAACAGGAAGTAGATCCCAACAACAAGGATGATCCGGTGGAAGTACCCATAGTTTTTGAGGTAGTCAACAAGGGTAACGGCCCAGAGAAAGCAGTGTTCGAAGTTACTGCCGATGATAAGGAAGACAAGGACTGGTTCGATCTCGGTGATGAAGACTTCGTACTACTGGACCCGGTGGCCGGACTTCACGATGAAAGGCCATTCACCGTCCTGTTCACCGTACCCCTGGACGTCACAGCCGGGGAACACAAGTTCAGCGTTATGGCTGTTTCCGATAAGGATCCGTTAGCTGAAACCGAAACCGAGGAAAAAGAGATCGTATTCACCATCCTGAGACCCGATCTTGTGGTATCCACCGACATCAAGCTAGATCCGGCAATGCCCGTGATGGGAAAGGAGACGGAGATCGGAGTAAGGATATTCAACAACGGTACGGCAGGCGCTACGAGTTTCTCCGTGTCTCTCTATATCGACGAGGATTTCGTGGACTACCAAAATGTGAACATCCTGATGAAAAACCAGCTCAATGATCTTCCTCCCTTTGTATACGTGTTCGAGGAGAACAGGCCCTACGACATCAAAGTCGTGGTGGACCCGATCCAGAAAGTTGGGAACATTGGCAACGTGACGGAGATAGATGAATTGAACAACGAAGCCTTGCGGATCACGGAAGTGATAGCGCCGGACCTGAAGTTCAAGACAGACATCACGGTGAGCACCGACGAAGGCTTGGAGACTCTCGAGCCCAACCTGGAGGATCTTTTTGAGGGAAAAAAGGATGATGAATTTACAGTAACCTTCACGGTGGAGAACGATGGCGATGCCGACGCAAAGAAGGTCAAGGTCAACCTAAAGGTAGTCTACTACGATGCTTTCGATGATGAGATCAAGGAGTATGAGGATAACTCGACCCCTGTGGACATCAAGGCGGGAAAGAGCACTACTGTGGATTTCAATTGGGCGCCTCTGCAATATGCCACCCAGTACACGGTGATAGTGACCATCGACCAGAATGGTGAAATACCCGAGTTAAACGAGAATAACAACAAACTGGAAAAGATGTTGCTCGAGACTCCTAAGCCACCCAAAAAGGATGACCCATCTCCTGGTTTTGAAGTATTCCTCGCCATTGCGGTACTGCTGGGCGTTTGCATCGTTATGTACAGGAAAAGAAGGTAGAACTGACTTTCGATGAACTATAACGGGGGCGATCTTTAGCCCCCGATTTTTTTTATTTTTTTATTATCTATTTATACTTTTTTTACACCGATACCGTTTTTTCACTATTTTCCTTAAATCAAGATATAATTCGAATTATTTCTGGTCAACTCTTGAATTAATTCACATATGTCGGGAAATTATAAGTATGTTGCAGATTCATATTATCACTATATATTTTCTACGACTAGCAACAGCTACGTCAATTTGTAGTGGTGATAAATATGAAACAAGTATCAAAAACAAGTTTAATTATTCTAATAGCATCGTTGTTTTTATTGCCAGGTACCATGGCAATAGAATCTGGTTCAACGGATAGCGAAAAGGAGCTTGCTCCAGCAACTCATTCTTTGGAACTGAAAAAGACCGAAAGTATCTATAAAACATACGATCTCCGCGATGAAGCTTATCTGACCTATTCTCCTTCTGAAGAGACCCGAACAAGAGCAGAAGGGGATTTAACTTTCGAGAGCAACACTTCCACTGCTTCCCTCTCCGACGCGCCATTCCAATTGTTATATTATGATGATGAGAGCGATTCCGAATATGGATGGGGTGTGAAAGATGAAGAAATAACATACGAGCCAAACGTTAAAAATACCGGTACCGGCCAAGTTACCTTTACTCTCAGGCTCGTTATCACAGAAGCTATTGTAGGGGATGATGGGGATTGGATAATAAATATTGGGGACGACGGCGAATTTGAAAACATCACTAAAATTGTCGGTCCGTTACCAGGTGGAACCAATACCTCGACAGCTGGACTTGATACTAGCCTTTCATGGACTCCCGATACTGCCGGAAGGGTCTTTATGCATTTCTCTATTGAATACAACCTCGATCCGGATTTAAATAATAATAATATATACTTGTGGCCTTATATTATGCACGTTTACAATACCGTGGAGACTCAAATCGAGCAGGACGAATGGAAAGCCGGGAACGGTTGGGATACCACGCAACTTTCAGAAAATATAGTGTGGGAATGTGGGCCAGTGGGTGTTCAACACCTTGAATACGCAGCTGACCTTTCGAACTGCAAGGATGACGAGATCCCTTTATTCGGAAAGGACCCTGAATGGGGAACCAGAGGTGCATTTATCGGGTGGGGATTTTCCGGTTCGGCAGCTCTGTCCACATGGACCTTCGAATTCTGGAACAGCACATCCCAGAGTTGGGATGGAAAAATAACCGACACGTCTTCTATTAATGATGGTTGGTACTACTACGTTTATGGAGATTACGATGTTGATGGATATCAGATCCTCGGAAGTTTCGTGGACCAGAACTATTGCACGAAAGATTTCAAAGTGAGGATTACCGGCAGCAATCTCTACATAGACGATCTTTGGTTGATATCGTTGGAATATCTCGTCCCACGAACTCCGCCCGAACCGATATTGTCCTTCGAGGTGGATTTTCGAGGAGATGAGAATTACGGAGATCTGAACAGTAATTCCATAAAAGACCAGGCACTTTTCCCCAGTACCGAGTACAGCTGGAATTTCACATTGACGAACACTGCCACTAGCAACAAGACCGGAAAAGGTGATCCCTTCGGGGCGACTATCGAGACAAGCACATTTACCGTAAAGGAAAAACCGGATAATTGGAATATAGTGTTTGCTCCATCGTCGATCTCAACTGAGATAGCACCGGGTGAATCGAAAAATTTCACCATGAATGTGTCGATTCCCATTGACGCAAAAGCATCCGCTTACTACAAATCGGAAAATAACGATTGGAATCCATACTTCATAGAGTTCGGGACCACAGCATTGCCTGTTACCACAGACCCGGAGGCGATTCCTTCCAGTTTGATGAGAAATATTACGGTAGAAACGTTGGTCCACGAAGTGCCAGAAATTGATGTTTCCGCCACATCGGCCACAAATATCTCCGCCAAGACCGGCTCCAAGCTAGAATATATAATATCGATCGTGAACACAGGGAACTGTAACAATTCGATAACGGTGAGAGCAATAAAACCATCGGGCTTCGTCGAACCCATCGACATCGATAAAAAGGATTTCGATCTGGAGGTCGGTGAGGAAAAATCAGTCGAAGTTACCGTTTACATACCTCCCCTGATAAACGCAGGTTCATACTCTTTCGACGTTAGCATTGAAACTGTCGAGATAGAGTATGAATATATGTCTGGCGAAGCTCCATCCATCACCGAAACCGTCAATCTCATTGCAACGGTGGAGCAGAATTTCGGGATTCTCGTTGACCTCAAAGACAGTAGCCAGGAACAGATCGAGATCGATACAGCAAAAGCCGGATCAATGGTGCAACTCATCGAGCTCGACGTTACCAACAACGGTAACGGTCGGGATAGCGCAACGTTCTCCGTGAAGGCAAACGATACTGGCGATAAGGACTGGTACGATATGGGAGTGACGAATACGGTAGAGCTAGGGCCGACAGGAGGGGCCGACAATAAAAAAGAGTTCTCGATAGAATTCGCGATTCCAGAGGACGCGAGCGCTGGAGAACACATGTTTTCAGTAAAAGCAGTCTCAGTGAATGATCCTAACGGTGAGAACTCTGCAGTTGAGAAAAAGATAATTTTCACCGTATTACGACCCGATCTCGAAGTGTCCGCCGATATCGATCTTGACCCGGTGTCGCCGTTTAAGGGAAAGGTGACCCATATTTCGGTCAAGGTGTATAATAACGGCACCACTTCCGCCTCAGGGTTCTCGGTAAATCTCTACATTGATGACGATCTGGTTGATTTTCGTCCGGTCAATGGCCTCGCAAAGGGGGAGAATACCCATCTCACTCCCTTCGAATACGTTTTCGAGGATACCAAGGAGTATACGATAAAGGTGCTTGTGGACCTCATAGAGGGAATAAAAGACAAGGGTAACGTGACGGAAATAGATGAACAAAACAACGAAGTTTCGAGAACTGTTGAGGTGATCGCACCCGAGCTTCAGTTCGACCAAGATGTGCTGGTGAGCACAGGTGAGGGGGTAGAAATAATACCAGGCGGGGAAGACCGGTACGATGTTATGAAAGACGAAACATATAAAATCGGTGTAATGGTCATGAACAAGGGCAAGGCAGAATCAAAGGCGGTTCGGGTAAATCTTAAGGTTTATTATATGGATTCCATGGGGAACGAGATACAGGGAAACGAAGAAAACCTCACTTTGCCCTCCATCTCTGCCGGTGAGAGAAAGTTGGCCGAATTTACCTGGATACCCGATCTGTACGGTACCGATTATTATCTAAAATTTTCCGTAGACCCGGAAAATAAAATATTCGAAGAGAACGATGAAAATAACAAGTGGGTTCCCGATGAGAACTTTATTACTGACCCGCAACCGATTGAAGACCCGAATGGAATGGGGATGACGACTATCATTGTTATCGTTGTGGTCATCGTCATCGCCGCCATCGTCGCCGTCCTGCTGGTACTGTCCCGCCGTAAAAAATGAATTTAGTCCATTTGCTCAATGTCGGTTTGATGGCCACCATTTATAGGGGAAAACCGGGAACATTTGTCGGAAACTTCATTGACATTTTCGCATATTCGTACACATAAGAACATGGATTTCTTCTCCGGTCATATCCGCGGATAGTATGAAATAATATGTACAGATTTATGTATGCGCTGTAGCGGTCATCCGAACAACTTTCATCATGGTGATATGTATTATGAAGAAGAAAGGGCGATATTCCGGCGGCAAAAAAGGGGGGCCGAAGAAAAAGGTCGCATATGATTTTTACAGGGATGAAAAAATCGGACCGGTTATTGACTCTCCCGTACCAAAGAAGAAACAGGAACTAAAATGCCCCCACTGCGGGACCAGCTCTCCATTGCACGACAAATTCTGTACCGTCTGCGGCAAAACACTTACGAAGGATTCTCCCTCAAGTACAGGAGTGGTAGGAAAGGTAAAATGGGCCGACAATGACGACAAAAGGTCTCCCGGAACCGGTCACGGGCGTACCCCCGCGGCAGTTGGGAGGAGAGATGTAGGATCAAGAAATGGGACAAAGGAAGATAAATGCAGGGTATGCGGTGCCTCATATGCAAATAAGCAAAAATTCTGTATAGTATGCGGCTCGGCCCGGGAAGAAAAAGTCCAAATAAAGGCGTGTCTGGTATGTGGTGCCGCTCTCTCTGAAAATGAGAAATTCTGTACCGTTTGTGGTTCACCCCGGGAAAAAAAGATTCAAACAAAGTCGTGCCTGGTCTGCGGTGCTACAATCCCGGAAATTGAGAGGTTCTGCATAGTTTGCGGCTCATCCCAGGAAAAATATGTCCCAAAAAAATCGTGTCAGTTCTGTGGTTCCGTACTATCGGAAAATGAGAGGTTCTGCACCGTTTGCAGAGGTCAAACTGTATCGCGCCAGAGTGGAACGAAAGTTGAAAGCAAAAGAGGCATAAAAACAAAAGACCGTTATTATGAAATACTGGAAATAAAACCAGGAGCGAGCCAGGCGGAGATCAAGAAGGCTTTCAAGAGGAAGATTACCGAATACCATCCTGACAAGGTCCACTCTCTCGGAAAGAAACTACGCGACATCGCTGAAGAAGAAACGAAGAAAATTACAGAAGCATACCGGATCCTAATGAATGAGCAGGAGTAGAAATAATTGGAAAATTTCTAAAAGTAAATCGATATAAATTATATTAAAAAGCGAAAATAAGGTGATATAGGTGACAGAAATATTGTATTTTCCAGATATCGAAGGTTGTTATATAAAGGAATTCACAGGAAAAGTAATGGATGTCAAAGAAGGTGTGGGGATCATCATGGATGCTACCGCCTTTTACCCAAAGGGAGGAGGGCAGAATGCCGACGGGGGACTTCTTTTCATAGATGGAAAGGAGCACGAAGTGGAAGATGTCCGAAAGGATGGTGAGGTGATCGTTCATCACCTGGCCTCCACGATAGGAATCTCTCCCGGAGATTCCGTACAGGGTGTGCTGAACTGGAAGAACCGATACGGCAATATGCGCATGCACACAGCCCAGCACCTGATATCCGCCATCGTGAAGGATAATTACGGTGCGGATACAGTGGGAAACCAGTTATACCCTGATAAAGCCAGGATGGACTTCTCACCCCTTTCAAAACAGGATTTCGAACCGGAAGAAGTTGCCAGAATATTTTCAGAGCAAATATCTAAGGGTCTTTCCATAAAAATTTATTTTGCTGAACGGAAGGACCTCAACTCCGACCCGAGAGTGAGGATCTCTCTAAATCGTCTTCCACCGCACATAAGCAATCTGCGTGTGATCGAGATAGACGGATACGACATATGCCCTTGTGCCGGTACCCACATAAAATCTCTCAAGGAACTTCGCCCCATCGAGATCACCAGGGCAAAATCAAAGGGGAAGGGACGAATAAGGGTTGAATACTGGTTCGTCCCGTAATTTTTAGCGGGACATGTTGGGGAAAATAGAAGGAAAATAGACAAAATGGACAATTTTGACCTGTTAGACCGCTTTGAGGACAGGTACAATATGATTTATATATTATTTTAACGATAAATACGAATCTATTGACAAAACAGGTTCATGTCAATCGAAAAGGTGAAAGTGATCTAATGAGTTCCGGAACCAAGAAGGAAAACTCATCGAAAGAAAAGGATGCGGGAGTCCCAAGCCTGCGTCTCCCGTCCAATGAACGATTGGAAGAGATCATACTCGGAATTATGGACCGAAAAGGCGAAGTACGCAGCCTGAAATTGATGACCGGCCTCATAAATAAGGAACTGGACGATGCTGGATGTGAAAAACATACCACGGCCCCCAGGGTAAAACGTATCATTCTCGACAGAAAACTCGCCAACATAAAGGTGAACATGAGGCGATGGGACGGCCAGGGTCTGGCCAGCAAATGCCCGGTATGCGACCACGGCCTGAAGAATGAGAAGAACGTAACGATTTACGGATGGATGATAACATTGAAGCAGGTATGTCCGGAATGCGGATACTGGACAGACAGGAAAAAAACTTCCGTTTCCAGATACACTTTCTCCTCTCTTACCGACGAATGACAAAAAAACGATATAATAACATCGTTATGCTGTTAGGCCCGTTGGCAGTAGTAACCGGACAACATTTAGAGTAATCTGGATAATGGTGAACACAATTGGATAAAACGTTGATAATGAAGGCAGCCAGGGAGGCAATCGACAATAAAAATTACGACGAGGCAATCGAGATTCTCGAAGAGATACTTCAGGAAAGTGTTGATATCGATGCGCTGGAACTGAAGGGTGAGGCCTTTCGACTTAAAGGAGAGCCAAAGGAAGCCATGAAATGCTATGACCGGGCCTTGGTCGTGGACCTCAACCAGAAAGCCATCTGGAAGGGAAAAGGCATCTGTCTCCTGGCCGTGGGTAGAGATAATGAGGCCCGCCGTTCCTTCGACAGGGTTGTAAAGATTGATCCGGATTATGCCGACGGCTGGCTCGAGAGAGGGCGGATGGGAATGAAGGTTCATGACTGGGAGATGGCACTGGAGTCCTTCGAGAAGGTTACAAAACTCGATCCCTTGAGCCACCTGGGATGGTACAACCGTGCAAACGCCCTTATCACCGGTTATGGCAAGATGGAGGAGGCTATCAAATACTACAAAAAAGCCATCGATATATTCAACGGATCGGACGAATACTGGTTCAGCCTAGGAGTGGCTCTTAAGAGTTCCGGTGATTTCATTGAGGCCGGTAGAAGTTTTAACAGCGCTCTTAACCTGAAACCCCTTCACATAATGGCTAATAAGTATCTGGCCGACTGCATAAAGGAGTTAAGGGCCAGAGGGATCGATGAGTCCGAGATCACAGTAAAAAAGGAAGAAAAGGAGAAAAAGACCCGACGCAGGAAAAGAAGACGAGAGGAAAAAGATGAGGTATGGGATGTAGAGCCCAGTGAGACATGGGAAATTGAAAATGAAATACCGAATAAAAAAAGACAAGGAAAACCCAAAAGTGCGGAACCAGTGAACGAGGAAACGTGGGATGATAATACCGAAGATGAAACCTGGGAACCCGAAATTAATGAAGATAAAAAAGAACCGGTAGTGGAGAAAGAAAAAAAGCCAAGACGGAGGCCCAAAAAGGCCGTTCCCGAGGTTGAAGAGACGTGGGACGATAAAACCGAAGATGAAACCTGGGAACCTGAAATTGAGGAAGAAAAGGAAGAGCCGGTTGTGAAGAAAGGGAGAAGAGCTAGACGAAGGTCCAAAAAAGCGGAACCAGTGATCGAGAAATCGTGGGACAATAAAGACGAAAAAGAGACATGGGAGCCTGAAATTGAGGAAGAAAAAGAAGAACCGGTAGTGGAGAAAGAAAAAAAGCCAAGACAGAGGCCCAAAAAGGCCGTTCCCGAGGTTGAAGAGACGTGGGACGATAAAACCGAAAATGAAACCTGGGAGCCTGAAATTGAGGAAGAAAAGGAAGAACCGGTAGTCAAGAAAGAGATAAGGCCAAGACGGAGGCCCCAAAAGGCGGAACCAGTGATCGAGGAAACGTGGGACAATAAAGCTGAAGAAGAGTCATGGCAACCCGAAATTGAGGAAGAAAAAGAAGAACCGGTAGTAGAGAAAGGAAGAAGAACCAGAAGGCGTAATAAACCGGAACCGGAGCCTGAAGAGGCATGGGAATCCGAAAGGAAGGAAGAGCCGGTAGTGGAGAAAGGTAAAAGGGCAAGAAGGCGTAATAAAACGGAACCGGAGCCGGAAGAGACATGGGAACCTGAAATTAAGGAACAGCCAGTAGTCGAGAAAAGTAGAAGGGCAAGAAGGCGCAATAAACCGGAACCGGAGCCCGAAGAGACATGGGAACCTGAAATTAAAGAAGAAAAGGAAGAAACGGTAGTAGAGAAAGGAAGAAGAACCAGAAGGCGTAATAAAACGGAACCGGAGCCTGAAGAGGCATGGGAATCCGAAAGTAAGCAAGAGCCAGTGGTGGAGAAAGGTAGAAGGGCCAGAAGGCGTAATAAAACGGAATCGGAGCCCGAAGAGACATGGGAATCCGAAAGGAAGGAAGAACCGGTAGTAGAGAAAAGTAGAAGGTCGAGGCGAAAACGCAAAAAGGCTGAATCCGAGGAAGAAAGCTGGGGGGAAGAAGAGAATAATAAAGAGAGAAATCGAGAAAAACGATCAGGGAGAAGGGGACGGGAAAAAAGAAAAGCGAAAACAACAACTGTGGATTGTCCCAGGTGCAACCGTGAGATCGAGCTAAATATCGATAAACTACCGGCCAGACTTGAATGTCCGTACTGCGGGGCCACAGGAACTGTAGGCTGATCAATTTAGTTTCATTAAAATCTAATTTAAGGGGGAATACAATGAGATATTGTATGGAATGCGGCAGCGAGGCAAAGAATGACACACGAGAATGTTCTAGATGCTATCATCGTGTAGATGAATTCTACACAAGAACCTTATCGGACCGGAAAAAGAAACATACGAACATTCTGAAGTCAAGAGAGAGTTTTATTTCAGGCGATTATGGCAATTCTGTGCGGTTGCTCTCTGAAATCGCCATGAAGGAACCAAAAAATATTAACATTTTGTTTGGTCTTGGACGCTCTCTAACGAATACAACCGATTACTCAAGAGCAATGCAGGTTTACGACAGGGCCCTGAGTATAAGACCGGATGCAGTCAATATTTTGTTCGCAAAGGGAATGTGCTACATGGAACTGGGTGACCTTAAAGAGGCTAAAAAGTACTTCGTTCGAAGCCTGGAGCTGGAACCAATATTCAAAAATGCCCGCTCCATGATGAAGAAATGCGAGGATGGGCTGGAAAAGGAGCACGATAATATCGTTCAGGAACAGATGAAGGGATTATTGAAACCCCAAATCGCGAAAGAACCGACTATTGCAGCCAAACCCAAGCACGAGGAATATCATCCGCGTCATGAAGATCAAGCCTGTGTCACATGCGGTTCACCAGTAAGTTTCGAGGACCAATACCAGATGTGGTGGTGCAACAGGTGCTCGCGTTATATCGAGGAGGACATGGTGAAACCGGATACAGGAATATCCAAAGGGGGTCAAACCGAATTCCCGTGTAAAAAATGCGGGGACATCCTCGTTTTTGTGGATGAATACCAGAGATGGTGGTGCGACACCTGCAGGAGATACATCGGTGATGATATAGAATCCGAGGATGAATATGAAGAAATGGATCATATGCACACTGGCGCCAGAGACAAAAAACCCCAAGCTGACTGGCATGACCAGGGACAAGCTGGAACTAGTTCACGGGAACACTCATGCGACAGCTGTGGAGGATCTCTGCGTTTCATCGATACATATGGAATGTGGTGGTGTAATAAGTGCGATAAGTACCTGGGAGAGGAAGAGGAAACAAAGACTAAAAGCTCCGCCGTACACTCACATGACACGAAAAGGCACGAAACACCACCGGCGCAGGCAAAACCCCAATACCCCTGCCGCGAATGCGGGACTATTTTGAAGTACGTTGACCAGTACCAGAGATGGTGGTGCGATGGTTGCGGTGGATACATCTGACCGCAAATAGATTTTAAGGGTGTATACTATTTTCCATAGCAGACACCATTCCGGGTGTGGACTTGAAAAGTCGAGTCCCGACATAGAATCAAGATTCTATTAGGGCTAATAGAAACAAACGTTTCTATGTCGCCTACTGGCTCGGCTTGATAGGCCGACCCGGTTACTACCGGGGAGGTCCGAGGTGCGCTAGTACCTCTGGAGTGACACGCCAACAGGTGTGTCTTTACAGGTGAAATGAGATGAATGTCAAGGAAGAGGGATGCCGTTATTTGCCTGTTTTTTTCATACTACTCTTCATCGGACTCGTAAGTGCAATACCGCTTTCCGGGTCCGTGAATATATCCTCATCCAGTGGAAATCCATCCCCATCACGCGCCAGCGGGCCGGATCTCGAAGTCAGCTCATCCAATATTTCCGTCCTGCCCGCGTCGCTGAAGGTCGGGGACACCGGTTTTATCACCGCTGAGGTATTCAACATCGGAAATGAGGGCGCCTCCCTTGTCAATGTGTCATTCACCGTCGATACCGTACCCCTGGGTTCACCCATGATAATTCCTTTCATATCCGGGAATTCAAGCGAGAACATAACGAAGATGTGGCAGCCTGCGGCACCCGGTAACCACCACGTCAGGGTAGAGATCGACAAAGGAAACCTCATTTTGGAACTGGACGAAACAAACAACATTGCTAGCATCGAGATTTTCGTGGCCACAGCTTCCAACATACCACCCTCTGTGAACATTACGCATCCCCGGGACAGAGAGAAGGTTAGCGGAACGGTCCTGATCTCCGGCACCGCTTCCGACAGTCCCATGGATACCAACGAATTAACAGCAGTGGAGCTCAGCATTGATTTGGAAGATTACAAAGCGGCCACCGGTCTCAATGCGTGGGAATATCAATGGGATACCACCCTTTACAGTGAAGGACTGCATACCATAAACGCAAGATCGTATGACGACGAAGATATTTCCGTGGTCCGATCCATCGAGGTTATCGTAGATAACGATCAATCAAACGAGCCTCCCGTGGCAAATATATCATCACCCCGGAGGTTGAGCAATTTCTCCGTGAACGAAACTATCTTTTTCAAAGGCAACACTTCATCTGATCCGGATCTCGGACCCAACGAACTGAACTTTACATGGGAAATGGGCGACGGAAGCGTTGTCTGGGGTGCAAACATCAACTACAGCTACAGCAATATAGTACCATTCATCACGGTGACCTTACGGGTATATGACGGAGACCAGGAGGATTCCGAAGGCATACAGATATTCATCAACAATACCCCTCCGGTTGCAATAGCAGGCGGTAACCGTACAGCCGAAATACGAGAGATGATCAACTTCAACGGATCACGTTCTTATGATCCCGACGAGCCATTCGACCAAATATCGAAATACCAGTGGAACATGGGCAACGGCGATGTTCTCGAAGGAGAGAGGATCCAATATGCCTATAACGAAGGTGGTGGTAAGTATATAGTGGTTCTGACCGTGTTCGACGGCGACAGCTCTCACAACGATTCCTTGGTTGTGAGCCTGAACAATACCTTACCGGTAGCATTGCTTAAGCTGCCATCTCAAACCGTAAATGCCAATGTAGACCTTTATTTCGACGGGAGTGCTTCTTATGACCCTGACGGGGAAATTATTGAATATTACTTCGATTTTGGCGATGGATATTCTACTGGGTGGAGCAATTCTCCAGGCAGCAATCATACCTATCGGAAATCCGGTGAATACGCACCCAGATTGAAGGTGAAGGATTCGAAAGGTGGTATCAGCCTCTGGAACAGCATGGAGATCACCGTTCTTCCGGTACCGAACAATAAACCATTGCTGGAGATAAATGCTCCTCTCGAGGGGGCGGTGATAGCGTCACCTCTCATAATAGAGGGAAAAAGCAGCGATCCGGACAGCTCGGATATAGTGGAAAATATAGAGGTAAGCCTGGGCGGCACTACCATCCTTGCAAAACCCGCTCACGGGAGCGGTCTTGCCCAGTGGCGCGCGAGGTTCGAGAATATCAGCGCAATGGAGAATGGTGCTGCGCAGATCGAAGCCCGGGCCTTCGACGGCAAGGGATACTCCGATCTGGTAATTCTGAACGTTGTGGTGAACAACGACGAACAAAAATCCATTGACATCAGTCTGATCGACCTCACTTCGGAGGTATTCCCCGGAGATATTATTGAGGTATACGGGCAGGCAAAGTACGATACTGGTGTTACAGTACAGGGATCCGACACAACCGTTTCTATGTCCGGGTCACAGAAATCCATTCTCACCGATGCCAATGGTTTCTTTTCCCTTGACATTACTGTCCCAACTGAGTCTGGATCGACCCTGCTGGAGATAAGTGTGGAGAACGGGTCGATTATGGGGGAAATTTCCGAGACGATTCTTGTATACAGCATGGAATTCTCTCTGGACGATGACTCCGTTAAACTGTATCGGGGCGAAGAGGAGATCATCGGTTACAACGATGCTGTCCGGGCCGGGGAAACAGTAGAGATCAGGATCAATGTATATTTCTACTGTGATGCAACGGAAGGGCCAGGTTTTTCAGCCACCGTGAATGTGACCCAGGTCTCCGATGATGCGAACACCGCCCTTATGGAGAATAAAAGTATCAGCTTTATCCCTGACGGAACAGAACAATCAAAAACTCTGGCCATTCAATGGAGTCCGGACGAGGGGAGCCATAGAATAAGGCTGAGCGTCGAAGGGGAGCGAGATACCTCTGAGAATGACGATCTCAGGGAGCAAACGTTTACCGTCAGGGAGAAGATAATGCTGGCCGACTTCAAGGTAACTGATATAAAACTCCCTAATGGTAACCTGCGCGACGGTGAATTTGTTACCGTTTCCATAACTGTGATCAACGAGGGGAACGTCAGCGGCCTTGTGAATCTTTCGCTTTACGACGGAGAAGAGAATTCCGCTGGACTTATTGATCGGAAGACGAACATCTTCATGAAACGAAATACATCACAGACGATATTGATAAACTGGCAGGCGGAAAGCGGGTATATAGAGCTGCTGGCCGTGGTTGATAGTTCTCTTGAGGAACTTTCGAAAGATAACAACCGACAAAGCACGAGCGTGCGAGTCTATCCCCCGAAAACCGTGGAAAAAGAAGAATCGAACCAGGCAATAACCGTGGCGGTCATAGGAGGCATCCTTGTTATGGCAGCGTTGGTGTGGACCTTTTACAGAAAGAAAGAGGCCGAGGATAATGAGGGAGCTGAAGTGGAACCGGAAACGGACGGGGAAGAAGAGGAGGACTATTGATCGGCGAGTGATATTCATTTTTTATAGTGTCTTATCCTGAGTTATTTTCACCCCTCACTTTTTCTGTCAATTCTTAATAGACAGAAGATGGGATTTGACCGATATTCCATTACTATTATTAAATGAGCTTTCTTTAACAATAGGGCCTGCGACGTAAGAAACGCAGGCCCAACACCATGAAAATAATATGAATCATATCAAGGGGTCGCTATGGCCCAGGATCGACGTAGGCGACCCTATGTCAAATGATATTAGATATTCCATTTCCACTATTGAATTCAACTACGGTTCTCTTTTCCAAGTTAAGTACCTCGATTGATTTGAACAAGGGCGTGCGAGAACGTCTATACGAATATGTATGAACATTCATCACCATAAGATAACATTGGTCATTCTGGTTAATAGAGAGTGTATGATCATTCGGGGCCGTTGGCCCCGAGGACTAAGGTTTATTTTCAATGCACCGTAACGAAGTGGGCGCCAACCATTGATAATATTATTATTTCTAGGCTCTATCGAGGGGGCACTAACAAATTTCCCAGTGATTTGGCTGTTTTCAAATCTCCTTGTCGATGGTGAGTGCATATTCATCACTGGATTTTTTGATAGTGCCGTGGTAACCCGTTTCGGAGATTTCCTTCAATATTATGAGAAAAGTATTTTATTGGAATTCTAGACTGCTGACCTTGGCCTTGACCCTGACCTTGTCCCGAACCATTTTCAAGCTCAATATGCCACCAAGTATATGGTCCGGGAGAAAAATATAAATCCCCACCAATAATTGAATTGTTTATTATGAATTCGTCATACGATTCGTAGAACAAAATATTATGCCCTTTTTTACTTATTAGAACATTATTCTCAATTAGGTCTTTGGTACAATTAATCATACCTAAATTAAAAATTGTTGATTCTGATAGAAAATTCTTTTCAATTATGTTTTGAAAAGTATCCTTCATTCCAATGCTAAAAGTATTATTATAAAATATGTTGTTATGGATGTAGTTAGAACTCCCTTCAATTATTGAAATACCACATTTTCCGTTAGAAATATTCAATTTGGATATTTCGTTATTTGATGAAGTAATATTAATACAGGTCGAAATATTTGTTCCTTGGATTATTGTTAAATTTTGATCAACACCTGTTAAGGTTAAACTTTTGGTAGCTATCGTGATATTTTCAGAGTAAATCCCCGCTGCCACGTACACTATATCCCCATTACTCGCATTATCAATCGCCCACTGAATGTGTGTGTAATCTCCTTCACCAGACGCATCAACAATGATTGTACTTCGTGTGGGTTTTGCCTCCTCCGCACCAGACAAAGACCGTGTCATAGGTAGAACAGGTAGGACTATAAGTATGAGTGTCATAATCAATAGATTTGAAGCAACTTTTACTCCTAGGCGACCCATAACACTACCTCTTGATATCCTCTTTCATAGCGGTGGATAGTATTTATAATTTCTAGAACAAAAGTCGAACAATCTTCCAATCGTGAATGATGATTATTACTCTCAAATTCATATTTTGCTTAGCACTATTCTTCTGCTGGCGCAGAAGCCGGGGCAGAGCCCCCAATAGTTTTGATTTTATTTTTGGGCCGGGCCGGTGCACGCCTTACGGCCCCCGGATTGCACGGATATTTCCGGGCAGGGCAGTTGTGCGCGTAGGAAACCAAAGGTTTTCGAGGGCTCAGGTTTGCCGTAAGGTACACCGGAGTGTAACGGGAGCTATTTGTACACCGAGACCCTCTATACTAAGAAAAGAAATCATAGCTCTCTCATTTCTTTCTCATCTCTGCCTCACAAAGCCTTCTTAAAGTCTTTGCAGCAGCGTAATCGGGATTGATGGATAGAACCCTTTTCGTGCATCGCAGCGCCTTTCTGTACATATTCAATTTCTTGTAGGCCACTCCCTTGTTGTGCATGATCTTCTCGTCATTGGGAGTGAGTTTCAGTGCCCTGTTGAACAACCTGATAGCTCCCTTGGCATTGCCTTCCTTGAACAATTTATTGCCATCTTGCTTGAACTTTTTGGCTTCCATTTTCCTCTTTTCCTCCCCAGCGCTCTCCAGTTCTACAAGATCATCGTCCAGGCGGAAAAGTATGCTTTCTATCTCCTCTTTTTTCCCCAATTGTGTCAACTTTTCAGCGCGTTTCAGATCCTCGCGCATAAGCTCTTCGTTCTCAATTTCTTCTTCTATGGAATCCAGCCGGCTTTCCAGTTTTTTGATCCTGAGAACGAATACGTGCATCTCTTTCGCCTGTTTCGCCAGCTTCTTGCTCTGTTTTGAGTGATCCATTGCAGTCTGATAGAATCGGTTCTCGAGAGCAGGTTTGGCAAGTGACAGAACGTTCTTGGCCTCCGAGACGTCAATTCCCTCTTTGTTCAACTTGTCAATAAACTCCCGCACGGATTTCAACTCGTCGATGAGTTCCTCGTACATTTTTGCGTTCTCGGCCGATTCCCAGGCCTGTTCGCTCAGCTCATACGCAAGTTCAAAATCCTTATCCTTGAAATTCTCCTGCGACTTCGAGAAGAGTTTCTGCGACTTCTCCACTTCCCCACCCAGAGCCAGTACCTCGTTGATCTTCTCCTGGGTCTTTATGAGTTGATCCTTGGCCTTTTCCTCGAAAAGGGGCTGCCTTATCTTCGAAAGCAGCTCATTGGCCTCTTCATAATCCTTTGCCAAAATCAGTTCGTCTACCCCAATAAGATCCTCCCTGGCAACTTCTAAGTCCACATCGGATTTCTTATAGCTTTTCTCCACGAGTTTTTTGGTATCATCCAGAAGAAAGACCAGTTTCAACGTCATAAAATTCTTAATGGCATTTCTCCCGAATTCACTTGAGCGCGCGAATTCACTGTCATTAAAATATAGCTTGGCTTTCTTCAAAAGAGAAATTCCCTCCGATACGTCTATGCCCTGATACCGGCAATCCTCGAATAATCCTTCGGCTTCCTCTATGGCAAGAAGGGCCTTGTTCTGATCTTGAACCGATCTGCTCTTTTCCACAAAGTCCTGTATTTCTTCCGCGATGACAGGAACGTTCTCATAATTCCCCCTTCCAAGCTCCATTTTCATGGTATTCAGCGATTGCTCCATTCCACTGGTATCCACTCCGTGGGTCTTGGCCTCGTCCACCTTGAATTTTGTTATCTGGTAGAATAAAAGTCCCCGATTGTATTCTATCTCTTGTGCGGAAAGCTCGTTCTTCAACTGGAATATCAGATCGTCGGCCTTATCCACAGCCCCATTATTGATAAATTTCTCTATTTCCGAGAGTGTCTTTTGAAAAGAAGCAACGTCCATCTCCAATCTTTGACATAGTACTATTCTTGTCTTCAACGAACTAAATTCATCTTTGAGCTTTTTCAATGCATTAAGTGAGGTTTGAATGATATCCTGGCTGCTCTTTGCGTGCTCGATGGCTTCATCATATTCCCCATTGGTTACACATTTCCTGCCCTTGCTCAACTGCTCGTCCGCTTCACGATCCCGTATACCTTCTTTGAGAGCCGCCTTGATCGACTGCCAGCTATCTCGAATAGAATCGAGAGCATCCTGATATACTACCTTCCTCAAGGATAATTTATCCAAAGATACCGCTGCGATATCGAGAACTTCCTTGTAGCTGCCCGTGCGCAATAGCTCCGGAACCTTTTTAAGATCTTCATCCACATCTTTCACATCAGCGCCCTGGGAACGCAGGGAGAGCATGTTCTGCTGGATCCTCTTTACAAGACGTTGGGTTCGATCGTATTCTTTTTTCGTATCTGACAAATAAGCCAGGCATTTCCCGGCAACCTTCAATGCTCCTGCCGGATTACTCGAATCCATATTGGAGGTGATCTCCTCGAGGTATGGCCTGATATCATTGATGATGATTCCTTTCTTTTCGAATTCCGTGACCTTCTGGATGATCTCATTGCTTTTTTGGATCGCCTTCGATTTCATTTCGTCGCTACACGAATCGACATATTTCTTTAAAGGAGCTCTGTCCTTGCTTGGGGATCTTTTCTTTCTCCTGCCAGAGTCTTCAGTCCTCTCCTCTACAACCTCAAAAATTTCATCGGAACCAATCTCATGAACCTCTTCCATCGCAGTAAAAGTATTATCCTGGGCTACAGAATCTTCTTTTTTCGGAAACTTTATCTCCGTGGTGCCTTTTCTCAGCATCTCCAGGCACTCCGTTCTCATGTCACCGGCTTCTTGATTGGATGAATTCATGGCTAGTAAATTATCGAGAGAACCGATGGCCTCAACAAGAGATCTCCTTTTGACGAAAACCTTGCATTTATTCAATAAAATAGCCTCGTTTCCAGAATCTATCTTGAGAGCTTCATCAAAATATTCCAGGGCAAGCTTGTAGTTCTTGTTCGAAAACGCATTCAGGCCCAATTCATTGAAAGTTCTTACCCGTATATCCATTGATCCACCGGTTCCTTTCATATTCAATCTACATGATCTATGCACATCATTGCCGTGGAATCGAAACACTTTTCACATACCCAGTTGTGGCATGCAGGACAATAATTCAATTTAGCAAGTATCCCATCTTCTCGAAGACGGGTCACTATTTCGTCCTTCTCCTCTGAAGTAAGGAAGAGATTCTCTTTGGGAATATCATCAAGCGGTTTACCTTTCAGATCCTCGAAAAGTTTCTTTATACCTTTCCCGCTCATTTCGGCACTGAAGGTGGCAAAACCTACTCCGGTCATTGCAGCACCAACAGCTAGATGGATCCACCTTGTCCAGCGCCGGTCCTTCACCGTACCAATATACTCACCAGCCCGGGAACAGGTATATTCCATTTCCACTACCGCCCTGCTCCTGGTAATGTTTGACGGATAGGGCAGGTCCTTCATCATTTCGCCAAAATGACGATTTAGGTCATTTGACATTTCTTCGGTCAAACCCTTTATCTTCAAAAGATCCTTTCCTATCTTCCTTTGACCGCGCTTCAGCTCCGACATTCTTTCTTGATTTCTCTCATCCAACCATTGGACCTTTTCGTCGAGTCCTTCATTTACCTTTATACCCGATCCAATATTGGATCTCTGGATGACGCTGTCGCTAATGGCAATTTTTGAAGCACCTTCCTGTATGTAATCCCCGTGAAAATGCTGTTCGATGACTACGGGTGTTTTCTCCGGATATTGACTGTCTTTTTTCTTTTCTAACGGAATGTCCAGATTAGTTAGATCGATATCCGCGCCTGGTCGCCAGATGAACTTGTTCGAACAGTCCTGACACCATCCATACCCATCGGGCATGAATGATAGAGTATGGGTCTTGCATCTCCTGCATATCGGCGGTTTCGGGGCCCCGGGTTTATTCCATATGAACGACCTTGAACATACGTTACATAAACCGGTTCCGTCATCATTGAACCGCAGGGCAACGTTCTTACATTTGCTACAGACGGGAGGAGAAGACATAATGCCACCATTGGCAACTACACGGAAATTAATAGTGCAAGAGTACGGCTTAGTTAATCATAACCATCTGATTTAAATATTTTCGAAAATAGTTTATCCGCAGGCTAAGTGAAAGGTTGTTTCACTGTCGCCTAATAGAATCTCTGATTCCATGTCAGATACAGACGTTCTACTGAAGCACCCGGAAGCACACTTGCAGAAATACCAACATATACACCCCTTTTTCCCACTTATGTCCTAACTCTCCCTGATACTATATGATAAAAAATACTTTGCCTTACTTTGTCGATCAGATACATCCATCCAATAAAACGAAAGATTGGATGAAAAATAGATAAATGTCTAGGCTTCAAAGCGTAACAAACCCAAAGAAATGTGAGTAGTAAGAAAAAGTAAGGCTATTTACATCTTTTATAGTTGCATAATATACTCTATCTTAACATAAAAAAACGAAAAGAAGAAAAAAATGAAAATGAGGGAATTTAAGCCTTTTTCATAATTTTCATCCAACCGCCGCTCTCGAAAACGGCAAGTCCTCTTTCGCTGAGAGTTTTCTCAAACTCGTTCCAATCAATTGCTTCTATTCTCGTATTTGAACCCTTTGTGAATTGAATTCCATTTGTCCCGACAACTCTCCCGGGTTTGAGATTTTTACTTTCCGCAATTTTTCTTGCAGCGCCGACGGTGATTTCTTCCATTACCATAGAGCATACACTCCTCTTCTCATCATACTGGGTTTCTGGACACCCATGACTACATAATAATATATAATATATAATATTTTTGCAGAAATAGATTGCTTCCAAAAAGGATACTGGCCATGGAATTTATCGGTAACGTGGTTTTTCATCTTTCGATCAATTGCTTTTCAGCTCTTTCGGGTAACAAGTATTTGCAGAGAATGTCAAAGGCCAATTCAGTATCGCTCTCCTTGCTGCATGAAAAGATGTCCACTGCAGCGAATCTGTGTTCCGGCCAGGTATGGATGCTGAAATGAGAATCCGATATCAGTATAACACCTGTAACACCAAATGGTTCGTATTGATGGAAAACGTCTCCTACACAATTGAACTTCGCTTCCTTGACCGTCCTATACATAATATCTCTTACCTGTTCGACCTCTTTCAGCAGATGGACCGGACAGTTGTACAGGCTTCCAAGGAGATGTTTTCCAACGCTTAACTTCGACATTTAGATACCCTAGTTGATTTTCTTTACGAGTTTCCACAGCTCCCGAAACTCGCTCTGGCAGTTTCTCAGCACCAATTGCTGTTTTCCATGCCTGAACCAGGGTTGGATAGAAGAGGGCCTGCGTTTCAATACCATTAAAAAATCGCTCTCCCTTATCGGTCTTGATTTTCCACCCCTTATAGCTTCCTTGAGAGGAATATCCGCTGCCTCTTCCACTATCTGTTCGAGGTCGGCACAAGAGTAACCGGCGGTCTTCTTGGCAATCATCTTAAGGTCTACCAAATGTGAAATTGGTTTTTTTCCGGCAAGTAACTTAAAAATTTCAAGTCTCGCCTTGAGATCCGGTGGCGGTATGAAAAGCAATTTGGAGAACCTACCGGGGCGCTTCAAGGCGGAATCCACATGCCATGGTTCATTGGTAGCCGCCAAGATAAGAACTTTCTCTTTGGGACCTTCGAATCCATCCAGCTCGGTTAGCAGGGCATTGACCAGGCGGTTGGAGTGGTCCTGGGACATCTCACCCCTTTTGGAACCTAGGGAATCGATCTCATCAAAGAACAGTATTGAAGGTTTATTCTTCGAAGCGACCTGAAATGCCTCGTTGATGTTCTTCTCGCTCTGACCTACCCATTTACTGAGAACGTCAGTAACCTTCAGATTAATAAAGGAAGCATTTGCCTCTCCCGCTGTAGCCCTTGCTATGAAGGTCTTCCCACAGCCAGGGGGCCCGTATAGAAGTATTCCCTCACCTATGCGTTTTCCATATAAGGAGTAGAGCTTTGGATGTTCAAAAGGATATATGATGGCCTTCCTGATCTCCTCTTTGACCCTTCCGAGACCACCGACATTTGAGAAATCGATATCAGGTTTGTCCACCGGTATGAAACTGCTGCTTTTACCTTCTGAAGCTGTCCCGGAGGCAATTTTTCTCTGTTTCTGCTCCTCTTCCAGTGCTATGGCCTTATCGTACAGGATCGATGCCACGGTGTTCATCAATTTGTCCTGCTGAGAGGTCGTATAATGTATAGTCAAAAGCACCAGGAAAGCTCCTGCCGATATGATTATGATGAAAAGGGCAATGAGTTTGAAATCCGAGGTCTCGAAATAATACAATAGAAGAAAGGTAAGAAGAAAAGTAAGGCTCAGAACCGTCACTAGCTTTCCTGTACTCTTCTTGATTTTGCAACCTCCCATCCTTTTACCAAGTTAATTCTATTCAGCAGAATCGGTCCCTACGGGCTCCCGTTTCGCTCCGTTGTATCTTCGACACAACTGAGCCCTCGGAAACATTCTGTTTCCTACGGACCATGATTCTGCAAACATTATCAAATTTGCAAACATCGACACCCGCAGGAAATCCTTGGATTTACGAGGGTGTCCGCTATGCTCCGCAGACCCCACGGGCTCTGCTACACCTTCGAAAACCTGTGGTTTTCTACAGGTGAAGTGAATTTACTAATTCACGACTCATTTTATCGATGTTTGCCCATTTGGCAATATGCGAGGACAATATCTCATCCCGGTATATTTAGGTTATTGGGGATTTATGAGAATTGGTAATAAAAAAAATCATTCATCCTTGTAGACCTTTATTGCACAGAATTCACCGCACATGGAGCAGTAATCATTATCCTTAGGATTGATCTTGCACTCTTCCAGCCTCAGTTCAGCAAAACGCTTTGGGTCTATTGTAAATTCCGTCATATCATCCCATTTGACATTACGTCTGGCAATACTCATCCCTCGGTCTCTTTCCATTGACGAGAAATTTCCCCGGGCAACATCTGCCACGTGTGCGGCTATCTTCGACGCTATTATTCCTTCTCTCACATCCTCGATGTTGGGTAGACCCACATGCTCCTTGGGGGTAACGTAACACAGAAAGTCGGCTCCATGATAGCAGGCCAATGCTCCACCAATGGCACATACTATGTGATCGTATCCGGGAGCTATATCGGTTGGAAGGGGGCCAAGTACGTAGAAGGGTGCATTGTTGCAATATTCCTTCGCCAATCTTACATTCTTTTCTATCTGGTTCAGAGGGATATGACCTGGTCCTTCGATCATCACCTGTACTCCTGCATCGAAGCATCTTTTCGAGAGCTCACCGAGAATTTCCAGCTCGTGCAGCTGCGCCTTGTCAGTTGCATCGTGGATACAGCCCGGCCTCAGGCCGTCTCCCAGGCTCATTGTAACGTCATATTCTCTGGCAATTTTCAGTATCTCATCGAAATTGGTATATAAAGGATTTTCTTCATTATGTTTTTTCATCCACCTTATCAGAAAGGATCCGCCTCTGCTGACCACTCCCATCAAACGGTCACCTAGGAGCGGGATAGCATTCATTGTAACGCCGGCATGCACTGTAGCGAAATCAATACCTTCGCGAGCCTGTCGCTCAAAAACATCGAGATAATTTTCTATGGTCAAATCCACAGGATTACCTAGCTTCACCACAGCTTCATATATGGGAACAGTACCTACAGGCATATCCGAGCGAGCAAGAACCGCCCGTCTTATGGCTCGAAGATCACCACCTGTACTGAGATCCATTATGGTATCCGCACCAGCTTCCCTTGACACATCCACCTTTTTGAGCTCATTTTCCAGATCCGATGAAAGACTCGACGTACCTATATTCGCATTTACCTTGACCTTTAAACCTTTTCCTATGCCTACGGGTTTGACATTTTTGTGGTTCTTATTTACAGGTATTACCACCAAACCTCGAGAGACAAGGTCCATGATATGCTCAGGAGTGCATCCTTCCACCGATGCTACTTTTTTCATTTCCTCTGTGATCTCACGGTTTCGGGCACTTTGAAGTTGGGTCATGGATCTCACGTTTCAGTTAAATCTAATATTTCTTTTATTCATAAGTAAAGACGTACCATACTGGCACGTCTAACATGGCAAGATGGGCCAGTAGCCTCCGTTTTGTCATGAATAGAAGGGCGAAGGACAATCAATATTTTCATATAAAAAACCATTTTGTCTTTTTGGATTGGAAAAAGAAAGAAGATTAACCAACACTCACACACAAACTAAGAATTGATATTAGTATTTTTAGTATTTGTTTAGCTCCAACGGGAAACACGTCTGAAAAATCTCGAGCGCTCACGCCAGGCAGAGATTTTCTCTGATAA
>JASLWR010000016.1 GCA_030740765.1 Thermoplasmatota archaeon
TGGGTATCGGCAGAACACTCTCTCGAAGCGGAAATACGGCTCTACGACAAGCTGTTCACTGTGGAGGATCCTGCGGGACAGAAAGAAAAGAGTTACAAGGAATTACTCAATCCGGACTCTCTTTCGATACTCAAGGGCTGCAAGGTGGAACCGGCAGTGAAAGAATTGAATAAGTATGATCGATTCCAGTTTGAGCGGCAGGGTTATTTCTGTGTAGACCCTGATACAAGTTCGGAGAAACTCGTATTCAACCGGACCGTGGGACTTCGTGACACCTGGGCCAGGATTCAAAAGCAAGTAAAGAAATGAACCGAATATTCCCTTGCCAGAAACATCGAACTATAAATTTAACTACAAAAAGCGCCATAACCGCAGAAAATCATCTATTATGATTAATAAATTTAAGAATAAGTAATTTACTTACAACTCATATACATGCTCCCGTAGTGTAGTCCGGCCAAGCATAATGGCCTCTCGCGTATGACCAGTACGGAGAAAGCCATTGACAGGGGTTCGAATCCCCTCGGGAGCATAATTTTATTTTAAATTATGCGACTCAGAAGCAAGCCGGAGGCTTGCCTTCGATAGGAGCACATCTTTTTTTTTATTCCCCATTAAACAGGGAATGAATAAATTTGGAAAAAAGTATTTTTATCTTAACATTTGTAGTTGTAAGCGAATCTGCAGAATCATGGAGCGTGTAATTTCATGAAATTGTTCTCGACTGGAAAGTTATACAGTGCATTGATATTTGTTATAGCGTTACTGATGTTTACTGGCAATGGTCACTTCATTCTAAGTTCATCAAATAATAATACGAGCCAAGCGAGCGTGAAAGCTCCTTCATCAGTCTCACCAGTATCAAAGGAAATGGATACTCGAGGAATGGAAACCGTCATTCTATCGGAGAATTTCAATTCGGACTGGGGTGTCTTCGAACATGGAGCATGGGGGGGGGGATACATCGAAAGGACGAACCAGGTCGATGCCAATTCGCGAGCATATTCAGGTAACTCCGTTTTCATGAGTGGAGACGATGACCGGGAATGGGAACAATGTTTCATATACACCTGGATCGATCTTCGGAACACCAGCGATGTGGAACTGGAATTCCGATATGCTTATGAGGATATGGAAGGAAACGAGCGTTTATTAATCGACATTGATGTTGACGGTAATCCCGGCAACGGTTACTCTAATCCGCAATGGAAAAGGGTCCCTGCCAACGAAAATAACAACTATGATACGGAGCCTGCAAATTATCAATTGATAAAATATGATCTAAGTCAACTCCCAAAGAACAGCAACGTCTACCTCCGGTTTAGAGCTATCTTCACGACCAGTACCAACGCTGGATTATTTTACGATCTGATCTGTATCGATAACGTTAAGATAAAAGCAAATTACATTCCTTCATTCATACCCGAGACGATAGAGATTGCACCAACCATACTCTACCCATTTACAGGCGATACCTCGTTGATAAAGCTTTCTCTGTGGGATCGGGACAATCATTCTGCGGATAATTTTTCCGTGACAGTTGACGTTCGCCTTTCCGATGATAGGTCAATTCTCAGATACACGGACAATATCACACGGGATAATCAAAAGATTTCTCTCGAAAAAATTGCAGACCGGTTATATAACCTAACAGTGTTCTTTTCTCCGAATATCGACTTCGGATTTGGTCTTATCGACCTCAAGATCATGATATTCGACCCGGAAGGGCTTATGGACGACATTGGTTACGGCTTTATGGATAACGCAGTGGAACTAAAAGATCATTTTCCAGTCATAAACATGACAAGCATCAGAACGGACCGAATAAGAGCAAACATTCTGGGTGATTCCACCATCATATTTCAAGGGACATTCTCAGACCTTGACGTTCAGGAAGTCTCCGATTATACCCTCACAATGGAGCTTCGGGACGAAGATAATATTACGTTTCCCCTGATCAAGGATGGGATCAACGGGAAACCGGGTCTATCAGTGGAAAAGGGATCCAACGATACGTACGATTTTTCCTATTTATGGGAAGTCCCAAATGATCTCGATGTTGCCTTCTACGACCTTTTCCTGGAAATCAGGGACGGCTATGGAGGATCCGACCTCTCTACTTTCGATATCAATGCTGACATGGTCGAATTGTTCAAGGCTGAAATACACAGCCCTACGGTAGTCCCGGAATACTACAACCGTCACGGCGGTGATCCATTATTCTTCAATTTCACTGTGAATCAGAACATCACCAGCGATTACGATCTCAGAAACGCAGATATGGATATACGACTGAGAAGCGAGAACGGAACGATTCAAACAATTTACCAGGCATCAAAGAAACGTGGGAATCTCGAATTCATCGATCTGACAAATAATAATTTCCGAGTTTCTTATCAGTTTGACCAGGGAGCTAATCTAGCTAACGGTAGTTACGATCTTGGATTCTCGATCTTCGATAATGGTGTGAAAATATGCGATATGGACTTTAATGAAAATCCCGATTTTTTCAGCGTATATTACAACAGGGCACCCCAAATTCATTGGTTAAGTGTATTTCCGGTTCGCCTCAACACTTATTATGAGCCGAAAGTAAAAATACAAATATCTTTTAGCGATCCCGACCTACCCCAACCTGCCTTATTTGACTTTAGCGTATCTATGAAAGACCCTTCGGAAAACAGGATAATGGTGTATTCCTCCCATACATGGAATTCGGGAGATATCGAAATTTCACAATCGGACGCCGATAAGTACTTGGCCAATATAACTTTCACGGTGAATGACACTTTCCAGACGGGAAAATATGGAGTGGAGGCGAAGGTCCTTGACGAGTTCGGTATTAGCTCAGAGACCCTCTTTTCCGATAATCTCGATGTATTTGAACTATATTACAATCAACCCCCAACTCCACCTCACACTTTGCTACCCGATACAACGCGGGATACTTCGCCGTTACTTCACTGGTACGGCGGCCATGACAGGGAGATCGAAAGTTATCTGTTGGAATATTATGTCAGGATAGGATCCGAAGAGGGATATAGCGATATACTACCCTGGCAAAGCCTGGGAAAGAACCAATTCTACCAGATTGAAAATCCCCTGCCATATGACACTTATTTCGTCGAGGTGATAGCCACGGACGGATTGGATAACTCCTCGTCATTGGTCCAGACACTGGATATCTTCGTGCTGGCAAATCTTCCACCTACACCGCCAAGCAAAATCCTACCCGATTTCAGCATTGAAACTCTTCCCTTGATTACGTGGTCGGGTGCAGTAGATGGGGATGGCGACACCATAAGGAACAATTACATTCAGATAGGGACCCACCCCTATTACAACGATACACTTTCCTGGTTCAACGTAGACACTGCGGATTATTATCAGGTGGAAAAGAACCTGCCCTTCGGTACCTATTACGTGCAGGTAAGGGTCTCTGATGGCCATTCCCTATCCTATGTACACCAAGAACTCGTTCATATAATCGGCGAGGGGAATGCACCACCTTCACCGCCAACTGAGATGTTTCCCATCAGGACATGGGAAACCAAACCCAATATCACCTGGGTCGGAGCTTACGACATCAATAACGACACACTCACCTTTTCGCTCAGAATCGGTACTTCTTCCGACCAGGGAGATGTGATACCATGGACGGAAAACCTCACCGACAGTTATTATAACGTACAAAAGAAACTTGATATCGGCAAATATTACGTGCAGATAAAAGCATATGATGGGGAATTTTTTTCTATTGTTTTCGAGGAAATAATGGAGATAACCGAAATCGGCAACAAGCCTCCTTCTCTGGTAACCAATATCACCCCCAGCACCACCACAAACAGAACCCCGGTCATTAGATGGGAACCCGCCATGGACCCCGATGGTGATGAAAGTAATATTGTCTATTTCATCCAGATCGGCCTCTCTAAGGGCCATGGAGAGGTTCTCTCATGGTATCCGGTCCAGAATTTTTCGAGATACAAGTTATCCAAGGAGCTTGCTCCCAATGTATTGTATTATATCCAGGTAAAGGCATTTGACGGGGAGGGATACTCTCCTGTAGCCTACCAGACACTGGGGATCATCGTGTATATAACGGAGATTTCATTCGATGTTGCCAGGATCAACCAGACGGTGGAAAAGGGTATGTCGTATACCTTCAGTCTTCGTGTTATGAACCGCGGAACGAACCCCGACAATATAACCATAACCCTTACAAACGACGCTTCCATGGATCCCTACATCACTCTTTCGAAAAGCTCAATCATACTGCTCTCCGAGGAAGAATACATCATCATATTGAAAATACTCGTAGCAGAAAAATCGGAGATATTGGGGGTTTTCCATATTACAGCGGCAACCACCTCTGAATTCTCGGACCATTCCTCCGTCACCGGGCAACCTCTCTCCATACGGGTTGTCGAGAAAAAGGGAACTGCCCTCACTTTCTGGGCAAAGAACAGGTTGTCTTTCTTTATGGGATTGATAGTGATATTGCTACTCCTGGTTCTTTTGATCATCATATTTGTGATCAAGCGCGTCAAGAACAGGATACCAGCTGAATTGCTGGAAAGAGAAAGTGGTTCCGATAGCACGGAAGTTACCTTTCTTCCCGACATAATAGGAGGCGTTGTTGCAAAACGCATCATGCCTGAAGCAAGAGAGCTGTTTGAGGAAAAAGAAGAGATAATGAAGTTACCCTCGGGGCACAAGGCACCCCATAAGAACCTCCCCGAGCAGAAAAAGAGGCTTGCTTTGCCACAGTACTCCGTGGTAATCGATATGCACTCACGGCAGGTTGTGGGCCAAACGGAAACCAAGGAAGCTGAAATGGAAAAAGATGAAGGCGAAATAATCGATTTTTTGTTCGTCGACGGTAAATACGAGATACAGACAACCAGCGTGCCCTCGGCCCATCCATATCAAAAACCCACTCCGACACCACAGGTACCTGGGGAGCATCTCTACAAGGCAGCTCCCACCCCATTGAAGGATGTACCGGCACCCTCCAGCCAAGGGTACTCATCTGCTCAGCCTCAGGCACCAACTGCTCCTACCCAGGTAGCACCGTCTTCCGCGCCGCCTCCGGGACCTTTGCCTTCTCCTGGGGTAACAACACCCTCCACTCAACCTGCGGCATCACCAACCCCACAGTCGCCGGGCCCACCTCCTTCCATCTGACCCTTAGGCGATTAAGGAATAGATTTTTAATTATCAGATATAGGAAACGAAAAGTTAACTTTTTATATACATTCTACATAGACATTATTCTTCAAATTCCAATTGAGGTCGAGTCAATGGCAGTGTGCAAGAAGTGTAATGAACAACTGATCAGTATGATCCTCGACTCCGATGAGAGTAAGGAGACCGTATCCTATCGGTGCTCAAACTGCGGGGATTTCTTCATAGAGGAAAGGGAAATCAAATCTGCAACCACCTCCACGGAAGCCGACACCGTAGTTTCAGAAAGAAAAGAAAGCGTCGATAAACACATAAAGGTGCACAAGGACGTATGGGGAATGGCCAGCGATTTCGTCCGGAAAAACAAGATTATGTATCCGTCCATTAAGTTCTTCACCCAGCAGGCGATCATGGAAAAGATCAATCGGGAAAAATAATTATTAAGACATTTTTCTTCATTGCAGAGGGAAATATTAAAAACGTTATTCAACGATAGCGTAATTATTATCATTCATTCAATGACCTTGGTGACAGAGGCGATAGTATGAAAGCTTATCTATATTGGCTCATCCCCATATCAATAATTCTAATAGCCTTCAAACCGCTTATTGGGACTATTCCCGGAAATCCGGATATCACGGCTCAAATTATTGGGAGCACACGGGCATCTGATCGACCGGGAACTAGGGCTCTTGATTGGTCGGAATGGAGAAGAACCCCTATTGTCGTAAATGGAAATGCCTCAGACTGGATCAGTAATTATACTGCGCATCCCATAGGCCGTACAGGGCTGGATGTAGACCTATACTTGGCTAACGACGATAATTATCTATACATATGCGTCGATGCAAAATCTGACCGGACCAACGAGGAGAGTGTGAACGATTTTATACGGTTATGGATCGACGGGGACAATGACGACAGCGTTGTTCCACCTATACAGAGTACCACCAACGAAAGCACACAGGACAACTGGATAAGTATCTGCGGTAACAGCTCGGCAAGGAGTAATCCAAATGGTATTTTCAACGATGCAGGTTGGTTGAACACAGGGGGCGGAATATACGGCGACCCGAATGTTTACGTATCCCAATGGTTCGACGCATCCCAACCGTATCTTCAGAACCGTTTCGTCGATTACCTCTGGTCAGTGGGATTCAACGGCACCCCCGAACATATGGTCTACGAGATAGGTATACCTCTTGATCGGTGGAACTGGACGCCAGGGGACGAGATTGGGGCTTGCCTTCTTGTTTTCAAACACGGGGACGGGAATGCGATTGGAATATGGCCCCCGAATCATGTCCCAAGCGACGTTTCAAGTTGGAAGGATTTTTTTTCTAGCAACACCCAACGACAAACCGGTCTATTCAAACCCCCAGGCCACCCCTGCCGCTGTTCTGAACGATAATGAAAACACAACACTCATTACTGTGGAGGCTCAGGATCCCGATGGCAATATCTCGGAGATAGTGATCGATATCTCCTCCGTAGGAGGCGCAAGCAAAACGGCCATGGTAGATAACGGGACAAACGGGGATGCCAACGCAAATGATGAGCTATATACGCACGAGATCTCCATACCAAGTATTATCGGTAACGGAACCTATTACCTTCCCTTTACAATAACAGACGACCACACTCCGAATATTGGAACAATTAGGGGTGAGATAAGTATTACTGTCCTACAACATAACAGGCAGCCGAAAATAAATGGGAATCCAACGGATGGGCTTACTCTCATTGAGGATCAAGATATTGTATATTTAAATCTCACTCCATTCTTCAATGATCCGGATGAAAGCGATGTAATAACGTATTGTATTATTAACGGAACGAGTTGGGATTCTCAATATCGAACAGCCATAGCAGATTATAGAGTGCTTATAAATCATTCACTCACAGTACGGCCCCTGCAGAATAAATACGGCAGTGAGTCGATATCAGTAAGTGTAAAGGACGCAGCGGGTCTCTCTCCTGATTTCCCTCATCACATCACCGTGACGATTCTCCCACGAAACGATCAACCCTACCTTATCAGGGTGAACGACACCGACATCACAACTGGATCGACATCCCTAACGGTATATGAGGATCTTTGGTCAAGCTTCATTTTCACAGCTCTGGATATCGATGAAGACCCCCTTTCTTACTCAACGAACATCACTGAGGTGTTGCCCGAGCTAAGAAAGAACGAGGACTATACTTTCTCCAAGGGGAACGGCACTCTAGAGATCAGACCTCGCAATTCCCAGGTGGGTGATTATGTCTTCTCGATCTCCATCGACGATGGCAACGACGGGATGGACTCTGTGGAACTGAACCTCACCATCGTGAATACGAACGATCCCCCATTCATGGATAAGATATCGACGCAATACGTGGAACAGGACGAATGGCTCGAAATATTACCCTTCGCATCTGACGACGACGAGGTACACGGAGATAAGCTCGTTTTCTCCACTAATTTTTCCGAATATCTTCCCGTGGGACTTCTGGAATCAAACTTTTTTTTCAATTCGTCTACCGGAGAATTCCGTTTCAAACCCGACAAGGACACTGTAGCAACATATGAAACCTACATCGAAGTCAACGATCTATCCATGGAAAAGTACAGGAGGAATTTTATAATCAAGGTCAACAATATTAACGACCCACCTGAAGCTCCTGTGTTCGAACATAGCTCTGAAGAAGGGAACTTCACCGTTACATTTACGGCTTTACCGGGGTTTGACCCAGACGGTGACAACCTGACCTATACGTGGGATTTTGGGGACGATACTCAGAATGTATTCGGACAGGACCTCCTCACAGTGGAACACACCTATGGAAAAGCAGGTAACTATACGGTTAGACTGTGGGTATCCGACGGGCATCCCTACGGTATTAACAGGACGATAATGAATATAACCATAACAACCCCGGGCGGAGGAACCGGACCCGGGAATGATCTCGACGGTCCGTTGCACGAATTCTCCTGCAGTGTTACCGATCATAAAGGCACAGTTTTGGACAACGCGTTGATTCGTATAGAGGATATTAACGATCCTTTGAACTATTTTGAAAATTTCACGGACTCTCAGGGAAAGTATCGATTCCATATTCCCAGCGGCAATTACACCATCACAGTTACAAGAACGGGATTCGATACCTGGACGGACCAGCTTTACGTCAACACGAAGGACATCCAAAAAGATATTGTTTTAAAAAAGGATGTTCAGAAGACAAGCCTCGATGAGAAAACAGATCTTGAGAAAACTGTGGCAAATTGGGTCTGGTTGCTCCTGGGATTAATGGTTCTTCTGGTAGTGTTTGGGATCGTTATGATATTATTAATCAAGAAAAAAAGCCGTTCTGAAAAGAAGGAAGAATCCCCTGACGAGATAAGTCCCTCTCAATCCACGACAGAACCTGTAGCAGACAATGGAACCGAAGCGCCACCGGATATGATGATACAGCCGTTAGCCCCGCTGGAATTAATTCAATATTCGCAAGAAGGTCATGGGTCATCGCTGAACCCGGATGGAATTCAATACGTTCAGGAAGAATGGGGGCCACCGTCTGAGGGAAAAATGCTCCAAGACCTGGAGATAGCGGAAAGCTCATTTATGTTGGTTGAGGGAAAAACATCCCCTGAGGGCGAGATGTCGGAAACGCCGCAAACTCCGGGGGATACTAATGACTCCAAGTTACTCGACGAACTGCTGGATGAGGAGACCCCACTAGCAGAAAGTGAGATTTCTCAGACTGAAATACCCCTTCAAAAAGAAGAAAAAAAATCAATTCAAGCAATACTCAAGAGTATTATTGAGCGAGATAATCAACAGAACCAGTTCGGAAATATTCCAAAACCTCTCAAATCGGGCGAGGCCGTTGCGGCGGCAGAAATGGTTGAATCCACGTCGGATCTAATGGCAGTCAATCTACTGGAACAAAGCGGAATTATTCAAAAAGATAACATATCAAGTGTGAAAGATACAGAGGCATATATGGAAGAATCCATACCGGATGTTATGGCGGCAGATCTACTGAAAGAAAACGGAATTATCTCAAAACCTGAAAAGCCCAGAGAAGAAACTACAGCAGTGGAAAATAATGAAACTGGAAGAGATAAAATACATGGCAATCTACAAGAACAAAAAGAAATTATTCAAAAAGATAACATATCAAGCGAGGAAAATGCAGCAGTTGAGAAGAATGAATCTATATCAGATGAAATGCGGGTCAATCTACAAGAACAAAAAGAAATTATTCAAAAACCTAAGATATCAAGCGAGGAAACTGCACCGGGAGATGTGGATGAAAATGTATTGGATTCATTGCGTGCCGATCTTCAGGACAAACACGGAATTATTCCAAAACCCCCCAAATCCGACGAGGAAACTGCGCCTGGAGATATGGATCAACCCATGACCGATATATTGAGCGTTTTTGATGGTTTACTTGAAGACAGCCCCAAAGAAAAAGATAATACACTGGGTACGATCCCGGTGGAAAGGGTTGCAATATCAAGGATCGACGGGACTGAGATGAAAATATGCCCAGCGTGCAATCAGCCTTTCAACACCCTGGAACCGGAGTGTCCATCCTGCAGCCAGCGGAAAGGAATAACACTGAGGTGTCCCGTTTGCGCAAGCGAAGTTGTCAAGGAAATGATCTTCTGTAAAAAATGCGGAACCAATCTTAGGAACCTGAAGGCATTAAAATTGGATTGAAAATAGATCAGATCCCGTATTTTCTGGAATCTTCATACAAAATAAATTATAAAAGAACTAATATTTCTCGAAGCGGTGAATTGCATGATCGCAAAGGGTATACCTTGGTGGCTTTTTCTGGTGCCAATATTCTCGGTAATATCACTAGTTCTCTCGATTGTCATAAATAACTCACAACCACTTCTTTTCATTATGGGCATTGGTCTTTTCATCCTATCATTCCCGCTCTTTCTTTTCTTTCGGGATCCCGTAAGACGACCTGCCAGTGGTTTGGTATCTCCAGCCGACGGCAAGGTAATGTTCGTCGAAAAGAACGAAGAACTAGGGATTTGGCACATCGCAATTTTCATGAGCCCGCTCAACGTACACGTCAACCGTGCGCCCCTGGCCGGCAGGGTGGTCAAGATCGACCATATAAAAGGTGGTTTTAAACCCGCTTTCAACAAGGAATCAGAACATAACGAAAGGGTTATCACTGTCCTGGCCACCAGGATCGGGAAAGTTAAAATAATCCAGATAGCGGGCATCGTAGCGAGAAGGATAGTCCCCTATATAACAGAAAGACAAAGACTTTTAAAAGGTGAGAAGATCGGCATGATCCGTTTCGGGTCCAGGGTGGACCTGTACCTCCCATCTGATAAACTAATACCCGAGATCGTACCTGGCCAAAAGGTAAGGGCCGGGATCGACACAATCGGGATCCTGGCTGATTGACCTATTTCAGATACGGATGAGAACAGCTGTAATATAAGTAGGTAATATTAATATAACAATAAAGTAATAATAGTCTGGATTCCTGCCGACCAGGTGTCTTTTATTACTCAATAGCATCAGCTACGATTGTGAAACGGGCGGATATATCATGAGAAAATATAAAAATTTCTCTGCCATCATTTCCATTCTTCTCTTATCGATGACAGTCCAGGGAATCATTTTTTCACTACCGGATAGTGAAACCGGCTCAGTGCTCACAACTCGGGCTTATGAGACTATCACCACGGATCGGGAAGGTACCCGGGCGTTGGATTGGGCGGAGTGGGTGGATGGAAACCATCCCATAACCATAGACGGGAATGCCGGGGATTGGACCACATACACACAGCATGCAATAGGAACTGGCTCGAACACTGTCAACCTAACAATTGCAAACGATAATTCCTATCTATATATTTGTGCCGACGCTATATCCGATGGTACGGACAACGAACAAATCAATGATAAATTTCAGGCCTTCTTCGACGGAGACAACGATAATACTTCACCAACATGGATAAACTCTCAGACCGCCAATGAGAATACCAAAGATAACTGGTTCGTCTTGAACGGCGATAAGGATAAGAAGAGCGATCCGGACGATGCATTCAACGATGCGGGATTGATCAATAAACGAGATAACGGCCAGATTTGCCTGTGGTATAATCAGGCAATATGGATAGACGACTGGGGGTATCAGTGGAAAGTTGGTTTCAACGGTGATCCACAACCGCATATGATCTACGAGATCAAGATCCCGTTTTCGAAATGGAATTGGCATGCGGGAGACCAAATCGGGGCCGGTTTTCAGGTCTCCAAAGCCTTAGGCGGGAACCCGTCACAAATAGGTAAATACCCGGCCGGTTTCGATCTTGACAACATGGGAGGATGGAAGGACATTTTCCTCGCTACCCAGAACGATCGGCCATATTTCTCCAATCCAAAGTCGACCCCTTCGACCATAAGTAATGACGGAATAAATGAAACTCTCCTCACGGTGCAAGCTACGGACCCCGACGGATCACTCTCACAGGTCAAGATAGATCTCACAGAGATCGGAGGCGGCAGCGAAGTGTTAATGGTGGACGATGGAAATCAAGGTGACGGCGTCTACTCCTACACCACAACGGTAAGCACCTCGAAACTAGCCAGAACATACCAACTGCCATTCACCATCACCGATGATCACACACCAAACGTCGGCACGGCCTATGGGACGATACGCCTGACGGTCACTCAGGCCAATCGAGCCCCCGAGATTAAACCTGGTGCTTTTACTAAGCTTAGCATCCTCGAGGATCAAAGCGCCGCATATGTCGATCTGAAAGAAATATTTCACGATCCGGACATTCAGGATGTTATGACATATTTTATGAAGACTAACACGAGCTGGGATTCACAATATTCATCGCCTCTGGCCGATTACAGGGTTTTTATAAATGATACGATCAAGATCGTCCCCCTACCGGACCGCATCGGTACAGATGTAATATTACTGAAGGTAAGGGACGTGGAAGGTCTTTGGGTGGATGCTCCCTTCAGTCTTACTATAATCATTCAGCCCACCAACGACCCCCCACAGATCACAGAAGTTAACGGAACCGATATTATCATCAAACCGGTGTCCTTGAAGGCCCTGGAAGACACATGGACCACATTTTCCTTCAAAGCCATAGATATAGACGGGGATAATCTGGATTATTCCTTGAACATTAGCGATGCGATACCATATATGAAAAAGGGGAAGGATTTCAATTTTGACAGGGATAATGGTACACTCATGATCCATCCTTCCAACCAACACGTTGGAGATTATTCGCTCTTGTTGTCTGTGGAAGACGATAACGGGGGAGAAGATTCGCTGGAAATAAATCTCGAAATTGAGAATACGAATGACCCGCCTTACATGCAGAAGATCAGTACGATGTACGTGGATCAGTACGAAGAGATGGAAATTATTCCGGAAGCGAGCGATGACGACATCGTCCATGGCGACTCACTGACCTATTCCACAAATTTTACCGAAGAGATGAAGGGGCCCCTAACGGAGAAGAACTTCCAATTCGAAAAGGAAACGGGAAGCTTCTGGTTCAAGCCGGACAAATACATGGTACAGACCTATTTCACTCATATCAGGGTGGAAGACGCCAGCATGGCCTATTATCAAAGGGATTTCAAGATCATAGTCATCAACGTCAACGACCCGCCAGAGTCACCCTCTTTTATTTACACAGGGGGAGATAAAAATCTGACGGTCCTTTTCACTGCAGGAGACTGTTCCGATCCCGACAATGACAAATTAAGCTATATGTGGAATTTCGGCGACGGGAGCCGTAACCCCAACGGGGAAGACCTGTCAGTAGTGGAACATACTTATCAAGAAGAGGGGACTTATTCGGTGACGCTGACCTTATCTGATGGGCAGATGACGAACAGTTCTACTAAAACGATCCAGATAACGGCCCCGGATGAAAATGTCGTTCCACAGGATAAAAAATTCAGATACTGGGGACGAGTCTCGGACATTAATAATAAACCTGTTGGAAATGCGATGATCAAAGTTGAGCAGATAAATGGTGAATCCGATGATCCCGTGCCATCTACCTCCACCGATTTCAATGGGAATTTTGAATTATTTCTACTTCCGGGCAGGTATACCCTGAGAATAAGCAAAGAAAATTTCGACATCAACAGCACGAATTTCGAGATAATGGATAGAGATATTGAAAAGGATTTCACTCTAGGCCAAAACGGTGTGATGGAAAAATCCCCGGCAGGGTCCGCAGAAATGTCTCCTCTACTTCTGGTATTGATCGTTTCAATACTATTGATCTCCGTTGCAATCATTTTGATCATTATAATAAAGAAGAAAAAGGCAAGAAAGAATGAGACGCCAACTCCTCATCATATCATGGTTCATCATTCGGCATCGCCGCAAATGGGACCGCCACTTCATCAAGGTCATTTGTCGCCGGGATTACAACAGCAGGGGCTCCCCCCGCCATATCCAATGCCTCCACCGTTTCAAGCTTCACCCTTTTCCCCGGAAGCTCTGAGTAGAGGAAACATCGCGGTGTCCGGCGGCCTTAGTAAGATACCACATGGCAAGCAGCCGGTTCTCGAAAAAGGGGAAACAGAAAAACCACGGATCGTGAAGCCCCCGCGACCTCCAAAGTTCAAGGGAAAAAAAGGGAAAGGTTTACCACCAAGGGAAGAGAGACAAAAATTAGCCGATGGAAAGGAAGACGTACTATCCCTTCCTCCGATACAAAAGGAAGAAAAATCCAAGGATAGGAACGATGAGCTTAATACAGGGAAAAATGGCATTGACAGAGAACACATCGGCTTTTCCGAAAATGAGGAGCTGTTGGACACCTTCAAAACGGGCCAAACGGATTCCCACGGAAAAATGGACGAGCTTTTCGACATTTCTGAGACGACATCCACTTCGGACAAAAAAGCTTCAGCCAGGGATATGTTACGGGAAATGGCTGACGATGAAAAAGGCAAAGGCCAGAAAGCGACAGCTATAAAGGGCATATTCGATGGACTGGATGAAGGAGTTGAAGAGCCCATTTCAAGGAATGACGAGAAACCGGAGACACTGGCAAAGATACCCGTCAAACAGATCGCTATATCCAAGGAAACGGGTGAACAGCTTAGACTCTGTGAGATTTGCAAGGGATATTTCGAGCCGTCTCACAAAACCTGCCCACTTTGCGGGGGTCATCAACTTGAAGAAGAAGAGACCGTAGAATGCCCATCCTGTGCTAATGAAGTTACCCTGGATATGATCTTCTGCAACAAATGCGGGTCCAATCTCAGAAAGATAAGGGCTAAAAGGGCATCAAATCGTGATAGAAGAGAGGGTCTGCCTAAGAAGGTAGAATGCCCGAAATGCGGAAAGATGCTGCTAAGAGAGATGAAATTATGCAACGCTTGTGGTACATCTCTCGGGCCGAATAAATCGGGTGGAAAAGGTAAAAAACTTACCAAAGAGAGGAATATTCCAGATCATGAACTTAGCTCCGCTCCTGCCGCTACCGTATATGAAAACGTGGAATGTTATCAGTGCGGCGGAATGATCCCGGTTACTACCATGGAGAGACCAGTGGTCGTCACCTGCTCAAAATGCGGTACGCAGGGTCATTTACAATAATGCGGGGTTACGGGCGTGAGGGTATTTCTTCTGGGGGTTGACGGAGCCACCTATGATCTGATCCTACCCTGGGCAAGACAGGGAAAATTACCAAATCTCGCTACTCTTTTAAAAAATTCTTATTTCGGTGAGCTGGCATCCCTGCCTCCAATCACCCCCGCCGGCTGGACATCGATCATTACTGGTGTAAACTGCGGGAAGCACGGATTGGCGGATTTTTTAAAACTTGATCTTGATAGCTACCAACTTCATCCCACCAACAGCCAGGATCGAAAAGTACGTACAATTTACAATATGCTTGGCGAGGTCGGGAAAAAAAATATTATTCTTAATTACCCAATGACCTACCCAGCTGAAGAGCTAAACGGGTCCATGGTAACGGGGCTCCAGACCCCACGGATCGATGATCGATGTTCCTATCCTCCAGAATTGATACAGTACCTCGAACAAGAATTGGGTGAAGTATTATTCATGGCAAATTACAGGGAAAGGCAGAGCCGGGAGGATTTCCTGAGCGACATAAAAAACCTTGTTAAAGCACGGGAAAAAATGATCCTGCATTTCATCAAAAAACAGGAATTCGACTTCTTCGCCACCGTATTCATGGCCACGGATATAGTATCACATGCTTTCTGGAAATACATGGACGAAAATCATCCCGGTAGAAAAGGAATACCCCCCGAAGAACTCGACCGTTTTAATAATGCGGTCTTGGATGTCTATATTCAGGTGGATACAAGCATTGGAAAGATAATAGAGGCTTTGCAAAATAAGGATACGGCTATAATCCTGGTATCGGATCACGGTAGCGGCCCCTTGTACAAGTTCGTGAATCTCAATAAATTCCTGGTAGAAAAAGGTTACATGACCCTGGTGCAAGAGAAAACGGATAAGGGGCGATTAAGCGGTGCAATATCGAGATTCGTAAGGTCATTCTTATCAAATAATCCCGCCAGGAATAATGAAAAACAGAAGAAAGATATATATTTCCATGATGTAGATTGGGACCACACGAAAGCATATTCCTGGGGAAATCTGTGTTCGGTCTCATTGAATCTCCGTGGAAGAGAGAAAAGCGGTATCGTGAGAACAGAAGAGGCCGAAGCGCTGAAAAAGGAGATCGCAGCGGAGTTGATGAAACTGGCGGACAGCGATGGGAAACGGATTGTGGATGCAGTGGGATTCCGTGAAGACGTTTTTACTGGCACCCATACCCGGGAAATGCCGGATATGTACATGGTGATGAGAGACATAAGCTATGTAGGACGGGGAATAAATCCGGTTTACAGGGACATACCGGGCAGGCCCTTGATAGAAGATGCAGACCTCTCGGGTACCCACCGAGTGGATGGGATCTATGCCATAAGCGATATAGTCGCCAAGGAGAAGTTCGTGGCGAGGGCGGGAGGATTGAAGTTGACGGGAAGGGGCTATAAAGTATATGACGTGGCTCCCACCATACTGCACCTTTTCGGCATCGAAATTCCCGATTACTTCGACGGCAGGGTGATGGATGAGGCATTTCTGAATAATATCGGTTAAAAAAAAGGGTTGTAGGATGCAGGGTAATAAAGAAATATTTCGACGGTTGAGTTCGTTCGAGCAGCATAAGATAATGGGTCCTTTGAACCTGTTTCTATTCGTCAGTACCTCGTGTCCCCTGAAATGCAGTTTCTGTGCAAGGAGTGTTTTCCTAGATCTAAAAAGAGGTAAGGAGAGCGATATCGATAGATTCACAGCCATCTCCCTTTTCGGCCTGGATCCCAAGTTATTTTCCTCCATCAGAGCCAAAATAGTACTTGGAATCGAAACATTGGAGGATGAGATTGCTGCGAAAAAAGTGACCATGATCGCTTCCGATAAAATAGACCGGATAATAAACGGATCTGGCCCATTGGATTATTCGAAATACGAAGGATTGGCCGGGATCATAGAAGAGCTACCACAGGAAGTGCGAATTTCACTTTACGCTTACAGTATTCATCGGATCAGGGAAAAATTAACAAGAGATATGCAAAAGCGGATGCCCCTGGAGGACTACCTACGAGTTGTGAGAGAGGCCGCGGAGCTGGGAGTAAAACAGATATATCTCACAGGGGCCATCGGTGAGCCGTTATCGGACCGAGATTTCTTGTGGGAGATTATGAGAGAGATTGGTAAGCACGATATCGTGGGCCACTTGACCACAAATGGATATTACGCTGATGCTGATTTTGCTAAAGAGCTTGTGGAAATGGAATGGCGATCCCTGATCATAAGTATAGACGGAGCAAGACCGAAAACTCATGACCGACTCAGGGGAAAGGATGGCAGTTTTGAGAGGGCATTTTCTTTTCTAAAGCAATTGACGAAAGCGAAACGTATTGCCAAAAAAGTATTTCCAAGAATAACGATTAGTTTCGTGGTCAACCGGCTCAACTACTTCGAGATAGTAGACCATTTCGAGCTAATGGCTGAATCGGGTGCGGATTCGGTCTATTACAGTCCAATAAGGATATACACGGACGAGGCGAGAAGAACACTTGTGATGCAGAGCGAGGAAGAAAAGAAATTGAGACAACTGATCGAAGTAGGTAAACCACCATGGGCGGATTCGGGAGTGGAAAACAATATTGATTCTCTCCCTTATTGGCCGAAAAGCTACGGATACGGTCCATGCGTGTACCCTAAAATCGGAATCATGGAAGATATAGTGCGTTTTACAGGTTGGAACGGCACCCCCTCCAACAAAAAAGTAGATCTGAACGGTATAAAATGTACCGAGCCTTGGTTGTCCATGGCGGTGGATGCCAACGGCAGCGTCATGCAGTGCTGCGTGTCATCGATACCACTGATCAATATGAACGTGACGGATCATTCACTAGGGGAGATATGGCATTCAGGGAAATATCATCATCTGAGAGATTATTTTATCGAGGGAAAATTACCCTTTGAATGCCAGCATCACTGCCTGCCCCCGGTTATGGAGGACCAGAAGAAGCTTATCGCTGGATTTAGGGAAATGAAAAAAGCTTCTGAAATCAATACCAAAGGGACTATAGCAAACACTCTAGAACGGGTGGATAATGAGATATCCAGGTTGACACGTATAAATCTTAAGAAAAAGATGAATGAGATACGCAACAGGCTCTCGGAAGGCTGAACGTTTCCGGCATCCTTGTTATTTTTTATCAACCCTCCCGGTACCGGAAGGAATCCTCGAAAATTATGTTCATTTCCGGATCCCTGATCACTACCAGATAGGACCAGCCATCCCTGACGTCCTTTCCCACGGGAATGTCGAAACCTATAACCTCGCCGTAGGTCCAGGTCTCGCCCGGTGTTTCGGGGCGATCTTCCTCGACTCTCCAATCCTTATTGTCGTATCGAAGGGTCATGTTGCGGTCCCCCCCGTTTTCACGGAAATCAAAATCCAGGTCCCAGGGCGCATATCGCTGCTCACAGACGGCGAAAAAGTATTTTGTGGGATCAATGTCGACCCCTTTATTGGCACGGATCGTGAAGAAGCATCCGTTCTCTGCGTCCTCGTTCACTCCATCCCTGACCTCGTAAGCCATGGTGGATTCATCACCCCCGATGTCTGCCATGCTAATGTTCCACATGTAAAGGACACCTGTTAATAGGGGGACGCCTAGAATTACGAAGCACCCTACGACGATTAGAGCGATACCCCAAACAGGCATACCTTTTTTTTCCCCTTGGTAGTGAGATCCCATTGGAACTGCCTGTAACTGTTGATCCACTGGTCCCTGCTGGTACCCATAAAAATCCGCATCACAATTATAGCAGAGACTCACGTCGCCGTAATTTTCCTTCCCGCAAGACGGACATATCGTATTATCACCTGAAGGTTGTAAAAATAAATTCCAATTATAGAGCGTGTGAGGCTTGATATACAAAACTTTCTTCGAAGACTACTATCATGTTCGGGTCCTTTATCATGACCTCGTATACGGCGCCCTTCTCCACATTTACTCCAAAGTTAGACATAGGCATATCAAATCCGAGATATTCACCGTCACTCCACAGGGAGCCGGTGGCCTCGCCGTTCATGCCCTCGATCCTCCAGTTTTTATCATCAAAACGAAAGGACTTGTTTCGGTCGCCACCTGTGGACGTCAAATAGTCTTCTCCCTGATCCTGGTAGTTTCGAAAACTGAAATCGAGTTTTTTGAGGGATCGATATCAACACCACTTTTAGCCCGGATCGTGAAAAAGCAACCATGCTCCGAATCCCTGTTTACTCCATCCCTGACCTCAAAGGACATGATAGGTACATCACCTCCGACGCCTGCCATGTTTATGGTCCACATGTACAGGACACCTGCCAGCAGGGGTACGCCCAGAATTACGAAGCAGCCCACAACTATTAGGACTATACCCCAGACGGGCATACCCTTTTTTTCCCCTTTATAGGGAAGCCCCATTGGAACTGCCTGGAACTGTTGGTCCGCTTGTCCCTGCTGGTACCCATAAAAATCCGCACCACAATTATGGCATCGGCTCACGTCGCCGTAATTTTCCTTCCCGCAACTAGGACATATCACATGATCACCTGAATGTTGTAAAAATAAATTCTAATTATAAAACAATTACGGTAATTATTACGCTTTCAGTTTTGTTATGACAAATATATTAGTTCCCATTTTTTCCTCCGCAGTATCTTACGTTGGGTCCTCTTAATTTTACCATTTGCTAATCGTGATATTAATTATATATATGTCCAGTGCGTTCATTGAGCAAGAAACTAGTGATTCAAATGAATAAGAAATCAAGGTATTATATTGTCATTATTTCGCTATTCTTCTGTATTATCACAGGGAGTATTATTGGATCCGGCGTAGTTTCAGAGGAATCGCGAAATCCTACCGAAGAAAAAGAATATTTTGAAATTACCGGTGTAGTAATTCCAGCCAATTCCACTATGGTGACATGTTGTATAGCATCGGACGCAGAGATAAACAATCTCACTGGAGAATTTCACATACCCGGATTGAAAAACGGTGAATACTTCTACGCCATTCACTATGAAGGATACGAATCACATTTTTTAACAATTGTGGTAAATGGATCCAATGATGATTTAGGTGTTATAGAACTATCCCGAGAGGGAGCCCCTATCATTACTCATAAAGTGAATATAGGGCCCTGGAACAACGGTGCAGGCCATGGGATACCCGGTATAAACGTATCGTTCATATTTAATGATAAAGAATATTGGGACATAACTGACGAGAATGGTAATACCTCCTTTTATCTTCCCGTAAAGGACATAACGGATAAGACGGAGATAACGGCGGTATACCAAAAATCCCTTATAAAATGGAAATGGAATGCAGATAAAATTCCTCTTGATGCTTTCGCGCAGGGGGAATCGTCGGATTCAAGCTTCCAAATATCGATCATAGCGATATTAATTATCATTATCTTTGTCACAATAATTGTTTTCTTTATAATGAAAAAAAGAATGTCTCTCAACTGAAATTATTATTTTTATTACAAAAGAACACTTTCTCAATACGTCGTTCACTCCAATTAGGACATTCGTGGAATTAATAATCCATTGATTGATTTAAGATTATTTTGAAAAAGATTCACAAAATTGTTTATATTTTGTTTACGTTAGATGTAAATCAACAAAGTTTAGTAGGGATACCATGAAGAAAAAAGTGTACGTGGGATTGATCACATTAATATTAATATCCGTAGTTGTAATCGGATGTACGAACAATAGCGTTGAAAAAATTAACGATGAGGACGGGATTCCCGATGAGTGGGAAAAGGCCAACGGATTGGATTTGGGGATTGACGACAGCAAAGCCGACCCGGATGGAGACGGCCTTAGCAACCTCCAGGAATACATGGAAAAAACCGACCCCCAGGAATCCGATACCGATGGTGACGGTATCCCGGATGGGTGGGAAGTGGAAAACGGGCTGGATCCGTTGGAAGACGACAGCGCTGAGGATCCTGATGAGGACGAACTAAGCAACTTGGATGAATATCTGGTTAAAACTCAACCGGATGATCCTGACACAGACGGAGACGGAATGCCAGATGGATGGGAGAATGCCAACGGAATAGACGCCGCTGAAGTTGACGGTAGGTACGATAACGATGGAGACGGCCTAAGCAACTACCAGGAATACAAGAATTCCACGAAACCGGATGATAGTGACACCGACAAGGACGGGATGCCAGATGGATGGGAGGTAAAAAATAAACTTGACCCGCTGAAAGATGACAGTATGGCCGATCTTGACGGGGATGGCTTTATAAATTTTTTCGAGTACAGCAATTCCACAGACCCGAATGTGGCTGATTCCGACGGGGACGGTATGCCGGACGGATGGGAAGGTTCCAACGGTTTAAATCCACTTCAGGATGACAGCAGAGCCGATCCCGATAAGGATGATTTGACCAATCTTGAGGAATATTTGAACGGAACGGCCCCAAACGCATTAGACTCGGATGGCGATGGAATGCCGGACGGTTGGGAGGTTGAAAACGGCCTCGACCCTGTTTTGGACGACAGCGATGACGATGAGGATGACGAGGGGTTGACGAATCTGAACGAGTTCAATGTCGGAACGGATCCCACTTCATCTGATACCGACGGAGACGGTATCAACGACTTTTTGGAAACTGACGATGGGGTTGCCAGGGATACCGATAGCGACGGAAAGGTGGACGCAATGGATCTGGACAGTGATGGTGATGGCATTTCTGACCTTGATGAGTATATCGACGCGGAAACTCACGGCGATGATATTGACGAGGACGGACTCAAGAATTGGGAGGACACTGACAGTGACGGAGACGGGGATGACGATAAAACAGAGCGGAGGGGAGACGTGGACGCTGATGGAACTCCGAACTACCTGGATTTTAATGATGCTGACGGCCCTTTCGACGATAATGACCTTGATGGATTGAAGAATTCCGAAGAAGAGGACTTGGGTACCGATCCCGATGATCAGGACTCTGACGGTGATGGAATGCCCGATGGATGGGAAGTGGAAAATGATCTCAACCCTACAAAGAGTGACGGTTCCAGTGACGCCGACAGCGATGGATTGAGTAATCTTGGGGAGTATCTGAATACCACTGATCCCAAGGACGCGGATACCGATAATGACGGCATTACCGATGGGTGGGAAGTGACGAACGGTTTGGACCCGAAATCCCGACTCGACGCCGATGACGATCCCGACACCGATGACATGACAAACCTTGAGGAATTCCAGAAAAACACCGATCCAAACGATTCGGATACCGATGATGATGGAATGCCCGATGGATGGGAAACCGACAACGGCCTTGATCCCCTTGTGAACGATGCCAGCGCCGACCTGGATGTTGACGGTTTGACAAACCTTGAAGAATATCAGCATGGAACGAAATCAAATAACCCTGATACAGACGCTGACGGAATGCCCGATGGATGGGAGATCGATAACGACCTTAATCCCCTCTTGGACGATTCCAGCAACGACCCTGACGGGGACGGTTCTCCAAACCTTGAGGAATATCAAAATGGAACCGATCCAAAGGTCCATGACGTGGATGAATATGTCAGGATACTCATCGCGGATATCACAACCACAGCCAAATTCTATTCCTATGATGCCAGCGGAACCATTGTAAAGTATTTCGCGGTCCTGGGTTCCGATGATAAAATACACGTCGCATTCGATGCATGCGATGTCTGCTATGCCCAAAAAAGGGGATACACCCAGACGGGATCAGATATGAGATGCAACAATTGCGGGAAGGTATATCCCATAAACAGCCTCGGGACAGAGAACCAGGGCGGTGGATGCTGGCCCAGTTACCTACCCAAACTCATCCAGGGGAATGAATTACTAATAAAGAAATCCGATCTCAAAGCCAAGAGCTGGATGTTCTGATTGGATGAAGTCTTGGAATTATTGATGGGAGGGGATGAAATCATCCCAATTTCGATCGATCGAAAATTATTTTCTCACCGTCCATGATCAGATTTATCCTGTGGAAGGGAATATACGTGGTCCGGTCGTCCCTGCCTCGGATTTCCAGAAAACCCTCACTGGCCCTAATGATATCACGGCCGCTTATGAATCACCCACAGATGAATCTGTGGGTTTCATCCTCGGAAACGCAGGAATCTGCTTCCTCTTCTCCGCCCCCACCAAACGGTGGGGGTTACCGAAGAGGATTCCTGCGGATGTACTTTGTATCGTTGGCGGCACCCCTGTGAACATAACTTATGCGCAATCCGTTCAGATGTTTATCAGGGTCCCATTTGTATTTATCAATTATTAGCTTTATGGAAACCATTTCGGCCACCTGAAATCGTAGTAAAAAGAATTAGATCAATTTCTCGGTGAGGTCGGCCAGCCTCGTGGAATAACCCCACTCGTTGTCATACCAGCTCAGAACCTTCACAATGTTTCCCTTCTCACCGGGCACAATGGTGGCTTTACCGTCAATAATGGAAGAATGGGGATTTCCGATTATATCAACGGATACAATGGGGTCCTCCGTATATTCCATGATACCTGCGAGACGTCCCTCCGCAGCTTTTTTCAGTTCCGCGTTTACACTTTCCACTGATATCTCTCTAAGGGTCACAACGGTCATATCCGTTACCGAGCCGTCGGGTATGGGGACTCTTAGCGCCATTCCATCCAGCTTTCCTGCTAGTTCCGGAATCACAAAGGAAATTGCCTTTGCTGCACCTGTGGTCGTGGGAATGATGGATACCGCTGCGGCCCGCGCTCTCCGCAGGTCCTTGTGTGGAAAGTCGAGTATGCGCTGATCCCCGGTATATGCATGGACAGTGGTTATTACGCCCTTCAGTATACCGAACTTCTCGTGGAGCACCATGATTGGAGGGGCCAACGAGTTGGTGGTGCAAGACGCGTTTGAGATGATGTGATGTTTATTTTTATCATAGGTGTGGTCGTTCACACCCATCACCAGGGTAATATCAGGGTTTGTCGCAGGTGCGCTTATAAGGACCTTTTTTGCCCCGGCTTTTAGGTGTTTCTGGGCACCTTCCCTCTGCCGAAAGAACCCTGTAGCCTCGATAACAACATCCACTTTCATCCGTTTCCAGGGAAGACGTGAAGGTTCCCTCTCGGAAAGAACGGTTATCTTGCGACCGTCAATGATGAATTTATTGCCATCAAGAGCGACATCTCCAGGGAATCTGCCGAAAACGGAATCATACTTCAACAGGTGTGCCAGAATTTTCGGGGTTGTGAGATCATTAATGGCCACAACTTCGAGATCCGCCCCCTGGTTCATTCTCTCGCATAGTATTCGAAAAGTATTTCTACCGATCCTTCCAAAACCGTTCATAGCAATTTTAACGGTCATTCGCCCTCACCTTGAATGTCTTCCAGCACCTCTTCAGTTTCCTCCTCGCCGGAACCAGACCCAGGTGTACTCGCTTCTGGATCATCTATATCAAGTTCTGTATTATCAGCATTTTCAGGCCCTTCTTTCAGGTCTCCGCCCTCTCCTTCTTCAATATCATCCGCCTCCTTATCGGATCCTTCCTCATCGTCATTCTCTTCACTAGCTACCACAGCAACTGAGGTCACCTTGTCCCCTTCGTTCAAGCGCATGAGGCGAACACCCTTGGTGGCTCTCCCGATTATGGAGATTCCTGTAACAGGGATGCGTATCATCATTCCGCCGATGGTGGATATCAGGAGCTGTTCTGTTGGTTGGACCGACTTGATACTGATAACATTGCCGTTCCGGTCATCTGTGATGATTGTTATTACACCCTTTCCACCGCGATTTGTCTTGCGGTAAGTACTGGGACAGCTACGTTTCCCATAGCCGTTCTCCGTTATCGTAAGAAGTTTAGGAAGTTGATCCTCTTCCAGAACCACGCTTTCCTCCTCCGGGGTCTCCACCCCTTCCACAACGGCTTCATCCCCGTCATCCAAAACCTCGTCAGGGAGCTCTAGAGCCACTTCTTCCAGGTTACCGGGTATGTCACTGGACGAAATGAGGGCCATCCCCACCACCTCGTCGCCTTCCCTCAGACGGATCCCCTTTACACCGTGGGTGTTCCTACCCATGGGTCGAACCCTATCCTCGCGGAACCGGATGGCCTGTCCGAATTTGGTCCCGATGAATATCTCGCCACTCCCATCGGACAGCTTTGTCTCCACCAGCTCGTCGTCCTCCCATAGGGCAATGGCGATTATCCCGACCCTGTAAATGTGCCTGTATTTCGAAAGCGGGGTCTTCTTCACGATTCCTTTCTTTGTTGCGAATATGATATTGTGATCGTCGTCGAACTCGGATATGGGTATCGTTGAAAATATCTTCTCATCAGACTCAAGTTCGGGAAGAAGGTTGATGATGGCCTTACCCTTGGAATACCTCAGGGTCTGTGGTATCTGGTAAGCTTTCAGCTTGAAGACTCTACCCCTGGTAGTAAAAAATAAAATGAAATTGTGGGAACTGGTGACAAAAGCGTCAACTACGTAATCCTCTTCCTTGGTCTTCATACCGATGAGGCCCTTTCCACCTCTTCTCTGCTCCCTGTAAGTGTCCACATGCATCCTTTTGATGTAACCGTCGAAAGTTATGGATATTACGTTCGTTTCCATGGGTATGAGGTCTTCCTCATCAATGTCTAGAACGTTCACGTTTATCTCCGTACGCCTCTCATCGCCGTAGCGGTCCGCAAGCTCGAGGGTCTCCTCCCTGATTATCATCCGCACTTCCTCGTCATCACCCAGGATCTCCATATAGCGTTGTATATGGTTCTGAAGATCCCCAAACTCATCATATATCTTTTCCCGTTCCAGAGAGGTCAATTTATGAAGCCGCATACCAAGTATTGCGTTGGCCTGGTCTTCGCTGAGTGATACCGTACCGTCATCATTTATCCTGGTTAAACTCACTCCATCCTCCATTGCTTCGTCATCCAGCTCGGAAAAAGATTCAAAGTTCTTCTCCAGAAGTTCACGAAGTTTATCATTCGTGGTAAAGCTCGCAGCAGTAAGGTTCAGAAGAGCGTCCTTGGGATCTTTAGACGCCCGTATTATATTCAGGACCTTGTCAATGTCATCAAGAGCCACCAATAGACCTTCCAGAAGGTGGGCTCTTTTCCGTGCCTTGTCAAGGTCGAAACGCGTCCTCCGAGTGATAACTTCCTTGCGATGTTCGATAAATATCTTCAGTAACTGTCTCAGCGATAGTTCCTTGGGCTTACCTTTCACGATGGCGAGGTTTATAATGCCGAATGTGGACTGTAGAGCGGTGTGCTTGAAAAGGTTGTTCATCACCACTTCCTCGATGGCATCCGCCCTCAACTGCACCACTATACGCATCCCGTCCTTGTCGCTTTCATCCCGGAGATCGGTTATACCGTCCACTCTTCTATCCTTCACAAGCTGGGCTATATTCACAAGCAACGAGGATTTGTTAACCTGGTAAGGTATCTCGGATATTATGATGTTCTTCCTCTTGCCCTTCAGGGGTTCGATATGATATCGGGCCCTCATCCTAACCTTGCCACGGCCTTCCTGGTAGGCATTGAGTATGCCGCTTCTTCCGTAGATGATCCCCCCTGTGGGAAAATCGGGGCCCTTGATGAACTGCATAAGGTCCAGCGAGGTCAGGTTTGGATCATCGATCAACCCAATGACACCTTCGCAGACCTCTCGAAGATTATGGGGGGCCATATTGGTGGCCATGCCCACTGCGATACCGGACGAACCGTTTATTAGCATATTGGGTAGTTTCGAGGGAAGCACCGAAGGTTCGGGTAGTGTACCGTCATAATTGAGGGTGAAATCTACCGTTTTCTTTTCCAGGTCCTCGAGCATCTCCTTGGTTATCTTGTCAAGGCGTGACTCAGTGTATCGCATGGCCGCCGGAGGGTCGCCGTCAACGGAACCGAAGTTTCCCTGCCCGTCTATCAGTGGGTACCTCAACGAGAAAGGTTGCGCCATCCGGGCCATGGTATCATAAATGGCCGAATCGCCGTGGGGGTGATATTTACCCATGACATCACCCACGATCCTTGCGGATTTCTTGTACGGCTTGTTACTATAGGTCCCGCTCTCGCCCATTGAGTAAAGGATACGCCGATGAACCGGTTTAAGGCCGTCCCGCGCGTCCGGAAGTGCCCTGCCCACAATGACGCTCATGGAATAATTCAGATAGGATTCTTTCATCTCCGCCCGTATGTCCTTGGGATGTATCGTCACTTTATTTTCCTCTTCCATGGTTTAAACCCCCTCATATATCCAGATTCACCACTTCAAGTGCGTGTTTTTGTATGAAGGCCCTTCTGGGTTCCACTTCCTCTCCCATGAGTTTCGTGAAGAGCTTATCGCTTTCTACATGGTCATTGTCATCAATCCTGATGAGCATTCTTTTGTCCACATCCATGGTGGTCTCCCAGAGCTGATCCGGGTTCATTTCACCCAATCCCTTGTACCTCTGGATCGTCAATCCTCTATCACCAAGTTCTTCAACGATCCTTTCTTTTTCTTCTTCACTGTACGCATAATCCGCGCGACGGCCCTTCTGTATTCGGAACAGAGGCGGTTGGGCAACATACACACACCCCGCGTCCACCAGTTGTCCGAGATAACGGTAAAAGAATGTCAGAAGGAGGGTCCTGATATGCGCGCCGTCGATATCGGCATCGGTCATTATTATTATTTTCCTGTAACGGAGTTTCTCAATATTGAACTCTTCACCGACACCGCAACCAAGTGCGGTAAGAAGGGCCAGGATCTCCTTGTTGCGAAGAATACGGTCCAGCCTTGCCTTCTCCACGTTTAAAATTTTCCCCCTCAGAGGGAGTATCGCCTGGAAGGCACGGTCCCTTCCCTGTTTGGCGGAACCTCCAGCACTGTCACCCTCAACAATGAATATCTCGCATTTATAGGGGTCCCTTTCTTGGCAGTCTGCTAGTTTTCCCGGAAGCGCCGCGCTCTCGAGGTATGATTTTCTCCTAGTCAGGTCCCTCGCTTTTTTCGCAGCCAGACGTGCACTTGCCGCCACGATGGATCTCTTGGCTATGATCTCTGCCACAGCCGGGTTCTCCTCGAATATCTCAGAAAGGCTTTGATTGGTGATACGTTCCATCATACCCTTCAGCTCGCTGTTGCCCAGTTTCGTTTTCGTCTGGCCCTCAAACTGCGGTTCGGGCAGCCTTACAGAGATGATGGCAGCAACACCCTCAAGGATATCGTTTCCAAGCAGGTTCGGGTCGCTGTCTTTCAGGAATTTCTTGCCCCGTGCATAATCGTTTACGGTTCGAGTAAGGGCTGCCTTGAACCCGCTGAGATGATACCCTCCTTCACGGGTATTTATATTATTCGCGAAGGCATAGATATTGGGAATGAACGAATCATTGTATTGAATGGCCATCTCGGCTTGTGTGTCGCCTTCTTCACCCCGGAAGTATATGGGATCGTGTAAGGCCTTTTTGTTTTTGTTCAGGTATTCAACAAAAGAAACTATGCCTCCCTCATAGTGGAAAATATTCTCCGCACCAGTCAATTCATTCGATATCTCAATGGTGACATTTCGATTGAGAAATGCCATCTCACGAACCCTGTCCACCAAGGTTTTAAAATCGAACTCGATAATGTTGAATATTTCCTTGTCGGGGAGGAAACGAACGCGGGTCCCGGTATTTTGCGTTTTGCCGATGATTTCCAATTCACTTGATTTATCGCCTTGTTTATACCACTGTCGATAGATGTTCCCATTGCGAAAAACTTCAACTTTCAACCATATGGACAATGCATTCACAACAGAAACCCCCACACCATGCAGACCTCCGGAAACCTTGTAGGTGGATTTATCGAACTTGCCCCCGGCGTGCAGCTTGGTCATGGCAATTTCCACTCCGGAAACGCCGTATTTTGAATGGATGTCGATGGGTATTCCCCGTCCGTTGTCTTCTATTGATACGGATCCATCTGATTTTAAAATGATCTTTATCCAACTGCAGTAACCAGCCATGGCTTCATCGATAGCGTTATCTATAACCTCATATACCAGATGATGTAGACCGGTCGGCCCCGTGCTCCCGATATACATACTTGGTCTTTTCCTGACAGCTGACAAACCTTCCAGTACGGTGATCTTCTCAGCATCATAATCCTCTTCAGCTACACTCTCGACCTGCTCCTCATCCATAAGTACATCCACCTTTGGTACCACGATCTCTTCAAATGTGAACCTTCTCCTTGTTTTCAAATAATTATTTCGAGACAATTAAAAGAATAATTGAAAGGATTTGGTTCTGTATTTACAACATAATACTATTGCAACTTTTCTCAATGATAAAATCACTGGCCAGATGCCTTTTTTAATATATATATATGCCTATTGAGTTCTATACCAAGGCCTCGAAGAATATGTCGCCAGCGCCTCAACAGTGAAAAAATGAGGGGATTCTTTAAATAATATATCTGGTTTCGAGGGGGTGCATAAGAATTCAGGATTGCATGATTAATGATCTGGTTGATGGAAAGAGTTTTGTTTACCGGTGAATCGAAAAATGCAATATAATGAGATGGATTCATATGCAAACACGAAAGAAAGGAGATAGTTAGAATGAACATATATGTGGGCAATTTGCAGTACGATGCCACGGAAGAGCAATTACGAGAAGCTTTTGAAGAATTCGGAGAAGTTGAGACCATAAAGATTATTACTGATAAGTATAGTGGTAGATCTAAAGGATTCGGTTTTGTCGAAATGCCTAATGACGAAGAGGCCAATGGAGCCATCACTGGTTTGAATGGCAAGGATTTCGCGGGCAGAACACTGAGAGTTAACATGGCTCGACCCCGTGAGCCGCGACCAAGCTACAATGGTGGCGGTGGCGGCGGCGGCCGCTGGTAATCATCATTCTTGATGATTTGATGAGTGCAGAGCCTCCCTATAAATACAATAAATTTTCGAGGCTATAAACGGAACAGGACATCCTGTTCCGTTTATTTCGTCTGTATTCTTCTAAAGAACTTTTCAGGACGGGACGGTCTTTAAATAATTCCGTTCTATTTAAATGTTATAAATAGCGTTAGAGCTCTATATGGAAAATCCCGTATATCAGAGCACTAAATGGTTGGCAAATTTGAGCCAGGATGTTTTTACGTCAAGGGACCGAATACGTGCAACTGCGGCGATCATTTCGAATTATAGTTTTGAGTATCCAACCTGGAGAGATGATTGTCTACCCTTAGGGGATGGACCGGAGGTGCTGGAGTTTTTCTTTATTATCAACTGCCTTAACTTCAAGTTCTGGTATACCGATTCGAAAGAACGTTTCTCAGCTTCGGTTCCGAAAAAGTATTTCGGTGCCTTTGCAATGTTTGCTTTGTTGAATAATTGGTTATCAGAGGTGCCGGATCTTGTGAAGGCCGATTACCTCAGAAGTCTCGATATTGATGAAGCTCGCTACAGGCTAACTGGAGATCGGGGACCGATACCGATGCTTGAGGAACGTGTCAGGATATTGAACGAGGTGGGTGAAGTTCTGTCAGAAAAATACGGTGATTTTTCAAACCTTGTAAGAAAATCCTCCTTTTTATGTTTTAACAACGGAAACGGCATAGTGGAACGGCTCGTAAAGGATTTTCCCTCATTTGGTGACGAATACACACTGAACAGAAAAAAAATTATCTTCAACAAGAGAGCACAACTTGCTCCGGCCATGGTCGGATCCAGGTTCAGAAGAAACGAGGTCGTATTTATTAAGGATGTGGAAAAACTCACAGCTTTTGCTGATTATCAGGTTCCAAAGGGATTATGTTCTTACGGGATATTGGAATACTCCGATGCACTTAGGAATAGGATCAGTAAGAAAGAGATACTTGAGTGTGGATCAAGGGAAGAACTGGAAATTAGGGCGAACACCATATACGCTGTTGAAAAACTAATAAAAGAGATCAATTCAATAAGGATGGGTGTCGATCCCGTTAATGCCGTACAGATGGATTATCACCTATGGAAAATGGCGCGCAAGGAAGAAAAGCAGTACCATCTTACAGTGACCACTGCATACTGAAAGAATTAAGGGAACGGATGCTATGAAAGGTCAAAATGAAATCCAGGGAAAGGTATCCCTGACCCCGCTCACCTACGTTCTGAGGTCAATGAAAAGAGATATCAGACATATTCGGGTAACCCTTGTGGGGATATCCATTTGCGTGGTCATGCTCATAGTTTTCTTGTCCCTATCCAGCGGGATGGAAGAAACAGTTGCAGGCGATGAGGCAAAATCCAAGGAGATCAAGTATGTACTTGAAAGCTGGGTTTCAGTACTGGCATGGTTGATATCCATACTCTTAGCAGCCATTATCGCACATTCACTGATCATTTCTGCCTATCGAAGAAAGAAGGAGATCGCCACTCTTTTGGCGCTAGGGATCCGGCGCACGAGAGTCATGATGCTGATATCTATGGAAGGGATGGCGATTACCGTCTTTTCACTTCTCGTGGGCATATGCGCCGGATTGGTGCTCGCTCTAATAAAAGGACTTACCTTTGGCAACTCCGGAGTGCTTGGCCTGTTCCTGCCCTCTACCATCGAAGCTCTTACAATACTGTATACACTGGCCATTTGTGTGGGAATTACGTTGTTAGCCTCACTTGTACCGGTGATAATTATTAGCAGGATGGATCCAATAAAGGAACTTAGATACGAGTAGGGCTAAAAAAAATTTAAAATAACAAAGCACCCCAAAAAATAAACTTAATGGTATATATTTCCTGATGATTAAAAATGGGTGGAAGGTACTATCGTAAATAAAAAGAAGCTTTACAGGCTCGTCACCGTGTCGAAACGTTACGAGATAGGCGAAGATAAAGTCATTGCACTGAATAAAGTCAATCTTGAGATCGAACATAAAGGATTTTTATTTCTCTTTGGGCCTTCCGGCAGCGGAAAATCAACCCTACTCCATATTCTGGGAGGTCTTGACACTCCGACATCCGGAGAGGTAATTTTCGAAGGGAAGGATATAGCCAAATTTTCCCAAAAACAGAAGGCGGGATTCAGGAAAAAGAACATAGGCTTCGTATTTCAGTTCTTCAATCTCATACCATCCCTAACCGCTCTTGAAAACGTTTTGGTATCGAGAATGTTCGAAAAGGAGGTTTCTGACGTGTATGCAAGGCAGTTGCTGGATGAGGTAGGTCTTGGGGGCCGTATAAAGCATCTCCCGCACCAGTTATCGGGAGGGGAGCGGCAGAGAGTTGCCATTGCACGTGCTCTCGTTAACAATCCCGAAGTCCTGCTGGCTGATGAACCCACAGGAAACCTTGACCGGAAAGCCACCTATGAGGTAATGGAGTTATTTAAAAAATTCAACCAAAAAGGTAAGACCATAATCGTGGTAACCCACGACAACAGTCTTCTGGACTATGGCAATGTCGTTGTCAATATATCAGATGGTCGGATTGTCAAATAATTAAAAGCTGATTTTATTTTTTTCATGACTATAATCTGCATTACATTGTCAATGATGGAAATCTCGATGACCCTATTTCTGCTAAGCCTCTAAGAACTAAGACTGACCGAGGGTGCAGATGCATATGCACCCGTTAGCATACTTGCTGAGTGTGTAGCAGAGCCCTTTGGGGTCTGCGGAACGGAGTGGGCTTCAGACGGAGTGAGCATCGGAACGATGTGGGCTTCGGAGAGATGTGGGAGTCCCGGAGGGTCGATTCCGCTGAATTTATAAGAATGAATAAATAACATTTCATCGTTAGAGATTCCAATGGATCCTGTACTGAAGCAGCTCGCCACAATCGGTGTGGTAATCTTATTGTTCTCAGGCTTGGGTTTATTTCTTTACGTAAGAAGTGGCGGCAAGCCAGACGGGGAGGGTCCGGACGGAAAATTACCGATCTACGATATGCCCCCAAACGTACCTGTCACAACCTTGGGCAATGATAACAACGAACCGTCAATAGCGATCAGTCCCATCGACCCAATGACCATGGTAGCCGGTTCAAATGATTACAACACACCTGTGAGTGATGCTTGGCCAGGTTATTATACGACCCATGACGGGGGTGAAACCTGGTCGGAGAGTTTGATCCCTGGCTATCCCGAAGATGACGATATTACCCAACTGAGCGGTTTTGCAGGCGGGGGCGATCCCGTTCTCGTGGCTGGCAACGACGGCGTATTCTATTATGCCGGAATCGCATTTGAGAGGTCCAGAAATCCATTGAATCCCATCGGTTTTGGGATCGTCCCGGGTCTCGACAACTGCGTTTTTGTAGCTAGATCCACAGACAATGGCGATAACTTCGATCAGGTGGTGGTGGTATGGACGGCACTTCAGTCCCTGGTAAGGTTCAATGATAAGGAATGGATCGCAGTGGACCCGAATAATTCGGACAATGTTTACATGGTGTGGGCCATATTTTACGGAATGGTAACGTCAAAACTGATGTGGAGCGCATCCCACGACGGTGGTGTCACCTGGTCGCTTGCGGGGACCATTTCCGAAACTACCAGCGGAGAATTTAGCATACAAGGTTCTGCCGTTAGTGTGGACAATGATGGAATTGTCCATGCCACATGGATCGATTTCGGCTCAAACCAGATCCGATACGCTAAATCCACCAACCTGGGGGATTCCTTTTCAAATCCCATTAATGTGGCCCCCATTGATCCGATCCCAAGGTATCTTGAAAATGGGAATTACAGGACACCAACCATGACAATGCTGGATGTGGACCAGACTGAAAATGATACCTCGGGAAACCTGTACGTCACCTGGGCGGATATTAGCCTTGGGGATTCAGACGTATTCCTGGCCTACAGCCACGATAACGGAGATTCGTGGACCGGCCCGATCAGGGTGAACAATGATAATGCGAGTAACGGCATTGACCAGTTCTTTCCCGCGGTCTCGGTTTCGGAAGAAGGGTGGGTGCATGTGACATTCTATGATCGAAGAAATGACGCTAATAACACTTTATTAGAATACTGGTGGGCGGTCTCGTTCGATGGGGGAGTGACCTTTCCGGTCAACCTGCCGCTATCCGATGTGCAGTGTAATGGTGATTTCTCAAGAGAAGGTGATCGAGATTTCATAGGAGACTACACTGGAGTGGACACTTTCAATGGGACTCTTGCGTGCGTTTGGTGCGATACCAGGGAAGGGTCGGAGAGTGACGGGGATACGGAGATATATGCTGAGATATTCAGATATAAAGAATATCTGGCCTCATTGGGACTGGAGTTTGAAATATCGTCTATCGAGGACAGGGAAGAGGAATAAGTCTTGATTCTTATGAAGAAACCTTGCCTACCAGATAGATATCAGTGGAGTCGATTATCTCTACATCGAAAAAAATTCCCAGTGGCAGATCCTCTTTTACCACAACTGTCGTGTAGTTATCCGTACGAAGCAGAGTGGAATTCTTAGTTCCGGCCTCCACCGATAATGCTTTCAACCTTGTCCCTCGTCTTCCGGAAAGTTTCCTGTCTGTTATGTCGAATCTCAATTTCGTGAGTTCGCGCGAACGATTCTTTGCTTTCCAACCCACGATCCGGTTCTTCATGGATGCCGCCACGGTTCCCGGTCTCGGGGAAAAGCGGGTTATATTAATGACGTCCGGCTCGATCTCTTTCATCAGATCAAACGATCTTGCGAACTGTTCCTCATTCTCGCCCGGAAATCCAACTATAATATCCGTGGAAAGTGTGAGTTCAGGCAATCCTTGCCTCAACTGGCTGACGAGATCCACAAAATCGGACCTCTTGTATCTCCTCCTCATGGAGACGAGAACCTCATGGTCACCGCTTTGCACGGGAAGATGAATGAAGGAATATATCTTTTTATTATTCATTACCGGGATCAACTCTCCGATGATCCGGGCAAGGCCCCACGGGTTCATCATACCTACTCGGAGTCGAAAATTATAATCCGAATTATCCTTCAGAATATCGTTCAGCAGAGAGGGGAGATAATATTTTTTTTCCTTAAACCCAAAATCAAAACCGTAAACCGCATTGTCCTGGCTCGTTAGGAATATCTCCTTTTTACCATTTCCCAGAGCTTTATTTATTCCACTGCGGATTTTTTCTCTCGAATAGCTTTCAAGTTGGCCTCTCGCAAATCTGGTGATACAGTAAGAACATTTTCCCAGACAGCCGTTACTGATAACTTCTATGTGGGTGGTGCTCAGCTCGTCAGCCGTAGGAGAGACGATATTGCTCTTTAGGAGAGTTCCCATTTCCGATCCTGGGATTTTATGTTTTTCACATCCGGTGGTTTCGCGATCAATGGAATCTTCGTGTAAGCTCTCGATCATCTCCGGCAATTGAGCTTCTTCTCCAAAACTGCAAAAGACAACTTTCGGGAACCTCTCTTCGATGATCACACGTCTGGAACTTGCCATGCATCCGGTAACGATCACGGGAATGGATCTTTTGGTAAAAGAGGTGATCTCACGGAGCATGTTCAGCTCGGTCCTCTCGATGACACAGCAGGTCCGGATGATGGCAATATCCGCGAGACTAGCGTCATTGACGATTATATGGCCGGCTTTCTTAAGCATCTTCATGTGCTGGGCGGCCTCGCCGAAATTGGCAGTGCATCCGAAACACCTGATGAGTATGTTCATCTTTCCCATCTCTGATATTCGATTCGAATTCATGTTTTATGATATTAATCTATCCCGAGAAATGATACAATTCCCCATCAATGGCAAATGACCCACATGTCGATAATTTCACAGAATAAGAATATTCAGCAAAATCAGTCCCTGCGGGTCTTATTCCAATTATAAGAGTTTATGCGAAGTTAAAAAAGTGCCATAAGTAGAATGTTTATTTGCTAAAACTTCTAAACAACTTATTCGCATTTGCACATAATGAGTGAAATTTTAAAAAGCCACTAAATAAGGTCCTCCGGCATGTCATTTTAGGAATGATATTACAATAAGTACATTTTGTAACGCCTGAAAATGACAGAATAAGCGGGGTCAGGCAAGCAGTTTCTTTTCAATGGCCTCGTAGATTCTGAATAGATCACCATAGACACTCATTAACTGTCTGCCATTTCGATCCAATTTACCCATACGGGGCCTATTGAGCCGTCCTCGGCTGGTGAGCCTGCGGACACTCCTGAGCCTTCGATTTCCTTCGGAAACCTACAGGCCACAGAAACACTGAAGCCACAGAAAAGAATTTTATAATTCTGTGCTTCAGTGGCTAAAAAAAGGGGGGCTATTAATGATAACAAAAGTCAGTGGCCGCCCCTGGGATGGGAAGTCTATTTTCTTGTCAACGAAAATTATCAGGCGAACTATGGAATAAATTATATTGGCTCACGGGACATTGATATTGGATTACCCGATTATGATTCCTTTCGTCAAATAGAGTCGTTTCTAATGAAAAAAATGAGTTTTGAGCAACTCTCATTTAGATATGTAAAATACCTTAATTACGACACGGGCGAGGAAATTTCTGAGGAAATTGCGAAAAAGATACCTCTCCATATTCTGATTCAATTATATGTGGATGCCATGATCCCCCAATATCGAGATGATGTGAAGAAAGAACTTGGATTCATACCCCCAGATGAGCCATTATTGGAGAAGGTTTTCGGTGATTCCAGTTATCGAAGAACGATAAATATCGCCAATAATGTGGTCATGGTTCCATCACCCGATGTACTAATTGCTATGAAATTGAATTCAATTGTCAATCGTACAAAGGATCACAAAAAGATAAAAGACATCTGCGATATCATATTGTCATAAGGGCGAAGCTCGACAGAATGTCGAGGTTTGCACTTGTGAAAATGTTCGCAGAATCGCAGCCCGGAGGGACCGATTCTGCAGAATTTCATTAAGCATTTTCTCAGATGGAAAACGAAATAAGCTCACCAGGAACGCGATTGAATTAAGTGATCCGGAAAATCGAAAAAAATTACTCGCAACGGTACTTAAGGAGGATATAATTCAAGCAGCCAATATCATCAATGTCCCTATGGATATTATTGCCCGTATTATGAATAGTTTTGTGTGAGAGATCAGTTGAACATTGAAAAATATATTATCTTCATAATGATCTGATCGGAAGGTTCGCACCTTCCGTAGTCGGCGGAGTGCCGACTTATCGTTATTGTATTATTTTTAGTCGATCGTAGACGAGGCCCGTGTGGCCTTAGTGGCGACGGGCCTCGAAAAGAAGAAGGAACTAGGAACGGAATGAAAAAGACAAACGTTAGTATGTAATTATTTAAATTTCGCTTTCTTTATATTCTCGTCTCGTTCGAAACCCCTGCGGAACATTCTGAAATACTTCAAAGCTCTCACCTTGTGCTTGCCCTTGAACTCGTGTTCTGAGTACCGGGCCTCCTCGAACAGGTTAGTAAGCTTGTAGGCGTTAGGTGCGCTAACAGCGGGAACCGCCTTGTAAACGGCCCTGCAAAACTCTTTGGGAGTCTGATTCTTTCTTCTCAAGAAACCGTATTTATGAAGAACATCCAGCATGTTAATGTACGTTGTGTAAATCACCTTGCGTATCTCATCGGTTGTCTCGAGAAGATTGATGGCGTCGTCGAAAAGGCTCCTCAACTCACCAATATGACGCTTCCTCCACCGGTTCCAGTAATACAGTATTATACCTATGAGAACGAGGGCCACCAGTATGGGCAGCACTCCCTCTGCATTTCCGGATAGACCACCGCTAACCGATTCACGCGCAGCCGTGGCCGAGATCTCCTTTTGAGCAAATGCGGGTTTGTAAAAGTACATATTCGAACCTGCATATTTGGCCGTTACCACGAATGAGTCCTTTCCCGCAGGATAATTGATGGTCATGTTGAAACGGCCGGAAGTGCTGGTGAACTCGTTGTATGTCTCACCTAAGAAAGTTATCTCTATGGGTTTGTTCCGTAAGGGCAGCCTCGTATCATCAACAAGGGTGAATCCAATATCCACCAGAGAGCCCTCATTTATGGTCCTGTTGGTGCCCACAGGGGTGTATTCGATGCCAATCTGGGCGTTGGCAAAAACGTTTATGGGTACCTTTGTCTCGGTGGGCCTGTGGCCGGATTTGGTCCCCAGGAATCCCACCCGTAGCTCGTTCCTTCCCTTGACCGTTGTGAGAGGTATAATGGTGTTATAGGTGAATTCGCCGTCATTGAGTGATGTGTTCCCCACCTCCACCGAACCGATATAGATATGTATCAGCCAAGCCTCGTAAACGGTCCCACCGGGATCCTTGCGTACCACCAGATCCCCCAGATCATCCAGCAATTTACCGGTAACGGTTATGCTATCGCCTCGAGACACGTTCACACTTGTAGGATCCAGTACCACCGTGGTTGGACTACCAACGATGATCTGCCCTGCACCTTTGGTGGGCAGGTACCTTGGTTTCCCGTCTGAGTCTTCCTTCCCGGAATAGTTGAGTAATATATCGATTGCCCCCAGCGGGTGAGAGTCCTGAACCTCATATTCGAAAGTGAACTCACCATTGAAACTCGTCCGTCGGGGGATGGTGCCGCCTAAGTAGGAAATCTCCAATTCCTCGCCTACCAAGCCCTTTCCGGTATTATCCTTTAGGCTGCTCTTGAATGTCACGGTCCGATCCCTCTCGGTTGATATCAGAGTAAAAGAAAAATCGGTGGTGCCCGTAATAAAGAAAGTGGATTCATTGCTGGGCGAAGCGCTGGAAGGATAAAAGTCGCTACCCTTGAAATCGGCCTTGACACTGTACCAGCCAGCTGGCCACACACTCTTCACCAGTTTGTAAGATATGTAAAATCGTCCATTCTCGTCAGTGGTGGACTCCGGTCGATCGAACATGTTTATATTTCCCACCTCCTTGCCTATTATCTTAAGCATAACTACACCGCCCTCCACGGGAGTCCGGTTCACTCCGTAGACCACTCCCGACATGTTCACCCTTTCGCCGCACAGAAATACTTTCTTTCCATTGGTTTCCATGACATCGTCCAGTAATATCTCAACACCGTCGGCCGATACCAGCACCTCACGGGTCGTATTGGAGCCATAGAGATACTGGGAGCCAAAGAAATTGGCATAGAGTTTCTTGCTACCGATAACGTGGGGCACCATGAGAGTAAAGTCTGCGTATCCCTTGCCGTTCGTATCGAAATCCCCCACATGGGTCTGCTCCCAGTATACGGTTACCCGGGCTTGCGGGACGGGAATATTATCCACATCCTTGAGATATACGGTCCCGTTCATCATCTTGTCCTCAAAAACTGTGGCAGACGGTGGGGGAGTCGTAAAGCTGATGATAGTGGGAGAGAAGAGCTCCAGAACGGAGATTCCGTCATCCCAGGATAAATTGTATAATTCCAACCCGATCAGTTTGCGGGATGCCTTGGCCCTGAGATAGTTCTCTCCCGTATTCAATCCCCGGAGCAGTTCACAGCTCACAACGAATATCCCGTTGGCTTCGGTTGAACCATTACCGACAAGATTCCCCGGGTCGGTAAGGGTCTTGTTCACGTATATCTCCACAATGGAACCTACAAGACCGGTTCCGTTCTCGTCGGTCACCCTCCCGCTGACGTCGAAAATACGATCTTCCATCTTTGTAAGGGTTTCGGGTGTCGAGGTGAACCGAATTTCAGTGGGATGTGTGATAATATCGGGTATTGTTTCCTCATCGTCATCCGGGTCCAATGGATCTCGTCCAAGCGTCACCTCATCACCATCGTCCATACCCCCCTTGTCCGTATCCATTTCCTTGGGTTTGGTAAAGTACACAAAAATTTCAGACCAATCGTCCAGACCGTCTGCATCGGTATCGTTTATCAGAGGATTTGTCAGATGAGTAATAACCTCGTCATAATCCGTTAGATTATCCCCATCCGTGTCATTCAGGATCGGCGAGGTCCCATGATCCATTATCTCAGCGTGATCGTCCAGGCCGTCGCTGTCGGTATCCGGTAATAGAGGGTTGGTGGAATAAAGCTCCAGTTCATCATTATCGTTGAGCAGATCCCCGTCCGTATCGACTTTTTTGGGATCGGTCAGATGCACCTTTACTTCCATATAATCGCTCAGGGTATCACCGTCCGTATCTGAAAGTAATGGATCGGTCAGATGGATCTGGACCTCTTCGCCGTCCTCCAACTTATCTCCGTCTGTGTCATTCAATTTCGGGTGTGTTCCAAGCTGGTATTCCTGATAATTCGTCAGGTTGTCATAGTCATAATCCAGATCACGGTCGAGAAGATTGTTGGGATTCAGTTCGTACAGCAATTCCCAGTTATCGGTCATATTGTCGCCGTCCGTGTCCGGATTGGTGGCATTGGTATTATAGGTGAATATCTCTTCCCAATCGGTCAGAGTATCACCGTCCGTATCGGGAAGCAGGGGATTTGTCCCGTATAATTTCACCTCGTCGCCATCCTTAAGTGTATCGTTGTCTGTATCATCCAGAATGGGATTCGTCAGATTATAGTACTCCTGAAGATTTGTAAGACCGTCCAGATCGACATCTCCATCCGAGTCGGTATCGTTCAACGGATCAAGACCGTACGCCACTTCCCAACCATCCACCATCCGGTCATTATCAGTATCGTTCAAGAGAGGATTCGTTGAGTGTACGAAAAGTTCATCAAAATCATTCAAGCCATCAATGTCCGTGTCCGTCAACAGTGGGTCCGTAAGATGAATGAATATTTCCATCCAGTCGTTCAATCCATCCAAATCCGTATCGTTAAGCGTAGGGTTCGTCCCATAAATATTTACCTCGTCGCCGTCAGTGAGGTTCTCACCATCGGTGTCATTCAGCAGGGGATCAGTATTATGAATGAAAACCTCGTCACCGTCAAGAAGCGTATCATTGTCTGTATCGTTATTCAAGGGTTCGGTAAAATGGATATCTATCTCAGCACCGTCTCCCAGAGTATCGTTGTCCGTATCGAAATCCAAGGGATCCGTACCATGTACGTTTTTCTCAGCCCAGTCAGATAGACCGTCGCCATCGGAATCAACGAGATCCTCGTCATCAACCGGGTCAAGGGGATCGTGGTTCCCCGAGTCGACCTCAACACCGTCCAAAGCCCCGCCTCCGTCGGTATCGGAGTCCAGCGGGTCGGTACCGTGATTTTCTTCCAGACCGTCCCCAAGGCCATCAAGATCCGTATCGGGCGACAGTGGGTTAGTAAAATAGGTGTATCTCTCTTCACCGTCCAGCAGTCCATCACCGTCAGTATCGTTCAATAACGGAAACGTAAAGTTAAGGGTGATCTCGTCAATGTCAGAGATACCATCACTGTCGCTGTCAACGGATGTGGGGGCGGTATGCAGGAACATCACTTCCTGCCGATCCAGGAGGCTGTCATCATCGGTATCATTATCCAGTGGATCCGTTAAATAAACATACACCTCTTCGCCGTCCAGGAGACCATCACCGTCGCTGTCCGTCCTCGCAGGATCGGTATTCAGGACCAGTTCTTGAGCATCGGTGAGCCCGTCGTTATCGCTGTCGACAATACTCCGATCGTCCCCCCTTACCAGGGGATCAAGCCCGTTCCAGATTTCGCTTCCGTCCGTAATAAATCCTTCGTCGGTATCCTTCTTTTTTGGATCGGTCCCATTGAGAACGGACTCAAGCCCGTCTGAGAGTCCATCGAGGTCAGAATCCGGGAAATTAGGATTTGTATCAAATATATAAACCTCATCATGATCCAGTAATCCATCACCGTCACTGTCGGTCAGGTGTGGAACTGTGAAGGTTGTGAAAAGCTCCACAGAGTCAGAGATACCATCACCATCAGTGTCATTCTCCAGAGGATCCAAGAAGTACGAGAATACTTCGATCCCATCCCCGATCCCGTCACCATCGCTATCCGGGATTAGATAATCGGTTCCCAGAATCTCCTCCATGTAATCAGGTATGCCGTCCGAATCGGTATCGAGAGGTAATGTTTTTCCCTGATCCACCAAAGGATCGAGGTTGAACCATAGCTCCTTGCCGTCGCTGATACCGTCAATGTCCGTATCTATGACTAAAGGATCCGTGAAATAAAAAAACGATTCGTAACCGTCCCAAACACCGTCGCCATCGCTGTCAGGGTTTAAAGGATCTGTCTTATGGATGGTAATCTCGTCGCCATCATGGATGCAGTCATTGTCGGAATCCGGATCAAGTGGATCTGTGTGGTTAAGATGTACTTCATTATAATCGTCCAAACCGTCGCCATCGCTATCAGCGTTCAAAGGATCAGTGATCATTTTATCGGACCCCCAGAAAAGCTCCTCCCAGTCAAATATCAGATCACCGTCGGTGTCGTTCGTCAACGGATCGGTATGATAATATCTCACTTCGAGTAAATCAAGCAGCCTGTCATCATCCGTGTCCGGATCAAGCGGATCCGTGCCAAAGTCACGCTCTTCACCATCTTTGAGGCCGTCGCTGTCCGAGTCCGGATTCAGGGGATTCGTACCGAATTCATAAAGCTCTTCGTAGTCGTCCAAGCCATCATCATCGGTATCCGCTTTATTCGGATCGGTATGGTTGTCTAGTACTTCAGCACCGTCTGAGAGTCCTTCGCCATCCGAGTCCGGGTCCAGAGGGTTCGTATGATAGAGATTGTTCTCATCATAGTCGTTCAAACCGTCATTATCACTGTCCTTGGTCTTATTCTTCTCAACACCCTTGTTGGTACCGTGTCCGTCGGCAGGAGCACCGTCCCACGTGTGAATGGTGGGGTCGGATCCATCGGAATTGATACCGGTACCCCCCGTAAGAGCATTGTTGTAAGGCGTTGTCTCGAAACCGATCCAGCCGAGTTCGTTAAACAGCACTTCCGCCCAGGCGTGGCGATGCCCTTCCCTTATTGTCCGGTACCCGTTCTCCAGATTCCCTGGAGTATAACCAACTACCAGTCTTGCAGGTAAGTTCAGACATCTTGCCAATAGCACGAAGGCGGAGGCAAAATCGGTACATTTCCCCTCCTTTGTCTCGAAGAGGAACTGGGTGACCCAATCCCGATCCGCATCCATGGAAGTGGTGATATTATATGCATAGTTCTCATCAAGATACTCTATAATATTCAGCGCACGTTGGTACGGGCGGTCCTGTATATTAGGAATAAATGGTATTAATTCCTGCGTAAGAGTCTGCCTTGTGGAATTAGGTACTTCGAGGACGGGCGCCATCTCTGCGGACACGGGAACGGTGGCATTCATGAGGGTTTCTCGCGAATAAATAAATTCTTTTTGAGAGAACTGGTACGAAACGACGTAATCGGGTGAATAGAAATTATTGGCCTGATCCCTGTATATCTCATTTGTTGCGTTGGACGTGGAAAAGGTCACGTTGAAAAGAATATTCGTATTCTGCGCCGTGGGGAGATAACCTCTGGAGCTACCCCAGAACAACAGCCGAAAGGTTTTGATATTGGTCGTTTCGACCAATAGCGGATCCACATCCAACACTCCGCCCTGATATAAATCCATTGTATCTTGAGAATTATTCCAACTGGTTCCCTCATAGAAATCATAGGTCTGCTCTCTCCAGTAAGAAGGGTCGGTTCCCGGTTCTATGAAAAACAATTTTTTATTAAAATTCAAATCATAGAAATTGTTCTCGAGAGATGGGGGTTGATCGCCCATGGTACTAGTCCCGTTCCCGGCTTGAGTTGGATCAGTACCTTCAAGGAATTCCTCCAAGTTCGTCTTATTATCGTGATCAGGGTCCGCATTTGGATCATCCACACCGTATCGTTCCTCCCAATCATCAGGCATCTGGTCGACATCGGAATCCTCCGAACTAGTTGGATCGGTCCCTGCCTCCACTTCCTCCCCATCGAGGATACCATCCTTATCCGAGTCGGGATCCGCAGGATCGGTTCCAAGACGCAATTCCTCACCATCATCGATCTCGTCACCGTCTGAATCGTGATCCAGTATGTTGCTTAGCCCGTCATTGTCCAGATCCCCCTTAGGGCCGAATCTCTCGACAATATCGGAAGTATCCTCATCCGAGTATCTCTCCTGCGCCCAAACGGGTATGGCCGACTTGACTTCGGCCCGTTTCGCATTCCAGTATTCAAATTCCACTCCGTCACCAATACCATCCTGATCGGTGTCAGGATTGTAAGGATCCGTGCCGATCTTGTCTGGCGTTTCCAGGTCATCTCCGAGACCATCACCATCACTATCCACTCCGGGAATGATATTATCATAAAGGGTTTTATCGAATTCTTGATGCCTTGACGGCGCCTGCGGGAAGATATCGATGTAAGGCAAAGCTCCCAGTATCACAACAACTCCGATAAGGACGCTGAACATCTGGCCTCTCATTGTATTCACTTTTGTTTTGAATTATTCCAATAATAATAAATCAACGACTTGTTTATACCGAAATCAATCGACTTTACAATATCAGTATTTATATTATTTATAGATACGCTGTTCATGTATGTAAAACCACCCATATACATATTTCCAATCAATTCCCGCAAGGAGATAGCGCGGCCAGGTGATATCGTTTGAAAAATACGGTACTTGAGGATTTTTTTCCCCTAGAAGAGACTCAAAGTGGAAAGGGCGATGGGGAAAATGAAAATAAACAGAACGATATCGTCTCATCCGAAACCTTGGATATGGAGAACATAAAAAGGTTTTTTTCGGAAGAACTTGAACGTTTCAGATCATTAGACGTGGGAAAGGTGAAATTGATCGTATATGAATATTCCACCATCAAGTATACAATAAGGGAGAAACGAGGGCGAATTTTCTTCAAAATATGCGACATATATCTCATGGCAAGCCCGAATGTGTTCCGGGCAGTTTGCAGGAAAATGCTAAGGCACTATCTTAACCGGAAAAACACTGCCGCCGACGAAACGCTTTACAAGAACTTTACACGGAACCCGGAAGTTATGAAGAGATGGAAGACCATCAGACTAGAGAGAGGGAGGGGTAAAGATATTTTACCACCCAAGGGGAAAAAATACGATCTCGAGGAAATTGCCCGGAGAGTGATTATAAAATATTTCCCGGATAATTTCCCACTGCCCAGGCTCGGATGGTCGCTAAGACGGGCAAAGCGAAGGTTCGGCCATTATGACCGGGATCTCCACACGGTCGTGGTCTCAAGATTTCTGGATTCTCCAAGCATACCGAAGTACCTTGTTGAATATATTCTATACCATGAGTTTCTGCATATCAAGCATGGGGAGGTACTCGTAGGTGACAAGACATGGGTGCATACCAGTGAGTTCCATAAAGACGAGAAGAATTTCCACCGTTATGCTGATGCAAAAAAGCTGCTGAAAAAAATTGTAAATGGATAGGTATGAATACTTCCCAACCAGTGTCCTGCGGTCATTTCAGTTTGTTCCACCTGATCTCGTGATATATCGTATATTTCTTCCCGAATATGTAACCGATGAGGGCACCTACAACGGACGGAAGAATAGCGACAGGCCCGAAAAGTTCTATTGAGATGAGGGCCGATGCAAGCGGAATGTTGAGTGTTGTACAAAGTGAAGCGCTTATTCCAACTGCTGCCAGTATCACCGGGTGTGGAAAAGAGCTTAGCGATGCGATAAGCAGCCCCATCAGGTTCCCGATGAACATGATGGGCATGAAAAGACCACCACTACCACCGGTACCGGTAATGAAGGCCGTTGCAATTATTACAGTCAGGATTACGCCGGTCAACGTTATGATATGAAGGTCGGTGGATTCTATAATTCTGGTGTATCCGCCGCCCACCACGCCCATTGATCTCATGGTGGTGAACAACGGAGCCATGAGGACAGCAGCAATTAGCATGCCCATGGACGGTTCTAGCCAGTTTCGGCCTTTCCACGACCAGGATAGAAAAAAGTCGTGTACGTTCTGGTATAATCGGATATAGAGAATGTTAAGGGCGGTCACTATGAGAGCTGTAGCGATAACATAGAGCATTATCTCGGGACTTATTTCCGGGAGTGACCCGCCAAGAAAAATAATTGATGTGCGGAAACCGACCCATAAAGCCAGCAGATATGCGGCAATACTGGAGATTAGGCAGTAGAAGAACCTTCGATACAATATCCGATCACCGTAAACAACTTCAACGGCGAATACAGCGGCGCCCAAGGGAGCCCCGAGAAGTGTCGATAAGGCCGCTGCCATACCGCAAAGCGCAAGTGTTTTTCTGCTGTCATCGTCGATTTTTAGGAACCTCTCGACATAGCCGGAAATAGAATTCCCGAGAAGGGTTGAAGGGCTGACAAGGCCATTTGGACTCCCGGACCCCACAGTTATAATCGTGGCAATGAACTTTATGAAACCGGTCCTCTTTCTGAGTTTCCCTTCCCTCTTATGAAAGGCTGCGATGACAACATGAGCGCCGGGCCCCTGAGCCTCGGGTGCCAGCCGATGGACTATGAGTCCCACTACAAGACCCCCCAGCAGCATGGGAGGAATGATCCAACCCCTGCCCAGATAGGGGGAAAGAAATTCGGCTTGCGATACCAGACTAAAATATTCCGTCGTGAGCCAAGAGAGTGAGATAATTATAGGAACAACCAGGACCCCTATCATGAGAGATAATAAAATCATTTTCATACCGTGGGCTGTGACGGATACTATCACGTCTTTTTCATCCGGCATACGAGTTAGTATTATTTGGTGGTATAAAACATTATCTCAACTTTTTCAGCGATTGTGCAGATCCGGAGGGTGTCTCCGTAGTATAATATGACCAAGTTCAATGATCGATAATATTATTGATCCTAGTTACTAATGATGCGGCATTGGCAAAATTCTTTGTTATCTTCCAACTGAAAATTCCATTGGAAGTAAAAGTAGTACGATCCACGAGCAAATTTCTCCAGCCGAAAAGGAAGTTTGTCGGGAACCCTTTAAATCTCGGGGTTCCATTTTTCCAAAACATCCCTTATTAGTTATAATTACTTCGGATTTTTTACCTTCAACGAGATATATTTTTATACCTTGAGGAAAAACCACAAAAGGTTTAACATTCAAGGATTTCATTGCTCGGTTAATGATGACGAAATCAGCCATCGCTCTGAAGAAATTCTGCAACAGCAAGAAGTTCTATAATAACGCCATCAGGGACCTACGGGGAAATCTTATGGGAGACAACCTCGGAGCCCTGGAGAACCAATACAGGGCGGCAAAGACAGTTCATGAGATATTGATTGATAAATTGAACATTCACACTTCAGATGTTCTGGCTGAAAAGAAAAATCTCCGTCCAGGTGGGGACGATACGGTTTCAAGAAAGAAAGCTGAAGTACTGGCAATAATAAAAGAATACAGGGACCGATACGTAAGGGAGCCTACCGGACTTAAGGAGATTATTTCCGTTACACTACTGAGAAAAGAGGTTCAAACCACGAAGATTATTCCTGCAAAGGATGTTCTCACCAACCTTCAGGAAGGGATCGGCAACCTATTGGAGTACACCAGTGAAGACCTGTTCAAGGTACCTCTTCGGCTAATGGACTATCATCTCATTATAGATAACGAACAGATCAGGAATCAACTGATAAAATGTTTCAGAGACATAGATAAAGGCGAATACAAGGAAGCAATAAAGAGGTGCGCACTTGGCTTCTCCATATCTCTCGAGAAACAGAGGCAGAAGCTGAATTATCTCATGGAGCGTCAGGAGCTATCAACTGCAATGTTCTTTCTCGATTCTCCCGATACATTGTATTACAAGTTCCAGGATTACAATTTCATACTCATGGCCCTGCAGGTGGACCTCAGCAAATATAAACTATTTGAAAAGATCATCCCCACGGTAATGATAAACGATGAGGACCGTGAAAGCGGCGTATCCATTACGATCTCGGATTATCTGGATGAGCGGTGGATCAACCTGAAATGGGCATTGTACTGTTTCAATTTCGTAACCGAGACGGTGCTTATGTGGGAAAGCATGAATTTAAAGAAAAGTTTAACTCACTAACTTTCTTCTGGCATCCAACCGGGCAGTACCAGTTTGGCGGCATTGATTTCAACCGGGAGACCGAGAGCGCTGGCTACCGGGAGACACTTGGTCCTCAGAAGGAAAGCTGTCGCAACAAGAATTTTTTCGGAAAATGCTTCGAAATTCGCCATTCCTTTGGATATTATCAAGTCTGCCGAATTTATTTCATTAAGCAAGTCCGCAGGAATGTTATTCATATCCAATCCCACGGCAAATACACCTGTTGTAAGCACCCGGTCTACAATCTTTCCCAGCTGGAATTCCTCAACGTCCTTAATGGTGGCGTCGGTGAGTATCGGCTCTCCCTTTACAACCAAAACCACCCGGCAGCCGCGCTCTTTGAGGTGCTCCAACAGAAGCTGGTCCAGCACTACCTCGCCGCAGTTATCGGTAAAATAAATTATTTTATTTCCATTTTTTAAGTACGGCTTGATACGGTCAAGGTCGTTGTGGCCGAGACCTTCCGACAGTAATAAATCGAAATTATCCGAGAGAGCGGAGGGAGTCTTCCACCGTTCAGATATACCAAAGTCCATAACGTTACCTGTAACTGAAACCACCATCGCCGATTCCAGCGGATCGGAACTGTTACGGATGAAATCTCTGGCTCGCGGTAGAAGTGAGACCGCCACACGGTTAGATTCTTCCTTCATCTCGTAGTATGGATCGAAACCCAGCATGTCGTGGCTTTTCTTGTGGACGATGGTGGCCAGTTCGGCAGAGCACACGTCGGGATCGTATCCTTCGGCCAGAATTTCGAGGCACGCCTTAATGATATCCGGCCCGTTTTTTGTATCTTTTAACTCGGACTGGTACCGGATACGCTCCAGAAGACAGGGGACGCAAATTGTGGTTATCTTCATTTTCATTCCTTCGCTGACTTGCCTGAATGACGATAATCCCATATTAACTATTTTATTACGGGAACGAATACCTCCAATCCAGCCGGTATAACAGAAATATCAAACTTCTTCGCGCAATAATACTCGCCGTCCAACTGAGCCACTATCTCGACAGTTGAGCGAATAGTAAGCTTTTTGCATTTTTCATAATCCACTTCCGGTAATTTTAAAATTCTACCTTTCTTCACCTTGTTGAGATGCATGAAGAACCTTATCTTCGAGATGGATTCGATACTTACCAGACAAAGAGAGCCATCGCAAATATCCGCCATGGGAGCTATCACGAAATCCCCACCGAAGGTTGTCCCGTTTGCGATACTCACCAAAAAAAACTTCTTATGGTACTTTTTACCATCGATCTCAACCTTAAGGGGAATACTCTTGTAATGCATGATGGTATGAAACAGAGCTTTTGAGTAGAACGATTTCCCTTTCTTCGTTTTAGCCTTGCATCGAAGCTGGTGCATCCGCGCTCCCACCGCCGCGTCGAAACCCACACCCATGATATTCATGAAATATCTTTCGTTACAGCGCCCGACGTCGATCTTTTTCGTTGTACCCTTTATGATAGTCGAAACGCTCTTTTCGAGCTCCGGGCTTATGAGAAGCGGTTTTATAAGATCGTTTCCGGAGCCCGAGGGTACGATTCCAATTTTTGCCCTAGCTCCGCACTTCATCATGCCGCTTATGACCTCGTTTATAGTCCCGTCACCACCCACGACCAGAATGGCCGAACTATTTTTCGATACGCGTTTTGCGATCTCGGAAGCGTGGAGGGGTGTATCCGTATAGAACGTTTTGTAAACAATATTCGCTTGTTTCAGCTCATTTGTTAGATAAGAAACTCGATCTTTCACATCGTGTTTTCCGGCAAAGGGATTGGCGATGACGGAATATTTTTGTGAGTTCATTGGTCCCCTGAACGTTATTTTGTTAATTATTGTTTGCCCAAACCTGTTTGATGAGATTATAACGGGAGAAGGATTTAATTTGAGTCGATATCTGAAAGGGATTTCTCCAAAAAACGGATTTGATATATATGGAAAAAAGTATGTTGAAGTTTTCAGGACCCAGGCCCATAAAAAAGAACATGGATTCCCTTGAATTTCACATGAAGGTGACCCTAATTGCTCACCATAGTTTCAAGCAAATAGATGTCAAAATATTTGAGTTTTCAAGTAGGAACGTACTTTCTGCCTCTCACCCATCTATTGGCCTGACGGGTAACGATCTTCCGGTTGATTGGTATTCGAAGCTCTCTTGGCAGCTCAGCTTCGCAGAAGAAACAGAATTTCGTGTTTTTTAGATTATCCTTATGGCATTTTCCGCAGTTCATTTAGCACAACTCCTTTATGTTGTCGCATCGTCATATTGAATATATTAGTTTACAAGTATTTATAATTTATAGTACAATCCTCGAAGTGTTTTTCCCCAAAAAGTTTATTTTACCAAGGCGCACGAGGAGGTGAGTTATTATTATGAACTTTACCGGCCCGAAATGGTAATCAGAAGTTTTTAAGTTTGAATGCCCAATTATCTTCGAGTGATCGCCAAAACTGATACAGTAGAGAACAAATAAATTCATAGAAAACATATGGTCCGACGAAACAGTGAGGCGGTAAAAAATCTGTGTCCTCTTTGTAATTATAATAAGAGGTTATATAAGCAAGTTTTTTCAATATATAATCAAGGGGTAAGGCAAAGTGACGTTTATGAACCGTACGACACCGGTTTTGATCATGGTCATACTGCTATTCATAATCACACCGAATTTTTTATCTCCGCCGGAAAAAGCCAGAAACAACTCTATCGAAATGCCAAATAATTTTAACCATAGTCAGAATTCCACAACCAGATCAGGTGAATTAGACAATCCAAGCATAACAACAACGAACCTGCCGGAGGGCCATGTGGGAGTTCAATATTCGCTTGAGCTGGAAGCTAAAGGCGGAGCCGGTTTTTACTCCTGGAGGATAGTATCGGGAAAACTACCCCCTGGCCTCCATCTTTCTGAAAAGGGTATTATTTCAGGAGAACCCGAGACTGGAGGGAGATTCACTTCCGGGGTCCGACTGAGCGATTTAAATGAAAGTATTGACACAAAAATTTTTTCAGTCAATATCAAAGCAGAACCGTCAACCACGATGCTTATCGCAGCAATCGCTGTGATTTTATTTGCTATTATCTTCCTTGTAGTTATGGCCATAAAAGAAGAGAGAGAGAGGAAGAAGAAAGAACCGCATATTCTGGAAACCGTTGTGGAAGAATGGGGAAAATCGGCTCATTTTCTGATAGATAAAGAATACGTAGGCAAGATGGTCAAGGTTGTCATCTTGAAGGAGGAAAAGGACAGTTGGTTCAAAAGAATATTTCCATGGAGAAATCGGCACGATTAAGTTTATTGAAAAAGGGAAATTGTAAATGCAATCGAGTACAAAGTCTAATGTTTGGTGGGAACAATGCAAAGGTCAGTAACGGCAATAGTCATGCTTATACTGCTGATTATTAGCGTAGCCAATGTCCTTCCAAACGTTGATAATAATCCTAATATCTCCATTGAAATTCAGAACGGTAAGGTCTGCCTTTATAATGGTTCAACCCGGTGGCAGGAATCCAACAATCCAGAAATTACGAGGAATGTTCTACCGCCAGGAGTTGTCGGGAATAAGTATTCGACTGAACTGGAAGCAACGAAGGGGTCCAGATCATATAACTGGAAGAAGGTAGGAGGTGATCTGCCGCCCGGATTATATCTATCGGAAGATGGATCTGTTTCGGGGGAACCAGAGTGGCACGGAACTTACGTTTTCTGGGTACGGGTCACCGATTATGACGGCAATGTAGATACGGAGAAAATTTCTATCGAGATCAAGGAGAAACCAACAAGCTGTTTTGCTGCAATAGCTACAACTGCAATCATGCTCATTTTAATTGGATTAATTGTAGTTGCTGTTGTTTCGATGATGAGAATGAAATTCAATCAGTTTAATGAAGAACAACGGACTTTCGTGGCGAGGGTTGAAAAATTCGGCGACTCCGCCCATGTACGAATGAAAAAGGATCAAATCGGATCTAGGGTAAAAGTACTTATTCCTATGGATGATCCAGATAAAAAATCGGATCTGATACTTACCACGCCACTGTTCATGAGAAGACGTATCCCATGATGATTGTTTCTGTGTTTGAATTTTCCATTCTCATTTTTCCAGAAATTTATTTATACCACCAAACATTTAGGTAGGCTAACTATTAGACGTTCTAAGTTATCCGGTGATCACGTGACCGATGAAGCCATCTACTCGAAGGAACTGGCCGAGCGCATGATACAGGTTATGCACCTGTTTGCCCATGCCGTAAAAAATAGATTGCAACCCCACGAGATGTGCATCGCCCCGAACCAACTTCATATTTTAAAGATGGTCTCCCACGGACCAATGACCATAAGCGAATTGGCCCGGGCGCATCATGTAAGCGCTCCCACCATGTCCAGTATCGTTGATAAACTCGAAAAAAAAGAATTGCTAAATCGTGAAAGGTCAAAAGAGGACCGCAGGGTCGTCCATGCTGGAATAACCCAAAAAGGTGAAGTCCTAATGTCCGAGACATTTACATTGTTTATAAGAGAGGTTTCCACCATTCTGGAACCAATGACACCCGAAGACAAAAAAATGGTCATGAAAGGATTTGATATACTCCACAAGGCCATAAGCGACGCTTTATCAACAGACTGATCCAGCTAACACCATTAAAAAAGTTCTAATGAATTATGAAAAACCTCTTTTTTTAGAAAAAAAAGCGGACCAAAACTGCTTTTTTAGAAAAAGCAGCCCCAAAAAAGAAAAGGAATTAGTTCACAAAACTGACGAAAAAGATCGACGGGATAGTCGGTATTTCCTATATGATGGAAAAAGAGTGATATCAATGATTACCGAATATACAGGAAAAATTGTCTCCAAGTATCCCAAAATTACCATTATAGCGGTAGTTTTGGCTACAATTGTTGCCACATTATTCATAGGCTTAAAAGGGATCGATTCTGACTATTCCGAAGAAGCATTTATGACCGAAACGGATGAAAGCCGAGCACTTGATGAGATCCAAAACCAATACTCTAGAGGAACGAATAGTATTTCCATAGTGGTCAAATCCAAGGGTTCGGATGTTTTGACCGCCGATGCTCTCGCTGAGATCCTCGTGATAGAGCAGAAATTCGCTGCGGACGAGATGGTAATACTTGCACTTGCCACTCCCGAAATGCCCGTACATAGCTTCAATTCAATTGCAGACATGATCTCCCAGATGCTTTTGATCCCGAAAAATAACACTACACCGACCATGGCAGATAAGATCGAGGTTCTCCGGAGTGCTCAAAATTCTGAGATCAAGGGAATGCTCGAGAAGTCGTTCAATTCCGATATGACCCCTCCAGAGATAAAGGGTGCCTTATCCATGATGCTTACCAAGGATTTCGATCCTGAAAATGGTCATTTCTCGGCGAAAGGCACCTTGATAGTTGTTAACTTGAACAGCACAGGGACGGTGGCGGGACACGGTGCCGAGGATAACGAGTTCACCGATGCGGAAAGGAAAATGGATGAGATAGTGAAGGGGACGGACCTTGCAGAAACGGACATGACCGTAATGGGTCAGACATTAATGAGCGACGAGATAATGGAGGCTAGTGTGACTTCGACCATGATACTTATTCCCACCGCCTTTTTCCTTATTATAGTCATTCTGGCTCTGATATACCGAAATATATTCGATATGATCATCAGTCTCCTCGCTCTGGGTTTCGCAATTATATGGGTTTATGGATTCGGATCTGCCATGGGTTTCACGTTCAATCCCATGACGGTCATAATTCCCGTGCTTATTATCGGCTTGGGAATCGACTACGGCATTCATATCACCATGAGGTATCGAGAAGAACTGGATAAGGGTACAGATATACATAACGCCATCCGAAAGACCATCAGGTACGTTGGAATGGCTCTACTACTCACCACACTGACCACTGTGATCGCATTCATGTCCAACCTCTCATCACCCATGGAACTACTTGGGGAATTTGGAGTGCTTAGTGCGTTGGGGATCGTATCGAGCTTTATTATTATGGTCACCTTCGTCCCCGCATGCAAGCAGGCACGAGATCTGCGCAGGCTTGGAAATGGAAATGATAAAGCTGGTCCGGCACCCCGATCTCGGAAAAAGTCAGGACTTACCCTGTTTGACAGAATCCTGGGTGCCGGCGCCATCGGGGCCGAGCATCATCCCGTTATAGTCATATTGATAGTTATAGGCATAAGCTCCGGCGCTTTAGTAGGGGCATTGAATGTAAGGACAACCTTCGACTTTAATGATTTTCTACCGGACGGATTGGACATCACCGAAGACATCAATTTTTTGATGAACGAATTCGAAATGCCCAATATAGAGGGTGAAAGCGTGTTTGTCCTGGTTAAAAACGATGTAACAGACCCTCAACTGCTTGCCAGGTTGGATGAATCCGTCAGCAACATGAAAGATGACACTACGGTCATTGTTAATAGCGACAAACCAAAGGTTCAGTCGATACTTTCGTTCATGTCAGATTGGGCAACCAATGAAACCAAGGCCGGAGTTCCCGATATGTTCTACTCCACGGAATTCGAGGCTTTGTATGAAAAAATTATGCTTGATAGTGGGGTGCCCCGGACTAACGCAAGCGGTGCCGATATTACGGTTCTCTATGATTGGCTGTATGCGAATCCCAATTCCTCGGATTCAGTAAAGACAATACTCCATTTCACTCCGGGAGTGGGTTATGACGGTACCATACTCGAAATATCAGTGACGGTGGAAGAGACTAGCGATGATAACATTGCTAAAATGGAAGAGGAATTGGGGAAAGACATCAAGCCTCTAGCCGAGTTGGCCGATTACACCGTGTTAACAGGAAATACCGTGATTATCAAGAACATGCGTGATACTATGTATTCAAGTCTTCTATGGTCGTTGGGTATTACGTTGATCGTATGTTTCTCGATTCTGACAATCATCTTCTGGATACAGTGGAAATCCTTTGCTCTGGGGATAATAACACTGATACCCATTACTCTGTGCGTCATATGGATCCTGGGGACTATGTATGTTCTAGATATTTCTCTCAACGTTATGACCTTAATGGTCACTTCCCTTACAATAGGGCTCGGAATCGATTATGGAATTCATATTACGTCCAGGTTCCTTGAGGATTTGAAGCGGTTTGATAACGTTGACAAGGCCATCAAGAGCACCGTGGGCCACACGGGTACTGCTCTCTTTGGGACCACCATCACCACTGTGACCGGTTTCGGCATTCTTGTATTTGCAACCCTGCCCCCGCTGCAGCAGTTCGGTGGAATAACCGCCCTGACCATTCTGTTCAGTTTTCTCTCATCGGTTTTCATATTGCCAACGTTTTTGGTGGTATGGACCAAATTCAAGAATCGACGAGATAAAATTGATGATGGGAATAAGAACTGAGGGAACAGGAGAGTTTCCGGTTTGAATAGAGAATAGTATATAAATTTCAGCAAAAAGGATATATCACTCCGATCAATTCGGGTCATCTATATCGGAATCCGTGATTTCAATGCCCCCAATCGGTATTCACTTTCTTGTGAATTTTGCCATAGCCGGAGCTGTTACTTACGTCCTGCGCTCGAAAGCTTCTAAAACCGTTCTCGCAGCCATTTCCTACGGGCTGATTTTCGGTTCTGTAATACCCGACACCGACCTCATTCTTTCCAGTTTATCCTTTCTCGTTACCTTCGACACAGGAGCAGGGAAATTAATTCATCGAACTTTCACTCACTCGATTTTTGGAATAGTACCAATCATTCTGGTGGGTCTCGTTGGCTTTCTAATACTGGTTAAGAAAAAGGAAAATGATGATAAAGATATATTCAGTTTTAAAAATCGTAAATACCTCTATACATTCATTTTAGCACTGGGAGTTGGAATGGCAATACACACCGTTCTCGACCTTTTCTATCTTGTGGGCGTCAAGACATTTTTTCCCATATCCACCAGCGAGTTTTTGCTTGGCCCGTTAAGGAAGGAAAACCTGTCCACACCCTTGAATAATCTTATTAACGGGATCGATTTCATCACTGACACGATTTATTACATGCTCATTTTCTACCTAGCAACCGGATATCGAACAAATATGAAAAAGAAAAGGTATCTTACCTATTTTACTGTGATCAACCTCATCATTTTCATACCTCTGACGCTAATATTTTTCAGCAGTGTAACCTATGATGGTTTTCTTATAATTTCATACATACCGGGTGTGATTTTTATTTTCGTCTCCACCCTGTGGGTGCCGTTATACTTTAAAGATACATTCGATAGATTCGGGAATAGATTAGCAAAAGATAAAAGCGAATAACTCCTCTTAATTTATTCGCCACAATTAATATGTGTGTATGCACATTTCGGTTGAGCTGCAGGAGAGAAGAACGACATGAACTCGGTAATTAAAATAATATTGCTGTCAGTATTGGTCTTTATCCTTTCGATCCCCCTATCGATGAAACCCACAGCAGGCGAAAGCGATCACACACCCATTCGTATACACCTGAGCTGGGAGGGAGACCCGCGGACTGAACTGACCGTTATGTGGGAGACGGCGGGGATGACGGATTCTATCGTGGAATACGGTTCGGACCTCAGATACGGCTCCTCGGAGAAAAACGTATCGAGCAAACCGGATTGGGCAAATGGCTACATTCATCAGGTGAAGCTTGGTGGATTAAAAGCGGGCAGGGAGTATCATTACAGGTGCGGCTCTCCCGGGTACTGGAGCGGGGATTTTACTTTCAGAACGGCACCGGAGATTCCGGAGGATTTCAGCTTTCTAGTCATAGGTGATTCAAGGAATCCCGGCAACAACAATGACGACTTGAACGGTTGGGAGATGGTTGTCCAGTCTATGAAGGACGATATCCGGGAAAACCAAGATAAATATGATTTCATACACTTTCTGGGGGACAACATATACAATCCCAACCAGCAATTAGTATGGGAGAAATGGTTTGACATACTGAGTATAGTATCAAGGGAAACGGTATTTATGGAATCCATTGGCAACCACGAGTACGATTATTCCAGTTCCGAGGTCGTACCGAATTATTTCGGACAGTTCGCCTTTCCCGGGAACGAGCTTTGGTATTCATATAATTATTCTAACGCGCATATCATCAGTCTGGACACTGACGGTGATTTTTCACCGGAAAGCCCCCAGTACCATTGGCTGGTGAATGATCTCGAGCGGGTCTCGAAAGATGAGGAAAATAAATGGATCATCGTGATGTTTCACCGTCCTCCGTTCACCTCGGGAGGAAAAGGCGATCAGGATGTGAAGGAGTACTTATGTCCTCTTTTCGACCAGTACGGGGTGGACCTGGTGCTCGCGGGCCACATGCACATATACGAGCGTTTTTATCCTCTGGACCAAACGGGAGAGGTCATGGACCGCAACGAGTCTGATTATGATGATCCCCCCGTTCCCGTATACATTGTGGACGGTTGTGCCGGGGCTCCCCAGTATTCCTCGTACCCAAAAGATTGGACCGCATATATGGAGAAAGAGTTCGGATATTCAAGGATATCCGTATCACTGGACGGCACTCTTCATTTCGAACATTTGCAGGTAAGGGGCGGGCAGAGGAAGGTAGTGGATGAATTCGAGATTCTCAAGAGAGATGCAATATACGTTATCGAAGAAGAAGCAGATGATCCCGAAAGCAGAACAAATATGATGTGGATCGTGATATTTATCGTTGTCTTTGTGATAATAATCTGTATCGTCTTGTTGATGGTGAAGGGGTCCGGGAAAGATCGGGATAATTATGAAGAACGCGGGGGTAATGGAAGCGCACTCGTTTCCATAAACCCACTTCCCGATGAATCTGCAACGAGTGAGGACGAGAAGAAGTAAATTTTCCAGTGTCATAGTTGTTTCGCCGATCACGATTTAATCTGCAATCTGATTTTTTATGTTTTTGACCGGAGGAAAAGGATAGAGTAAAGAGATGGTTTTCTGGTTTTAGCCCAAGTTTGACATTTTCATGCATTTTCAAAGTTCTTTATCCGTAGATCAGGGTTGTTTTTCGTTTTTTCATGAATAATTTTCATTAGAATTTGACAGAAGTTTGGGAGAGTAGCCAGGTAGGTTGTTCGGACCATTTTTCAAAGCAAATATTGCCAATGAGTTTGACAGTTGCGGAGGAAATGGAAGGAAACATAGGAAATCGATATATTCTATTGAATTTTGTCCCCATTTCTCTATGTGTTTTAAGGGAAAACCAGGCAATTTCTTAATGAAAAGAGCTTTTTTACCCCTTTTTTCTGCAACTGTCAAATGGAATTTTCGAATAAAATCAGCGTAGCCTAAAGGGGTAAGAGGTGGTATCAACTGTCAAACTTGGGTTTTAGGAGATTCACTTCATTTTTGAGCATTTGGCACATTGGCGAGGTACTCCCTTATCGCGGTCCTGGCATCTTCGATCTCCTCGGGACTCAAAGCCCGGGGATAATTGAATGGTGTCTGCCCCGGTCGCTCATTATAGTAAGGTCTGCTGCATTCGGGACACCCGGACGTTCTAAAACACCCCCCTCTGAAAATATCTTTTTCGAATATTTCACCACGAATATCCTCTGGTAAATTTTCCAGATTGTAACCAACAAGTTTCCCGCTGATCCCGAATTTGAATATATTCATATCAAGTCGGCTTGCCGCCAGCAGATAATACGATAATTGGATCGCCCTGTATCTGCCTACAGAGGGAGGTGGTCTATCCTGCATAGGTGTGCCCGCCAGTGGTGTGAACGCGAAAAGTCCGACTTTGATTTTTCTATTTATCAGCCAGTGCATTCGCTCGATCATTTCCATGTCATTCTCTCCAAGCCCTACTATGAGATGGGTGGTAACCTTCCCGTCACCAAACACAAGGACTGACTCTTCGAGGGTTGCGAGCGCTAAATCGAAGGTTTTTTCTTCATGGCAAGCATCCGGGCCATCACGCTGAGGATCGGCACTCATAACTCCTTCGATTTTTATCTTTTTATAAAGTTCCCTCGTGGGAACATCAAGGGATATCGAAACATTATCCAGACCGGCCCTTTTTAATTCAAGAAGCCCTTTTGCAGAAAATGGGTTCACTGATGCCGATAGCGGACCGTAATATCCCAGATCGTTCCTGAAGTAATCGATCACTCCGATCAAATCTCGCAGTAATCCTGGATAATCGAGGCACTGAAAACAGATCCTATCGAGTTCGAGCAACTTATGGCTATGCTC